>SLTB01000227.1 GCA_007130155.1 Pseudomonadales bacterium
CGCCTCCAGCCGGTACGCGGCGCTGAGATCCACCCGATTAAAGCCCTGCGCATACCCGAAGGAGACGCGCGGGCGATGGATAATGTCGTTACGGGTATCGGTCTCCTCGCGGCGAATGTTGTCAGTGGCCTCCGCTTCGTAGCCTACCGAGACGCTGAAGTTGCCCGCGTCGCCGGTAGCCTGCGCCATCGCCGCCGGCGCCACGAACGATTGCGCAACGCCCGCGCAAAGCAGAATCTGCAGGCGGCGGTCACGCCATACCTTCGATGACATCATCCATCCTCGCTGTCTGGTCTGATGGGTCCGGCGGGAGCGTTCAGGACACGCCCACCCCTCACGGCAAGATCCGAGCCTGGATTCAACAGACCGTCCACCCTCTTGGCTGCCTCCAGTTTCTGGAGAATAGGCGGCCGGGTCAATGTGCGCGACGACAGCCTATCCGCCAGGAAGCCCGTGCGTCGGCGCGCCAGCAGACGTTTGCCTTGAACTTGGCTAGGATTGAACAACAGGCAAGCGGTTCTGCCGCAAGGCGGATCTGAACCCCGGAACTGAACACAGACACGGAGCAAACCGATGCAACCGAGCCGCCCTCTGCCCCATTCGGCCTGGCAACCTGCTGTCGTCTGGCTGCTGCCTCTTATGCTGCTGCTCGTGCTGCTGGCGGGCTGTGCCAGCCCTGCCGGCGCCCCGCCACCCGAAGAAGATTTCGGCCCCCAGTTCACGGAGCGCTACCGCCTCGGGCCGGGGGATGCCATCAGCATCAGCATCTGGCGCAACCCGGAGTTGTCAGTGTCCGTGCCGGTGCGGCCCGACGGGCACATCTCCGCGCCGCTGATCGGCGATGTGGACGTCGGTGGCAAGACGCCGGAAGCGGTTGCCGAGATCATCAGCCAGCGCCTGGTAGAGTTCGTGCAGGATCCGCAGGTGAGCGTCATCGTCACGGGCGTCGCGAGTGCGGAGTATCTGACCCGCGTCCGGGTCACCGGCGCAGTGCGTCAGCCCCGGTCAGTGCCCCATAGGCCGGGAATGACGGTGATGGACCTCGTCCTCGAGGCCGGCGGGCCAACTGAATTCGCTGCACCTGCGAGGACCCGTCTGTATCGGACCGGCACAGATCCGCGTGACATCGATCTCAACGCGATTCTGCGGCGTGGTGATCTGCAGACCAACTTCCAGCTCCGCCCCGGCGATGTGATCACCGTGCCCGAACGAGCGTTCTAGCGACCATCTCGCCTTTGACCATCTCGTCTTTCATGGAACAAGTGCTCAACACCTTGATCTTGCATGGCGCCTGACGGCGCCGATCGCCCCCACTGGGGGCTCCCACAAGCTTCGATCGAGGGAAGTGCCTGATGTTCGCGTGGTCCCGGTGGGGGCCCGCAGTGCGGGCGATGGACATGCGCAGCAGCTATCGGCGTTCACTCGGCGCTTTCTGCCTCGCTTTTTGCCGTGTCGCCTTTGTCCGCGTCACTTTTCTCTGCATCACTTTTCTCTGTGTCTAGGGTGACGCTGTCCGCGTCGCTGTTGCCGCTCATTTTGACCAGCAGTTTTCGCAGGCTGATCAGCTCCAGGCGCAGGCGGCGCTCCGTGTATTGGATGCGGTTTTCGACGCCGCGCAGACGGTCAATGAGCTCAGAAACCAGCGCCACGCCGTCGTTTCCGCTGCCACCGCTTCCTTCGACGTAGGGCTTCGTTGTTGACGATTCAGCGGCCTGCGGAGCGACGATGCCGGCGTGCTGCGGGCGGGAACGGATGCCGGTTTCCTGCGCAATCATGGCCACTGAGAGTTCATCGATGCGATTGACGGTCTCCAGGTAGCAGAAGAGCAGCAGCCGGTCGCAGAGCACGTTGATGAGACGTGGAATGCCCCCAGTGATCTCGAAGATCGCCTCGAAGGCAGCGTCGGTGAAGGTCGGATCGCCGTCCCAGCGCGCCTGCTTGAGACGGTACTCGATGTAGGGCTGGACTTCGTCTGCCTTGAAGGGGCCGAGGTGGAAGGAGGCGGTGATGCGTTGCCGCAGCTGCTCGAACTCAGGCTGCTCGATGCGATCGCGCAGGCCAGGCTGGCCCACCAGGAAGGTCTGCAGCAGGGGACGCTGGCCGTTGGTCAGGTTGGAGAGCATGCGCAGCTCCTCCACCGTGTCGGCAGGCAGGTTCTGGGCCTCGTCGATGATGGCCAGGGCCCGTGTGCCCCGTTTGTCCCAGGCCATGAAGGCCTTGCGCAGGGTTTCCACCAGGCTGGCCTTGCCGCCCAGCCGTGGAGGCTTGAGGTCGAAGCGGGAGATCAGCAGTTCCAGCAGGTGCTCATCGGTCAGGCGGGTGGTCTCGATGGTTGCGATCTTCAGCGGGTCCCTCGCGTGCTCGGCCATGAGCTTGCTGAGCAGGGTGCTCTTGCCCGTTCCCGGCTCACCGGTGATGACGATGAAGCCCTCGCCTTCGTGGAGACCGTACTCGAGAAAGGCCAGCGCCCGCCGATGTTGATCGCTGGGATAAAAGAAGCGCGCGTCGGGCGTTAGACGGAAGGGCTTGTCTGTCAGCCCGAAGTGCCGTTCGTACATGCGCAGTGTCGTCCGTTGAGTCGCTTCGAAGGGCAGCATTCTACGTGAGGCAGGCGGGTGCTGCGATGACGATCCCCATGCGCAGCGGCTGGCTCATGGAAAGGCTGAATTCGGGCCATCCAGGAAGCGATTTGTCCGCCCTTGAGTGCCGGGCGCGTGGACAGCCCACAGACCCTTGCGTATCATTCGGCGCCACTGTCGAGACGGCTTCCGCGGCGCCCCATGATGCTCTCATGGCCTGGCGCGCTCATGGGCGGGGAGGAAGCAATTCCCCCCCGCCTTTTTGTGGGCGGAGCAGCCTTCGAGGAATTTTCACGACCAGTTTGCAGGGGACACGCGCATTGGCCGCGCCAGCGATTCTCGCGCTCGAAGATGGCACCATCTTCCAAGGCGTCTCGATTGGACGAGCAGGGGAGCGTGTTGGCGAAGTGGTGTTCAACACGGCCATGACCGGCTATCAGGAGATCCTTTCGGATCCTTCCTACGCCCGTCAGATCGTCACGCTTACGTATCCGCAGATCGGCAACACCGGTTGTAATGAAGAAGACATGGAATCCGACCGGGTCCATGCCGCAGGCCTCGTGATCCGCCAGCTTGCGCGTTGCGTATCCAACTTCCGCTCACAGATGTCGCTGCCTGAGTTTCTCGAGCGCGAGGGTGTCGTGGCCATCGCTGACGTCGACACGCGGCGTCTGACTCGCCTGATCCGCACCCACGGCGCCATGGCCGGCATCATCATCGCCGGTGAGGAAGCGGCGAGCATCGGCAGCGATGAAGCCGTGGCCCGTGCCCGCGCCTTCCCGGGCCTCAAGGGCATGGATCTGGCTGAGTCGGTGTCGGTGGCGCAGGCCTACCGCTGGGAAGAGGGCGTCTGGACCCTGGGTGAAGGCCACGCCATTCGCCCGGCTTCGGAAGCTGACTTCCGGGTGGTGGCCTACGACTTCGGCATCAAGCGCAACATTCTCCGGCTGTTGGTGGATCGCGGCTGCGCCGTGACCGTGGTGCCGGCGCGTACCCCTGCCGCTGACGTGCTGGCGATGGCCCCGGACGGCATCTTCCTGTCCAACGGCCCGGGTGATCCGGAGCCCTGCGACTACGCCATCGATGCCATCAAGCACTTCCTCGATGCCGGCATCCCGCAATTCGGGATCTGTCTTGGCCACCAGTTGCTGGGTCTGGCCAGCGGTGCCCGCACCCTGAAGATGAAGCATGGCCACCATGGTGCCAATCATCCGGTGCAGGACCTGATCAGCGGCCGGGTCATGATCACCAGCCAGAACCACGGCTTTGCCGTGGATGGCGACAGCCTGCCGGCCTGCCTCGAGGCGACCCATAAGTCGCTGTTCGACGGTTCCCTGCAGGGTATCCGCCACAAGGAGCGGCCCGCATTCGGATTCCAGGGCCATCCGGAAGCAAGCCCGGGGCCGCAGGATGCCGAAGGGTTGTTTGACGCCTTCATCGACCTGATGGCGGCCCATCGGGGCCATTGAGTCCTCCGGCAGCGGCGGCTGGCCGCTGCCTTTGAAAACAGAAGATCGACCATGCCCAAGCGCAGCGACCTCAAGAGCATCCTCGTCCTCGGCGCCGGCCCCATCGTGATTGGGCAGGCCTGCGAGTTCGACTATTCCGGCGCCCAGGCCTGTAAGGCCCTGCGGGCGGAGGGTTACCGGGTGATCCTGGTGAACTCCAATCCGGCCACGATCATGACCGACCCGGCCATGGCCGATGCCACCTATATCGAGCCGGTGGAGTGGCGGACGGTGGCGCAGGTCATCGAGGCTGAGCGGCCGGATGCCTTGCTGCCGACCATGGGCGGCCAGACGGCCTTGAACTGCGCGCTGGACCTGGCCAGGGAAGGTGTTCTGGAGAAGTTCGGCGTGGAGCTGATCGGCGCCAGCCGTGATGCCATCGACATGGCCGAGGATCGCGAGCTCTTCGATGCCGCCATGAAGCGCATTGGCCTGGAGTGCGCCAACGCCGGCTTCGCGCACTCCATGGAGGAGGCCTTCCAGGTTCAGGCGGTGATCGGTTTCCCCTGCATCATCCGGCCCTCGTTCACGCTGGGTGGTTCCGGTGGCGGCATCGCCTACAACGCCGAGGAGTTCGAGGAGATCTGCCGGCGGGGCCTCGAGCTGTCGCCCACCAAGGAACTGCTGATCGACGAGTCGCTGATCGGCTGGAAGGAATACGAGATGGAGGTGGTCCGCGACCGCCTCGACAACTGCATCATCGTCTGCGCGATCGAGAACTTCGACGCCATGGGCGTGCACACCGGCGACTCGATTACCGTGGCGCCGGCGCAGACCCTGACCGACAAGGAATACCAGATCCTCCGCAACGCCTCGATCGCGGTGCTGCGGGAGATCGGTGTGGAGACCGGCGGCTCCAATGTGCAGTTCGCCATCAACCCGGCAGACGGCCGCATGGTGGTGATCGAAATGAACCCGCGGGTGTCGCGCTCCTCGGCGCTGGCGTCCAAGGCCACCGGCTTCCCCATTGCCAAGGTCGCAGCCAAACTGGCAGTGGGCTACACCCTCGATGAGCTGACCAACGACATTACCGGAGTCACCCCGGCATCATTCGAGCCGGCCATCGACTACGTGGTCACCAAGATTCCGCGCTTCACCTTCGAAAAGTTCCCCCAGGCCGATTCCCGTCTCACCACGCAGATGAAGTCGGTGGGCGAAGTGATGGCCATTGGCCGGACTTTCCAGGAGTCGCTGCAAAAGGCCATGCGTGGGCTCGAAGTGGGCAGTGCCGGCTTCGAGCCGCGCCACCCCATCGATGACCCGGATGATCTCAACCGGCTGGTGGGTGAGCTGGCCTCGCCCCGGGCCGATCGTCTCTGGTACTTGGGCGATGCCTTCCGCGCCGGCTTCAGTCTCGAGGAAGTGCATGACCATAGCCATGTGGACCCCTGGTTCCTGGCCGAAATCGAAGACCTGATCAAGGAAGAAGCCGCGCTGGCAGGCTGTAGTCTGGGCGAGCTCGATCGCGACCGGCTCTTCGGCTTGAAGCGCAAGGGCTTCGCCGACGCCCGCCTGGCGGATCTGCTGGGCTGCAAGGAAGCCGAGGTACGCCTGCGCCGTTCTGAGCTGGGCATCCGTCCGGTTTACCGGCGGGTGGACACCTGCGCGGCAGAGTTTCCTTCCGCCACGGCCTACCTGTATTCCACCTATGAAGATGAGTGCGAGGCGGCACCTTCGGATCGCAAGAAGATCATGGTTTTGGGGGGCGGTCCGAACCGCATTGGCCAGGGTATCGAGTTCGACTACTGCTGTGTGCATGCGGCACTGGCCATGCGCGAAGATGGTTACGAGACCATCATGGTCAACTGCAACCCGGAGACGGTGTCCACCGACTACGACACCTCCGACCGGCTGTACTTCGAGCCGGTGACGCTTGAGGACGTGCTGGCCATCGTCGAGGTGGAGCGGCCGCTGGGGGTGATCGTGCAGTTCGGCGGCCAGACGCCGTTGAAGATCGTCGAGGAACTCGAGGCGGCCGGCGTGCCCATCATCGGCACGCCGCCGGATGCCATCGACCGCGCCGAGGACCGGCGGCGCTTCCAGGACATGATCACCAAGCTCGGCCTCAAGCAACCGCCCAATGAGACCGTGATGAGTTTCGAGGAAGGTCTTCAGGCCGGCCGCCGCATCGGCTATCCCATGGTGGTGCGGCCCTCCTACGTGCTCGGCGGACGGGCCATGGAGCTGGTCTACGAGGAAGAGGAACTCGAGCGCTACATGAAGGTGGCGGTGAAGGTCTCGGAGAACAACCCGGTGCTGCTCGACCACTTCCTCGATCAGGCCGTCGAGGTGGACGTGGATGCGGTCTGCGACGGCAAGGATGTGGTGATTGGCGCCATCATGGAGCATATCGAGCAGGCCGGCGTGCACTCGGGCGATTCCGCCTGCAGCCTGCCGCCTTATCGGCTCAGCCAGGAGCTCCAGCAGGAAGTCCGTCAGCAGGTTCGCGCCATGGCGCTGGAACTCGGCGTGATCGGTCTCATGAACGTCCAGCTCGCCATCCAGAACGGCACCGTCTACGTCCTCGAAGTGAATCCGCGGGCCTCGCGTACCGTGCCCTTCGTCTCCAAGTGCATCGGCGTCTCGCTGGCCAAATTGGCGGCCCGCTGCATGGCCGGGCAAAGCCTTGTCGAGCTGGGCTTCACGGAGGAAATCATTCCTGACTTCATCAGCGTCAAGGAGTCGGTGTTCCCCTTCAACAAGTTCCCCGGAGTGGACCCCATCCTCGGCCCCGAGATGAAGTCCACCGGCGAAGTGATGGGCGTGGGCAACAGCTTCCCCGAGGCCTTCGCCAAGGCCACCCTGGCTGCCGGCATCGATCTGCCTACCGCTGGGCGCGCCTTCCTGTCGGTCAAGGATTCCGACAAGCACGGCATCGTCGCCGTCGGGCGTGAACTGGCGGATCACGGCTTTAGCCTGGTGGCCACTCGCGGTACCCGCAAGCTGCTGCAGGAAGCCGGGCTCGCCTGCGATCGGGTCAACAAGGTCGCCGAGGGCCGGCCCGATATCTCCGACATGTTGAAAAACCGTCAGCTCACTCTTATCGTCAATACGACGGAGGGCCGTCAGTCCATCGCGGATTCGGCAGTGATTCGTCGACTCGCGCTGCAGTTCAAGGTTTGCTACACGACGACCCTCGCCGGTGGTGAGGCCATTTGTGCCGCCATTCGCTATGGTCGTGGTGAGAAGGTTCGCCGGCTCCAGGACCTCCACGCAGGGTTGACGTCATGAAGGTTCCGATGACCATTGAGGGCGCCGAGCGCCTGCGCGCCGAGCTCAAGCAGCTCAAGAGCGTGGACCGGCCGCGGATCACCCAGGCGATTGCCGAGGCCCGTGCCCATGGCGACCTCAAGGAGAACGCCGAATATCACGCAGCCAAGGAGCAGCAGGGGCTTTCGGAGGCGCGAATCCGGGAGATCGAGAGCAAGCTCGCGGATGCGCAGGTGATCGACGTCACACAGATCAAGCCCACCGGTAAGGTCATCTTCGGCGTTACCGTCCGCCTGCTGAACCTCGACACGGAGAAGACCGCCACCTATCGCATCGTCGGTGAGGATGAAGCCGATCTGAAAGAGGGCAAACTGTCGGTAGCTTCACCCATGGCCCGCGCCCTGATCGGCAAGTCCGAAGGCGACGAAATCGTGGTCAATGCCCCCAGTGGGCCCATCGAGTACGAGATCCAGAGCGTCGAGCACATCTGAGCGGTGGTAGCGGACTGGTCCGCGAAAGGCGTTCGCGGCTTCAGAGGGTGTCGCAAAAGGTTGGCAAGACTCCGTGGGAGCGGCTTCAGCCGCGAATGGACTGCCAGAAATCAATGACTTGCGGGGTCATTCGCGGCTGAAGCCGCTCCCACA
>SLTB01000121.1 GCA_007130155.1 Pseudomonadales bacterium
CGTGGCGCAAGCGGAGTTTGTTGCGCTCCGGGCGAGGCACCGCGAGCCTAACTCGCTTCGCTTCGGCACCACGGACCGTAAGGCACTCAGGAAACCCGCTTGCTTTCCTTGCCTTAAGCGGTACGCCAAACGATCTGCTATGGGCGCCGCATGCAGCACAGCAAGCTTTAGCACCGTCTCCGCTGCGTTTAACAATGGGCGCAGAACATCAGTATCGACATCGAAGCCAGGCATAGGCCCGAGGTCACCGTTCCGGTGTCTCGCGTCCGATTCAGCCGCATGCAGTGTCCGGACTCTGAAGCGGGATGTGTCGTCTACAATCCATGATCTCTGAGGATGGTAGAACGGAACTAGGTTCAGGAGTATTCGGTTGTGGAAGTCACCCAGCACGGGACGATTCCAGTACCCCAAATACTGTTGCCCACATCTCCTCAGAGCGCTGCTTTAACCGTTCCGAGTTTTCGAGCAAAGTCGCCCGGAGCTTCGCGTGGCGCTCGGGGTCAACGAGCATCTCGAGCCGGTCTTCAAGTGCGCCGCCATCCTCGCCAACCACCGATACGACACCCTCGGGAAAGCCATAGTCATCGAGAAGCTCGACGTACTTATGGCTCCATCCCGTGGCAAGAGAGGGAACACCCTGGCTGAGCGCACTGACGAGCCCATGGAATCGGCTGCCGATCGTCGCCCTGCAAGCGCCCAAGATGCCCTTGATCTCCAGAGGGTCGTCGACGGTAAGCACCGGAATACCCCCGGCCGCGCTCGCAATTTGATCGGCAAGCCATTGATCCTTGGCCCCTTCATGGACCAACACGAAGGGCATGGCGCCACGCCCCACAAGAAGCTTGGCGCAGCGCTGCATAAAAGGTAGATAGGCCTCACTTACTGCCGCATCGGTCTTGTCAATCATTCTGTAGTTCGGCACGAGACAGACTTGGTGGCGTTGCTCATCGAATACCGGCGGTACCCTCCCCTCGATCAGGTTGGTAAAGTCAGGAAACTGACGGATGTTCGACCGCTCGCCGACCACGTCTACCAAGTGGTCATAGGAAGTGCGCTCGCGTGGCATCACCAGATCGGCATGATCAACGACCGTCTGGATGTGCTTTCTTATCGCCGTTCCCCTGAACGGGCCAAGTGCCTGGGGCATCACGACGACCTTGGTCCCGCGACGCCGCCAGCGGCGCGCCGACTCGGCTAATACCTGCGTGTGGCTGATTCCCCATTGATCACTGTAGGCGAAGCCGGCAGCGTCAATGACGATGTCGACCTCGCGATCCAGGACCAAACCGAATCGTTCCCGGATTGTTCTTGGAATCAATGGGCACAACTGCCCCCAATCCACGCCATAGCGATACAGTGACGCTTTGGGATAGAAACCGGCATCGACGAGGCGGCGAAACGGCGCCGAACCCTGAAGCGCGGTCGGTACCATCGTGAACAGGGCTTCAGGATAAGCCATTCGCAACCTTTCATGGACGGCCCTCAGCATGAGTTCCGCTCCCTTGTTTACGAATCCGGCCATCCTGATTTCAATGATCATCAGTCACCATATCCTGACCCAAAAGCCTGTACTCCTTTTTTTGTGAGTAGGGGATACCACCCTCTTCGTCCGGGTAACCGACTGCGATCAACATCACCACGCGCTCATATTCAGGCAGATGAATGAGTTTCTGTAGCCGCACTTCCGCAGCGTCCACGTCCGGCCAGTTGATGGGACATGTCGACAAGCCCAGGGTCTCGGCGGCCAGCATGAACTGCATGGACGCCAGCGAGCCATCGATGTAAATCAGGTGGCGATCTTGCTCTTTGGGATAGGCCGAGAGATCCCCTACCACGACCACGACTGCCGGCAGCTGCTCGGCAAACCCCACCGTACCGCCAGCACATTGCGCCACGCGACTGGCACGCTCGACGCCGTTGGCGACGATGAAGCGAAAAGGCTGGCGATTGCAGGCCGAAGGCGCGAGCGCGGCTGAATCAATACACTTCTGGATCAGGTCGCCAGGAACCGGTATCGGCTGGTACCAACGCACAGAACGCCGGCGAATGAACAGCGCCTGCAACGCGTCGTGGCTGATGTTGCATGGGGGCGAATCGGAGCGTGGGTAGGGCCGGAAAGTTGGAGGGACCAAGATGGGTCGCTCTGTGCCCCTTGTTTGCGAACACAGCGCGTAGACTTGTTGAGCTTGTTCCACCACTGGCGACGGCTCAACCACGTCGAAATAGGCATCGAGCACGTCCGTGGCCCACTTCAGCTCGGCCGGGGAATAGTCCAAGTTGGCCGCAGCACGGGCATAGCAGTGGACGGTCTCTGCAATAAAGCCCTCGGCGAACAGAGGGCGCCGGGGCTTCATGATCAGCCCCTTCTCGAGCCGATGGATGTTACGACGCAACAGCGGCGAGGTCTCTCCAATCTCACGCAATGATTTGGCATAGGCTAGTCGGCCACGCAGAACCGCAAGGTGCTCCCGGTCGAAGCGGCGGCTGAAAAACGCGTAGTACAAGCCTGCAAGAACACCGTTGGTCGCACATGCACGTGCCAGGAACAAGCTGAATCCGTCTATGCCAAGCACTATGGCGCGCTTGGCGGCTGCCGGGAGCATTTTCTTCAAGATCCGCTTCATCGCCCTTGACTACCCAATGCGAAACGCAGTGGGTAACGAACGGGGGCCAGCATGGCCAGGCACATCTGCCAAAACACCACACGGGTACGGCGATAGAAAAGCAGCGCGAAGAATGAAGCCATGGCATAGGAGACCAGCGTCGCCCATGCCGCTCCTGATCCGCCGTATATCGGAATGAGAAGGTAGTTCATCGCCACGTTGGCGAGCGCACCCAGCCCCTGGGTGAACAAGGAAAAATACAGCGCGTTCTCGATCAGAATCCACTTGGAAAACGCCGCCCGCATGAATATGAAGATCGCCGCCCAGGTATGGATAACGAGGATCTGGGCACTGGCAGCGTAGTCGACCCCGAACAACAAGTTAATCAACCAGGGGGCCGCAAGACTCATGACGATGGCCACACCGAGGCCCATCAGGAACAAGACGTCGAAGAGCTGCTGCAGCCTGCGGTAGAAGACGTCACTGTCTTCGTCTCGCAAGGCGATGAGCTTTGGAAAAAATGACGCGACGATAGCGGCTGGAACGAAGTACCAGGCCTCTGACAACTGAGCCGCTACCGCGTACTGTCCCACCTCCGTTGCATCCGCGAACCATCTCAACATGACCTGATCGACCTTCAGGTAGATCACCGCGAAGATCGAACCGAGATAGATCACCCAGCCCTGTCGTAAAAGTAGACGGGCGCGTTGCCAATTGAATCGCCATTGAGCGAGGCGAAGCTCCGCTTTTATACGGAATACCACCACCAGCAGCAGCGCCACCAAGATGGCGTGAAGCAATTGGGCTGCGGCGAAGTAGACGAGACCGGCACCGGCCAGCACCAAGCCCAGCTTGAAGGCCGTGACCACAAGATGGCCGGTGACATTCGCCAGGACAGCGTACTTGGCCTGCACGAAAGCTTGGAACCAGAAATCGACGACGCTCGACGCTCGAAACAGGAGACCCGCCCCGGCGATGGCGATCAGATAGAACTCAGTGGATCCGGCGCCTTCATAGAGCAGCCCATAGACCAGCAGCCCGATATATCCCAGAGCCATGCCCAACAGCTTGAGAACCGCAGTGGTGCCAAGTGTCTCCGGGCGCCCGTCAGGATCGCGGACGATCTCTCGGACCACCAAGCCATGAAGACCCATGTGACCGGCGGCGGCGAACAAAGCGACCAAGGACAGCGCGTAGGCCAGCGCACCATACTGCTCCGGACCGAGGTAGCGGGCCACAAAGACCGTGGCGACCAGGCCCAAACCGGCACCAACCAGGCGCTCGCCCATCAGCCAATACGAGTTACTGAGGTAGCGCTGGAGGCGGTGGTAGGTTTTCGCGATCCGGGCAAGACTCATACCGAACGGGTCCAATGCCATCGGCCAGCGTGGCTTGGCCACACTGGCAGAATGGGTCGTCCTCATTAATTCGAGATTCTGGAGATCGACAGGCTGAAGAAGGCCAGTTTTCCTGCGGCGGCCCGTCGGCTGAACATGAGCCGGGGTGAGCTGGCGGGGCTCCAGGCCCCTGCTCTCGAGCGCCAGTGGCTGCGTCGCGCCCTCACAGCGCCGAAGAATGGCGGCGTGGCGGACATGGTTCAAGCAAGTCCACGACTACGTCCCGGTGGTCAACGATCTCAAGGCACCGCGTCGTGTCCTGCCGGTAGCGGACAGAGCCCGTCAGGACGCTCTCGACGGCTCAGAAAAGCAGCAAGGACGCAAGCGCGTCCAAACCGCTATGCACCCGCGACTTTAGCGGGGGCCGGCGCGACGGCCATGTTGAACGATGCGACACCTGCTTGCTCAGTCCCTGCCATTTCCCGCGCCATCAAATCATGGCCCAAGCCATTCCCCGAGAATCCATCCACCGCCCGCTCCAGGATTTGTATGGCCGACTGGCACTCAAAGCCCCGGTCGGCCGCGCGGAACACATCCAGCAACTCCTTCAATCCTCCGTAAGGCAGAAAGGCTTCCTCGGCACGCATGATCATGGAGTGCTCCGTTGCGGAGATGTTCTCGCCAAGCAACAGCTCTTCATAGAGCTTCTCTCCAGGGCGCAGGCCCGTGAATGCGACGCGAATGTCGCCGTCGGGGTGGGCTTCATCCTGAACTTCCAGGCCGGTGAGCTGCACCATGCGCCGCGCCAGATCGAGGATCTTCACCGGCTCGCCCATGTCGAGTACGAAGACGTCCCCTCCAGTGCCCATGCTGC
Source organism: Pseudomonadales bacterium (assembly GCA_007130155.1). Taxonomy (GTDB): domain Bacteria; phylum Pseudomonadota; class Gammaproteobacteria; order Pseudomonadales; family Azotimanducaceae; genus SLTB01. The sequence continues at coordinate 4,815 of SLTB01000121.1, forward strand.
CCGCCTGGATGACAAGGGCGGCCGCCTCGGGAATGGTCATGAAGTAACGGGTGACTTCCGGATGGGTGACGGTGACGGGGCCTCCCTGGGCGATCTGCTCGCGAAACAGGGGGACGACTGAGCCGGACGAGCCGAGCACATTGCCGAAGCGCACCATGGAGAAGATAGTCTCCTGCCGCCCCCGGTCCGCCATGGCTTGAAGAATCAGCTCCGCAAAGCGCTTGGTAGCTCCCATGACGTTGGTGGGCCGAACAGCCTTGTCGGTGGAGATGAGGACAAAGCGTTCAACGCCCGCGGCTTCGGCCGCCTGCGCGGCGTGCAAGGTGCCAAAGATGTTGTTCTGCACAGCCTCAAGCACATTGCCCTCGACGATGGGCACGTGCTTGTAGGCGGCGGCGTGGTAAACGGTGTGGACTTGGAAAGTCTCGAGGATGCGGCGTACACGTTGTGCGTCCACCACGGAGCCGAGTAACGGAACGACGCGGGTGGCAGTCCGCTCGACGATGCTCTCGCTGAGCAGTTCGCGATCGATCTGGTAGAGCGCGAACTCACTCTGCTCCAGCAGGACCAGCGTCTTGGGCCTGAGCATGAGGATCTGACGGCAGAGCTCGCTACCGATGGAGCCCCCTGCCCCGGTGACCAGGACATTCTTGTCTCGGATGCAGCGCTCCATGAGTTCCAGCGAGGGCATGACCGGATCACGACCAAGAAGGTCTTCGATTCGGACTTCGCGAACCTCATCGATTCGCGCGTTGCCCGACAGAATGTCCACGATGCCGGGCATGGTCATGACCTTGATGCCCAGGCCGTGGAGGCCGTCAACGATTTCACGGCGGCGACTGCGGCGGGCGGAGGGAATGGCCAGCAGCACGCGGTGGATGTCTTGGCGCTCGATCAGCATGGGAAGGTCAGCCGGTGCGTGCACCTTCAAGCCATGAACCACCCTGCCGTGCAGGTTGGGATCGTCATCGATGAAGCAGATCAGATCGAAGGACTGCTCGGCATCCATACCCTGGGCCAATTGCACCCCGGCAGCACCGGCGCCATAGATGGCCACGCGCTCGCTGCCGCTCAGGCCTCGGATCAGTTGGCGGAACCAGGTTCGAGCCGCATAGCGGCTGCCGCCTATGGCGAGCACAGCCAGACCCCAGTAAAGGACATAGGCGGTTCGGGGAACGCTTTCATCGATGCGCAGCGCGGCCACCAGGGCGATGAATGCGAAGGTGGAGAGGGTCACGCCTTGAATGATAGACGTAATGGCCTGGGCACCCAGATAGCGGACGATGGCGCGGTAGAGGCCGGTGACCATGAAGCAGGGCAGGGTCAGTGCCGGCACGGCCAAACTCAGCCACCACACCGCCAAATACTCAGCGGGCAGGAATGCTTCGAAGCGCAATACAAAGGCGAGCCAGACGATCAGGGCAAGCAGCACAACATCGCAGGCGATCATGATCGCCTGCTTCGCAGACCGCGGTATTTGGGCTAGCTGGTGGAGCATGGACGGTTCCTTGGCTCCCGTTTCCTTCAGCAAGCTTTGATTCTTGGGTTAACCCTGCTCATCTCGATCCTCTTCGCGTTCCCGGTGAGCTGGCTCACAGCGTCACGCCGGCTCGTGCGCGCGCTGCGCGTGCCTGGCTTGGCGTGGGCTTTCATGGGAGGTCTGCCAGCGCGGCTGATTCGCTCTGACGCTGAGGTATGCTGATTGCCCCCCCTTCCCTGCGTTCCGGAAACGCTGCCGCAACGGAGCTGCTCCTTGCGGCCGCGCTAAGGGAAGTGTGTTACCGGCTGTCTGCAAGGAAACCCCCGTCCCTTACCTAGCCCCTGGCCGTTTCTCTGTAGGCGTCGATGGCCAGCTTGACACCCTGCTTGAGGGGAATACTGGCCTGCCAGCCCAGATTTGCCAAGCGTTTAACATCGAGGAGCTTGCGCGGGGTGCCGTCGGGATAACTCGGATCGAAGGCAACTGAACCCGGGTAACCCACTTCTTCGGCAACGAGATTCGCCAGTTCGGCAATGGAGACATCCTCGCCACAGCCGATGTTGAGATGGGAGCACTGGGGCAAGGTGCAGGTGGCCAGCACTTCAGCCTTCAGCTGCATGACGTGGAGGCAAGCAGCGGCCATGTCATCGGCGTGCAGAAATTCGCGGCGCGGTTGGCCCGAGCCCCACAGGCTTAACTGTGGTGCTGTGTTGGTTGACTGCTCGCGGAGTTGCTGCATCACATCTGCAGGGATGGGTCCGAAGACCTTCTCGTTTTGGGCGATGGCGTCCCAATCCCCTGCCAGGGCCAGTTTGGCCAAGTCGAACTTGCGGATCAGCGCCGGCAGCACGTGGCTGCTTTCCAGATCGTAGTTGTCGCCGGGGCCGTAGAGGTTCGTGGGCATCACGCTGCGGAAGTCGCTGCCGTACTGGCGGTTGTAGCTCTCGCAGAGTTTGATCCCGGCGATCTTGGCGATGCCGTAGGGTTCGTTGGTGAGCTCCAAGGGCCCGGTGAGCAGGTACTCCTCCTTGATGGGCTGAGGGGCTTCCCGTGGATAGATGCAACTCGAACCGAGGAACAGCAGGCGCTTCACACCACTGCGGTAGGCCTGCTCGATGACGTTGTTCTGGATGGCCAGGTTGACCTGGATGAACTCGGCCGGCCGGGTGTTGTTGGCGCCGATGCCACCCACCTTGGCGGCGGCCAGGAAGACATACTCGGGCTGCTCGGCGGCGAAGAAGGCTGCGGTGGCCGCCGGGTCGGTGAGGTCGAGTTCGGCGTGGCTGCGCGTGATCAGGTTCCTGTAGTCCTGGGTTTGCAGGGCGCGGATCAGGGCGCTGCCGACAAGGCCGCGGTGTCCGGCTACGTAGATGCGTGATTGGGGCTTCATGAGTGGGTACGCGTTCTCGCTGGTTTGGGGCTTATTCGCTGCTCTTTAGGCAGCGGCCGCGGGCCATGTGGGAGCGGACTTGGAGGGTGTCGCAAAACTCAGCGTGGCGCCCCTGTGGGAGCGGATTTATCCGCGAATGACCCCGCAAGTCATTGATTTCTCGCAGTCCATTCGCGGCTGAAGCCGCTC
>SLTB01000209.1 GCA_007130155.1 Pseudomonadales bacterium
AGACTCCGTGGGAGCGGCTTCAGCCGCGAATGGACTGCGAGAAATCAATGACTTGCGGGGTCATTCGCGGATAAATCCGCTCCCACAGGGGCGCCACGCTGAGTTTTGCGACACCCTCTTCTTCATCCGCGAATAACGTCCCCGCCTCGCCATTCGAAGGCTCTCATTCGCGGACAAGGAGGCCGCGGACAAGGAGGCTGTCGCAAAAGTCCGCGGCGAGTCCCCGTGGGAGCAGAATTGATCGTTGATGGGGCGCCCCAGGGCGATCAATCACGCCGCCGAATCGATCACCCGGATGGAGAACTTCAGCTTGCGGCTGTTCACGTCCACCTCGAAGCGGCCGTCAGCTTCGGGTTCTGAGTCCTCGAAGGACGTTGCGAGGATCTCACCCGCAACGTAGTCAGCGTGAGCCTTAAGTGCCGAGAGCAACTCCGGATCGCCTTCGTAACGCACCTCGATGCGGTCGGCCACGTTCAGATCGAGCTCCTTGCGACTGCGCTGAATGCGATTGACGCACTCCCGCGCCAGGCCCTCTTCGATCAGCGCCGCGTCCAGCGTCGTGGCAAGATCGATGCTGATGAAGCGATTCGATACCGTCTCGGTGTTGGGGCGGGCCTCACGCAGGATCTCGACCTCCTCGGCATCGAAGCGCTCCCCGTCCAGCTCAACCTCACCACGCTCCTGGAAGGTTTCCAGGGCGCCAGCATCGAGGTCGTTGATGAGCTGCTGGAAATGCTTCATACGCTTGCCGAGGCGCTTGCCGAGCAGGCGGAAATTGGGGCGCGCGTAGAGCCGGATGAAGGCCTCTTCATCGCTGGAATACACCACCTCCTTCACGTTCAGTTCCGAGGCCAAGTAGCCCTCGAGCCGCTGCATGTCGTCGAGCAGTTCCCGGTCACGATGCACCACCGTGAGTCGGCCGAGGGGTTGACGCAGGCCAATCTTCACTTCTTCGCGTTTCTGCCGGCCGAGCAGGATGACCTGCTGCATGCGATCCACTGCCCGCTCGAGCGCTGCATCCACCCGCGCAGGCTCAGGCTCGGGATAGCGACACAGATGCACGGAATCCGGCAGGGCCGAGTCCTCACGCCCGCCGAAGCGCCGTAATCCCCGGTAGAGGGTCTCCGAAAGAAAGGGTGCAAACGGCGCCATGGTCTGGCTCAGCTCGAGCAGGACGTGATGCAAGGTGGCGTAGGCAGCGAGCTTGTCCGGATCCTGACCGGCACCCCAGAAACGGCTGCGGTTGAGACGGATGTAGACGTTGGTCAACTCTTCGATGAACTCGAACAGGCGCGGCACCACGTTGTAGAGGCGATAGGCTTCCATCTCCGTCGCCACGGTCTGTTTCAGAGTCTGCAGCCTGGACAGGATCCAGCGATCGAGAATGTTCTGTGATGCCAGCGGCACCGCTGCATCCGGCGCCCACTGATCGATAGCAGCGTAGGTGGCCAGGAAGTTGTAAGCGTTGTACCAGGGCAAAAGCGCGCGCCGGACCATGTCGCGGACACCGCTGTCAGCGAAGCGCTGTTCCTCGGCCTTCACCAGACCGGAGTTGATCAGATACAGGCGCAGGGCGTCGGCGCCATGCACTTCGAGCAGCTCGTCCGGCGGCGTGTAGTTCTTCAGCCGCTTGGACATTTTCTTGCCGTCCTCGGCCATCACCATGCCGTTGACGATGACGTTCCTGAATGCCGGCTGGTCATAGAGCGCGGCAGCGAGAACGGTCAGGGTATAGAACCAGCCGCGGGTCTGATCGAGTCCCTCGGCAATGAATTCGGCCGGGAAGCCCTGCTCGAAAATGGCCTGATTCTCGAAGGGGTAATGCAGCTGAGCATAGGGCATGGACCCCGATTCGAACCAGCAGTCGAGGACTTCGGGAATGCGCCGGTAGACACCCTCCTCGCCCGCCACCTGAAATTCCAGGGGGTCGACGAACTCACGGTGCAAATCGTCGATGCGCACGCCGCTGTAGGCTTCGAGTTCATCCAAAGACCCGATGCAAAGCACCTTGCCGCTGACATCGTTGACCCACAACGGCAGCGGTGTTCCCCACACCCGATTGCGCGAAATGGCCCAGTCCCGGGCCCCTTCCAGCCACTTGCCGAAGCGACCGTCGCGGATGTGGTCGGGCACCCACTGGATCTGGGCGTTGGCCGCCAGCATGCGCTCGCGCAGCGCCTCCACCTTGACATACCAGGAAGGAATCGCCCGATAGATCAGAGGCGTATCCGATCGATAGCAGAAGGGATAGCTGTGGACCAGCACGTCCTGCTGGTAGAGCGCACCAGATGCCTTCAGCACGCGCATGATGTCGCGATCAGCTTCCTTGACATACTGGCCGGCAAAGTTCTCCACTTCCGCGGTAAAACGCCCTTCCAGCGTCACCGGACATACCAGGGCCTCGATGCCGTGGGCACGGCAGACTCGCAGGTCGTCTTCACCAAAGGCCGGCGCCTGATGCACCATGCCCGTGCCATCGTCAGCCGTGACGTAGTCGTCGGTGAGCACCCGAAACGCCCCGTTATCGGCTTCGGACGCAAAATAGGGGAACAGTGGACGATAGCGCAGCCCGGCCAGCTCACTGCCCTTGGCGCGCCCCTGAACTTCGAGCTCCCGCTTGGAGCGATAGGCTTCGAGTCGACCCTCGGCCAGCCAGAACACCACACCGCGCTGTGCATCACGCACCTTCACGTAGTCGAGTTCAGGGTGCACGCAGACCGCGAGATTGGAGGGCAGCGTCCAGGGCGTGGTGGTCCAGACCGCCAGATGACCGCTGCCGTCCTCGAGCTCCAGAAGCACGGTCACCGCAGGATCCTGGACTTCCTGATAGTTCTGCCCCGCCTCGAAATTCGACAGCACCGTGCCCAAGGCCGTGGATACCGGAACCACCTTCACGCCCTGATAGACGAGTCCCTTCTCCCACAGCTGCTTGACCACCCACCACACGGATTCCATGAACCAGGGATCCATGGTCTTGTAGTCGTGATCGAAGTCGACCCAGCGGCCAACCCGGGTAATGGTCTTGCGCCATTCCTCAACGTAACGCTGGACGATGGCGCGGCAGGCATCGTTGTAGCCCTTGACGCCGAGTTTCGCCACAGCCTCGCCGGCAGACATGCCGAGCTGCTTGTCGATCTCGTGCTCGATGGGCAGACCGTGGCAATCCCAGCCCCAGCGCCGGGCCACATAGCGACCCTTCATGGTGAAGTAGCGCGGGATGATGTCCTTCAGCGTCGAAGCGACGATGTGGCCATGATGGGGCAACCCGGTCGCGAAGGGCGGCCCATCGTAAAAAATGTAGGGCGAGCCATCGCGCGTGGCCTCGAGAGAGCGTTCGAAGATTCGTTCACGGGTCCAGAAATCGAGCACCTGATGTTCGGCGTCGACGAAAGAAAACCCGGATCCGGCGCCGGTCGTGGCGCCGTCGCGTTCGGCGGGAGCAGATGCGGCCACGAGCTGTGAACCCCGAAAGTCAGGTGGCGAAGAGCGCGGGATTGTACACGCCCGCCCCTTTTTATGGGTAGGTCGGCCTCATCCAGCAGATCAGTGCCGGGTCAGTGCCAGATCATTGATAAGTCAAGCGCGGCTCGACTACAGGGGCGGGGACAGCGCTACCGATGCCGCGGTGCAGGGTGCAACGCAGCAGATAGGGATCGAAGACGTTCCCAACCCACATGAGTTGGCCACGCACGGCAGCTGTACTGCCACCGGAGATCAGGCTGCCGTCGTCCACCATTACCGCACCGAAGTCAGCGCTGCGGCCGTAAAAGTCGATGCGATAGACCTCCGTGGGCGACAGCTTGGCAGGATCCCTGGCATGGGCGATGAAGTCCACCAGCCGGGGATGGCCGACCATCCAGATGCTGCCGTCCTGGGCCTGAGTCAGATTGTCCGGCCCCGTCTCGAAACGCATGTAGGACTCGGCCGTGAGCAGTCCCGAAACCGGGTCGCGCAGATAACTGGTGATGGTCCCGGCTACGGTCTCGGCTACCAGGACACGCCCGCCGCCTCGGGTCAGCAAAATGCCATTGGCAAATCCCTGGCGCGTGGCCACGGTCTGGAACCGCTGGCCGTCGTAATATTGAACGTCGCCGAGGCGAAACCCCAGCACGTGCTCAAGGCTACGCATCAGAGGGTTGCGGCCGCCATGATCGTTGGTCACATAGAAGCGCTTCCCGTCCACAGCAGCCAGATCGTTGGGCGAGGACAGGGCCGGGTCAGACACAGTGACCAGATGCTCCAAGGCCCCCAAGCTCCTTGCAGATCCAGCCCCCAACCCGGCTGTCGGCACATAGCGGTACTGTTCGACGGTGCTGCCCCCAGCATCGGCATGGTTGATGACATGCAGATACAACTCATGATCGACGCGGACCAGCGACAATCCGTGGGGCGCCAGCTCCGGACCGTCACGGGGGATCGACACCGGCACCGCATCAAGGTCATCCAGATCCAGCCAGTAGAGATCCCCCAGCGCACCGGACTCGCGCCGCGGCGTCGCCGAGATGAAAGCCACCCGCAACAGCTCGTCGATCTCCAGATCCTCTGGCCCCGCCGGCGCCGGAATGCGCTGACAGGCCTCTGCCCCGAAGGCCTCTATCTCACGACCGAAACCTAATCGGTCGCGAACGGTCGAGGCCAAAAGCCCGATGGCGAGGCCCAGTAGCACCAGCAACACCAATAGCCGGATCCGCTCGCGTCTTACCGCCACAGCATTCAAATCCGAATCCCCTCGTGTCTTGCAGCCACAGCATTCAAATCCGAATTCTCATCGCGCGGCCTGACGGTACCATCGCTGGGGCGACCAGCCTTCCTGACGTTGGGAGTCCGGAAGCCGCGCCAGAGCTTCGGCAAGCAGCCGCGCCCCAACCTGCCCACGGGGCAGACGCCGCTCGAGAATCGCGTCATCGGCAATCACGTAACATCCGGTGCGACCGGGGCGGGCACTGAAACAGGCCCAGTAGAGACTGCCGTCCTCCCACAGAGGCGCCGCCAGGAGCCAGTCCTGACCGATCATATCAATGGCAGCGAAGGCACCGTCCCGCTGGCCCTGCCAATGCCACCCTGCTGGCAGCGGCGGTGGCGCCAGGGCGTCGAGATCTGTTTCGCCCGGCAGAAGCCACGACCATCCCAATGAAGGCGTCTGTTGCCATTGCTCCTGCAGGGCGAGGCGGACGCTGTCGAGCAGCGCGCGGGTTACCGGCACATCCTCCGCGGCAGGCGCTGGCGGGGATAGTTCTTCGTAGAGCGGGACAACCACGGACTCCGTCTCCTGGGCCGGCTCCGGCAGCAGGCCCAGAATCACCATGATAAAGCCGATGAGGAGTACAGCAAGCGCATGCCAAAACACACGTGGACGCTGGATTCGAGCCAAATCCTGAGTCACGGCAAAGGCACGACCGTCGGCAGGCAGCAGCCGATCCCGGGCCAGAAGGGTAAGAGACAAGGCGCGATCGATGCGCTGACGCTCGAGGACGCTGCCGGCCTTTCTGCGGGCGCCACGCAGTACCCGCATCTGGGCGCTGAAGGCATTGCGAACGTTGTCGGCGTCGATACAGGTATCGGACTCGAACGCCGGGCTCCCCATGCCCTCGAGGCCGAGAACGCGCAGCGCTTCAGCTTCAGTCATGAGTGCTCAGTGTCCGTAGTATGCGCCATCCGTAAAGGCTTCAGGACCCTTGCACACTGCCCTGCCCCCAAAACTTTAGTCATGGAGCCGAGCGTCCCATGCCGCTCTTGGGCCAGGCAACCTGCACCCTTTATGACCCGGCTCGGAGTCGATCCCTCAGGCCTCAGGCCGCCGACATCAGCCCAGAGCGGTCATCTGCTCCGCAAGCTTGTCCAGGCGACGGAGGAAGCCCTCGGCATCAATGGCGAACACGGGCACAATAAGCTGATCCACACCCAGCTCGCGAAACGCTTTCAGGTCATCCGGACTCGGGCGACCACGGGCGCCAATAGCCACCTGAATGTCCCCACGCTTACGACCCGCTGCAGACAGCGCCGCGTCGAGCAGGCCCAGGCGCTCCACCAAAGCTGGCACAGTGAGCTGAAAGCCGTACCAGCCCTGTCCATGCTGAGCCACACGGCGCAGTGCCGGGGTCGACTCGCCACCAAAGTAGATGGGTGGGTGGGGACGCTGACGGGGCTTGGGATTCTGCAAGGCGCCGTGAATGCTGAAGTTGGCGCTGTCGTGTTCCGTGACCTTCTGGCCCCACAGCGCCTTCATGACGTCCAGACACTCGATCGTCCGCCGCGCTCGGTTCTCAAAGGGAATACCGAGGGCGTCGAACTCCTCCCTCAACCAACCGATGCCAACACCGAAATCGAATCGACCACCCGACAGGTAGTCCAGGTCCGCCACCTGTTTTGCGGTGTAGACCGGGTGCCGTTGCGGAACCAGGCAGACCCCAGTACCCAGACGGACCCGATGCGTATGGGCGGCCACGAAAGTCAGTGCAGTGAAGGGATCGAGCACCCCATCCGGATCGCCCGGCACTCGGCCGTCTTCAGAGTAGGGGTAGCGTGAACGATAGTCATTGAAGAACAAAACGTGTTCCGGCACCCAGATCGAGTGGAAACCGCGCTCTTCCACCATCCGCGCTGCGGCGACCACGACCTCCGGCGGGGTGTGCTGATTGAACGCCAGCGTCACGCCGATATGCATGCCTTTCTCCCCGATGATCAGCGAAACGCGGCGACCTTAGCAGGATCGGCGTCTGCCTGCAGCGAGCACATATTCAGCCACGAGCGCAGGCTGCTCCATGGGAATGAAATGCGACAAATGTGACAGGTGAACGTCATGACCATCAGGAAAGGCAGCCGCCAGGTCCGGCCAGGTCGGTGAGGACGAAAAGTCCATCGGATCCCGATCCACCGAACGCGGCTTGGCCCGCAGTACAGTCACCGGCACATCGATGCGAGCAGGCAGGTCATGAATGTTGTGCTGTGAACTGCCCATATAGACGGCGGCTTCGATCTGCGGAGGACAGGCCAGCACCCAACCCTCGCCGCCGTCTGGGTCAGGCAACACGCCCCAGCGGCAGTAGTCCTCGAGCACAGCTGGATCCCAGGCCGAGAACGGCAGCCGGTCCGCGAAGCGGTCGCGCATCTCCTGCCAGGACTGCCAGTGGTTGCGCCGCTTGGCCGTCGGGTGCTCCGCATCCTCACCCCAACTCGGCCGGGCGGCATAGAATTCAGGTTCCATGATCACCGGATCCACCAGCACCAGCCGACAGAACGCCTCTGGTTCCGCCGCAGCAGCTTGCACCAGCGTATGTCCGCCCATGGAGTGGCCCACGCCCACCGCTCCGCGCAACTCCAGATGCTGCACGAGCGCCAACAGATCCTGGCCAAAGGCATCCCAGGTGATCGGCGCATCCTTGCCACTGCGACCATGGCCGCGCATGTCCACGGCGATCACCTCACGACCAGGAAGATGGCGTACCACCTGATCCCAACAGCGGGCGTGGAATCCCGTGGCGTGCACCAGCAGTACCGGTGCCAGGCCTGGCTCACAGCCGCGCCAGCGGAACCAGCACAGATCGACCCCATTGAGGCGCTGTTGATGCTGCTCGGGAATCACGGTCATGAAGTTGTCCATCGCTGATTGGGCCGACGGATGTTAGAGGCCCGCTCTGGGCATCGCAACGACGTTCTAAGCGCAGACAAAGCCCTGTGGCAGCCCAGTCCAGCACTTAGTACTACTGTGTCAGTCATGTCGGAGCGCTTCCACAACATGGACAGCGCTCCAATGTTCGCATGATCGCCCAAGCGATGTGCCAGCGCAGCGTGGCAATCGAATCATCCACGTGGCGCTGTG
>SLTB01000120.1 GCA_007130155.1 Pseudomonadales bacterium
CGAGTACGCCTGCGCGCCCGAACTGTCGCGCGCCTTGTCTTTACCGGCATCTCCGCGCCCTCGCTTCGCGTATCGGTGAGATATGCGGGCTAACGGCATTGGCGCAGTCGGGAAAGAGGCTGGCGAGCCTACATGGCGGCCCGGCTTTTTCCGTGGGCGAGCCGCATGCGGATCCCGAATGCGGACCACGCCCGCAAGCACCGCAAGCCTGCCGACCGCACACGGTCGGGCCCACAGAGCCCGACCCGCACCGCTACCTCTGGGCGAGCCGCCGGCCCCCTTCAGTTGACCATGCGCTCGCGGCCCTCCCAATAGGGTTTGCGCAGTTCGCGCTTCAGGATCTTGCCGGAGGGATTGCGCGGCAGTTCATTGACGAAGTCCACGCTCTTCGGACACTTGAAACCGGCGATGCGCTCACGGGCATAACCGATGATGTCATCCGCCTTCGCCTCCTGGCCGGGCTTGAGCACGACCACGGCCTTGACCGCCTCACCCCATTTGTCATCGGGAACGCCGATGACCGCCACGTCAGCGACAGCCGGATGGCCGAAGATGGCGTTCTCCACCTCCGCCGGATACACGTTCTCTGCACCGGAGACGATCATGTCCTTGACCCGATCGTGAACGTAGACGTAGCCGTCCTCGTCGAGGTAGCCCGCATCACCCGTGTGCACGAAGCCATCGATGAGGGTCTTGGCGGTGGCATCGGGCAGGTTCCAGTAGCCGCTCATGTTGCCCTTGGACTTGATGCAGATTTCGCCCACCTGCCGTGGCGGCAGCGCTTCACCGTTCTCGCCCACCACCTTCAGCTCCACCCCTGGCAGCGCCTTGCCCGCTGACTTCATTTTTTCGTTCTTGCCCGTGGGATCGTGCTGATCCGGCGGCAGGTAGGTGGCGGTGCCGGTGGTCTCGGTCATGCCATAAAGCTGAACAAAACCGCACTTGAACACCTCGATGGCCTGCCGAAGCAGGTCCAATGGAATGGGCGATGCGCCATAGAGCATGTAATTAATGCTGGAGAAATCTGTCTCTGCACACTTGGGATGCTGCAGGCAAAGTCGCATGGCAGCCGGCACCATGAACACCTTGGTGATACCGTATTCGGTAATGGTATCGAGGACGCGGCCCGGCTCGAACTCATCGAGGACAACGTTGGTCGCCCCTGCCGTCAGCCCCTGAATGCCCCAGCCAGCGCCGCCAATATGGAAGCTTGGCATGGCCACCAGACTGACGTCGGCGTCATTCCACTCATTCCACTCCATGTCGTCATGGGGCGTCTCGCGCCGCAGGTCGAAGAACGCCCGGTTCGCGAGCTGAACGCCTTTCGGATGGCCGGTGGTACCAGAGGTGTACATCTGGATGGCAATGTCGTCAGGCCGACAGGGCACCTGTGGATCCGTGCCCGGCTGGGCATCCCGCCAGGCGGTGTACTCGACCCATTGAGCGTGGCCCGGCGCCATCGCCACGATTCGCCTCACCGTTGTCAGCTCCGGGGCGATTTTCTCCACCAGCGGAAAGAAGTCCGGGCCAACGAACATCACCTCGGCACCGGAGTCGTTCACGACGTAGGCCACTTCCGGCGGCGCCAGACGCCAGTTGATACCCACGGAGACTGCATCAGCCTTGGCACAGCCAAGCACGATCTCGTAGAAACGGTCGGAGTTCTTGTCCAAGAAGGCCACCCGGGACTGGGGCTTGACGCCCTCGGCGATGAGGCCATTGGCCACCTGATTGGTCAGGGCGTCGAACTCGCCATAGGTCGTACGGCGGTCCTCGAAGACCAGGGCGAGCTTGTCGCTACGCTCCTGGGCCTGGAAGCGGCACAGGTCGGCCAGGGTGGTGACGTCATCGATGGTCGCGGGCGCTTGCGCCATGACAGGTGATCCCCCGTTTGAATAATGACTATGAACGAACGATCGCGGATGCTACGAAGCGGCAGCGCGCTGCGCAACATGCCGACGTCGCAGCGCTCGCGGCACTCACTGCGTTCCCGTTGCAGCCTCGATGATGACCAGGTGCAGACGGATGGGGCCGTGGGCGCCCATGAGCATGGTCATCTCGATATCCCCGGATCGGCTCGGCCCGGTGATCCAGTTCACCGTTCGCGGCAACGGCAGGCCCCGTTCGCGCAGCATGGCCCACAGATCCTCGGAGGTTCCGAGCAGGTCCCGGGCGTGGACGACGACGAGATGGTTGTCGGGCAGAAAGTTGGCCGTCACCGGATTCTCCGGGCCCGACAGCATGACCAGGGTGCCGGTCTCAGCGATTCCGGCCACGGCAGCGCCGACGCCCAGCGAGTCACCGGAGCGAACCAGCCGGCCCTCAGCGCGCACTCCAGCCGCTTGCCAGGGCAGATCCTGAAGCGGCGAAACTTCAGCCATGATGGCCGTGGATGGCAGGCCATGTTCGGCACAGAAAGCCGCCACCGCAGCAGGGACCTCGCCGATCATCGATACCCTGGCCACGGTGGCCCCGGCCTGAAGGGCCTGGGTCACGAACAACTCGGTGAGCTCAGGTTGCTGCAGTCGACCGCGCGCCGGCACCGTATTGGCCTGCGGACGCTCAAGGCGCTCACGGACCGCCGAGGGCTCGGCGGCCCGATCACCACTGCGACCGAGCGCCGTCCGCACCGCCGACAGCACCTGCGCGCGCCCATCCTTGGTCACGGCCTCAGTCCAGTTCCTTCGCACTCGTCAGGATGCGACCGACGGCACCGTATTGCTTCGCCTCTTCCGCGTTCATCCAGTAGTCGCGATCGGTGTCCTGCTCGATGCGCTCCAACGGCTGTCCCGTGCGCTCGGCAAGAATCTGATTGATCCGCTCGCGCATCTTGACGATCTCCCGGGCGTGAATCTCGATGTCGGACGCTGCGCCGCCAAATCCGCCTGCCGGCTGATGGATCAGGAAGCGGGTGTTAGGCAGCGACAGTCGGTTCTCACGCTCGGCCGCCAAGTAGATGAGGAAACCTGCGCTGCCGACCCACCCCGTGCCGATGATGCGCACCGTGGGTTCGATGAAGCGGATGATGTCGTAGATGCTGTCACCGGACTCCACGTGACCGCCCGGAGAGCTCAGATACATCGTGATCGGATCCTTGCTCTCCTGGGACAGGGCCAGCAGCTTGCCCACAGTGGCGCGGGCGGAATCCTTGTCGATCTCCCCGAAGAGGGAAATCACCCGATGCTTGTACAGGGTGGCATCGACCATGGCGGTCTTCTGGGCGGCGTTCACCGCGTCATCGAGCGGCTCAGACATGCAACTTCTCCAATGGTTTCGCCTCGTGCAGGCATGGACGAGGGGGTGGATTCTACTGCAATGGGCAGCGTTGCGTGCGGACGGTGCAGCCGCTGCTGTGGGCTTCAGCCCTTCCCCGCGTCAGCGTCACCCCCTCGGCGTCGACGGTAGGCAGCCTGAAAGGTCACTCCAGCCGGGGCAGGCAGGTCACGCCAGGCCGTCCAGCCGCGCCCCAGCGGCAGCCTGGCCAGATAACCGCGGCGACCGCCAAGCCTGGCCAGCAATGTCGCAGCAGCACGGCTCAGAAGACGGTAGAGCCAAGGCCGCCGCGCCGCAAAACCCCATAGCGCCAGCCCGAAGCGTGATGCGCTGGGCGCGAGCCCGGCCTCGAACTCCCGCTCGCGCCAATGGCGCATGAGCTTCGGCAGCGGAATGCGGACTGGGCAGACGGCCTCGCAGGCACCACAGAACGTGGAGGCATTGGGCAGATGCCCGGCCACCTCGATGCCGGCCAGGGACGGCGTCAGCACCGCCCCCATGGGACCGGGGTAAACCGATCCATACGCCTGCCCACCCACCTGGCCATAAACCGGACAATGATTCATGCAGGCACCACAGCGGATGCAGCGCAGCATGTCCTGGAACACGCTGCCAAGCATGCTGCTGCGTCCATTGTCCACCAAGATCACATGAAACGCCTCCGGGCCATCCGGGTCTTCAGGGCGGCGCGGTCCGCTGGAAAAGGTGTTGTAGACCGATGCTTCCTGTCCTGTGGCCGAACGCGACAGCAGTCGGATCAGGGTGCTGGCATCTTCCAGCGTGGGGACAATCTTCTCAATCCCGGTGACGGCAATGTGCACCTTGGGCAGGGACTGGGTGAGATCGCCATTGCCTTCATTGGTGACAATCACAGTGCTGCCGGTCTCGGCGATGGCGAAGTTGGCGCCGGTGATGCCCACGTCAGCCTCGAGAAAGTGACGTCGAATCACCGCCCGCGCCTCGGCCATCAGCGCCGCGGGTTCACTTCGCCCCCCCGCCAGCGCGGGACCGTGATGGGCAGCGAAGGTTTCGGCCACCTGCTCCTTGAGGACATGGATTGCCGGGGCGACGATGTGACTCGGGCGCTCCTTGCGCAATTGCACGATGTATTCGCCGAGATCAGTCTCGAGACAGGTGATGCCATGGGCTTCGAGGTGTGCGTTGAGCTCAATCTCCTCGGTGACCATGGACTTGCCCTTGGTCACCTTGCGTGCATCCACACTGCGGCAGATTTCAAGAACGATGGCATTGGCCGCGGCGGCGTCCGGCGCAAAATGCACATGGCCACCACGAGCCTTGGCCGCGGCCTCGAAACGCAGAAGATAGTGATCGAGATGATTCAGGGTGTGGTCGCGGATGGCCGCCGCGTCATGCCGCAGCTGCTCGAATTCCGGCAGCTTGGCCACCGCAGCGCCACGCATGGCCGTGAGGCCGAACTTGAGCTTCCCGAGGGCCTGCTGCAGGTTGGCATCGGCGCGGGCGACGCGAACCTGTTGCGGAAACGTGGTGCTACGGGTCTCGAGGCTCATGGTCGCTGCTCCGCGGAGGCTTCCAGTACGTTCAGGTCGGCGCCGAGCCGCTCCGCCCCGAGCAACTCCACGATGTGGCGGACGCGAACCGGTTTGCCCAGCCGGGCCAGCCTGCCTTCGATGTTGAGCAGGCAGCCAAGATCGCCAGCCACCACGGTGGTCGCTCCGCTGCGTTCAATACTCGCCACCTTGTCATCGACCATGGCACCGGAGATCTCCGGATACTTGATGCAGAAGGTGCCGCCGAAGCCACAGCAGACCGTGGCCCCGTCCATTTCCCGGATGCTGACCCCGGCCGCGGCCAGCAGTGTTCGGGGCTGGTCCCGGATGCCGAGTTCCCGCAGGCCCGCGCAGGCATCGTGATAGGTCACCGGCCCGTCGCCGGGCTGAACCTTCCCGCCACCGCGATAACCGAGCTCATCCACCAGAAAACTGGTGAGTTCATGACAGCGTCCCGCCAGTCCCACGGCGTCTGCATGGCGGGGATGGCTATCGCCAAGCACGGCCGGATACTGCCGCAGCATGCCGATACAGGAACCAGAGGGCGCCACCACTGCATCGAGGCCTGCGAAAGCGTCGATGATCGCCAGCGCCAACACCTGACTGCTGTCGCGATCGCCGCTGTTCCAGGCCGGCTGGCCGCAGCAGGTCTGAATCTCGGGGACCACCACTTCGCAACCCGCTGCCTCGAGCAGCCGGATACTGGCGAAACCCACCTCCGGGCGAAAGAAATCCACCAGACAGGTGACCAGCAGCCCCACGCGACGTCGGCTCATGGAGCCTCCTCTCAGTTCACAGACCGCTCGGACAGCGGTGCCCAAAGCGGTGTCGGCTGCGCAGTCTAGCAGGACGTCGGCCGCGGGGACTCGACGGCCGCTGCTGTCCGACTGGCCGTCGCGACTTGGATGCACGTATCCTCCCCGCTTCACATCGGGAGAGAAGCCATGCCACTGGAAGCCGCCACTGCCGCCATGCTCGCTGCAGCCGCCGAGGCCGGAGCGCCGCCGTTATCTGAACTCAGCCCGCAGCAGGCCCGGGAAATGTATCGGATGATGCAACCTCCGGCCGACGACATCACCGTGGGCAGCGTCGAGAATCGCCACATTCCCGGTCCGGCTGGCGAGATACCGATCCGCATCTACCGCCCAGAGGGCAGCGGCCCCTTCCCCATCCACCTCCACTACCATGGCGGCGGCTGGGTGATTGGTGATCTCGACACCCATGATGCCGATTGTCGAGAGATCTGCCGCCAGGCTGGCGTGGTCGTGATCGCGGTGGACTACCGACTGGCGCCGGAACATCCCTATCCGGCAGCGGTGCAAGACTGCTTGGCCGCGGCGAAATGGGCTGCAGAGAACGCAGCGGACATCGGTGGACTCAACGGGCCTGTCAGTGTCGGCGGCGACAGCGCAGGCGGCAATCTGGCTGCAGTGGTGAGCCGGCTGGCGCGGGACGCTGGAGCCCCCCGGATCAATTTCCAGCTTTTGATCTACCCCGTCACCGACGCCGCCATGGCTACGCCCTCCTATGAGGAAAACAGCGACGGCTACATGCTCACCCGCCAAAGCATGACCTGGTTTTGGGAATCCTACTGCAACGACTCGGCGCGCCGCATGGAGCCGGATGCGAGCCCTCTGCGTGCTGCGGATCTCAGCGGCCTGCCCCCCGCCCACGTCATGACCGCGGAATTCGACCCCCTGCGAGATGAAGGTGAGGCCTACGCCAAGCGCCTGCAGGAAGCCGGTGTAGCCGTGACCTGCGAACGCTACGACGGCCTCATACATGGCTTCTTTTCCCAGGCCCGCATGGTACCGGCCGCGCAGCCTGCGCTGCAGGCCGCCGCCAAGGTCCTGCGCGCCGCCCACGGCATCTGATCATCCGCATCGAGGAAGTCCCATGTTGTTCGTGCTCTACTGCCTGGACCGCCCCAACAGCGCCGAGTTGCGTCTGGCCAACCGCCCTGCCCATCTGGCCTGGGCCAAGGCCCAGACCGGCATCCGCATGGCCGGCCCCATGCTCGATGCCAGCGGCGAGGGCATGGTCGGCAGCCTGTTCGTGATCGAGGCTGAAGATCGCGCCACCATCGAGCGCCTGCACGCCAGCGATCCCTACGTCCACGCCGGACTGTTCGAACGGGTAGACATTCATCCCTTCCGCTGGCTGCTCGGCAATCCACAAGCGGATTGACCTTGCGCGTCCTCTACCACTATGCGGCTGGACCGGCACTGCAGCGGCAGCTGGCAGCCCTCGCCAGCGCGGGCATCGAGGTGTCCACCTGCAGCGAGCAGGACGACGACCGCTTTTTCGACCTGCTGCCGACGACAGAGGTGCTCTGGCACTGTTTGCGTCCCGTCGATGCCGAAGTGCTCAATGCAGCGCCCCGGCTGCGCCTCATCCAGAAGATCGGTGTCGGCGTCAACACCATCGACCTCGAGGCCGCTCGGCGACGGGGTATTGCCGTCTGCAACCTTCCAGGCAGCAATACCAGGGCGGTAGCCGAACACACCCTCGGCCTGATCCTGGCCGTGCTGCGCAGGGTCGTGACCTTCGATGGCCTGCTCCGGGCCGGCGAGGGTTGGGACCGACCGCCCGAGCTCGAGGACGATCTTGGGGAGATCGCCGGTCGGACAGTCGGCCTGATAGGCTATGGTGCCGTCCCGCAGCTGCTGGCGCCCATTCTCACGGCCATGGGCGCAGAGGTCTGCTACGCCAACAGGCGGACGGTTCCCGATGCCCTCGGCGAACACCTGCCCTTGGATGACCTGCTCGAGCGCGCCGATATCATCTCCCTGCATCTACCGCTGCTGCCGGACACCCGTCACCTTTTGAATGCGGAGAAACTCCAACGGATGCGTCGAGGGGCCATACTCATCAACACCGCCCGCGGCGGCCTGGTGGACACGTCGGCATTGATCGTCAGACTGCG
>SLTB01000080.1 GCA_007130155.1 Pseudomonadales bacterium
CCTACTCCCTGGAACGCAAGCAGTTCGGCCGGCTGATCGGCTCCTTCCAGGCCGTGAAGCACGTCTGCGCCGAAATGGCCGCCGAGATCGAACCCTGCCACAGCCTGCTGTGGTACGCCGCCTATGCGGCCGAGGCCTACCCGGAGGAGTTCCAGCTGATGGCCTGCCATGCCAAGGCCCACACCGGCGAGGTGGGGCAATTCGTGGCGCGCAGCGCAACGGAAGTGCATGGTGGGATGGGCTTCACCCACGAGATGGGCCTGCACTATTTCTTCAAACGCATCGGGCTGAACCGGCAGCTGCTCGGCAATCCCGATCAGGTCCGCCAGCACGCCGCAGCGCTGCAGGGCTGGCAAAGAACGGCAGCGGCTTGGTAAGCATTCGGTTGATCCGTATCCGTTCGCCGGGACTTGAATCGCTTCGAAATCGATTTCGAAGCGTCTTCCTGCATGCGGCGTCTTTGCGCGACGCGCCGTTACCGTCCTTCGATCCGTCAGGAAGAAGCCAGCAGCCTGCGCACCCTTTCCAGATCGTCAGGCGTATCCACACCACCCGGAACCGGCGCGCAGGCGTCCGCCACGTGAATGCCGACCCCGGCATCCAGCACCCGCAGCTGCTCGAGCATCTCGATCGCTTCCAGGGCAGCCGGCGGCCAGGTGACGAAGCGCCGCAGCAAGCCCACCCGATAGGCATAGATGCCCAGATGACGGCGCCAGGGTCCACCCAATTCGGCTGCTGACTCCGCGTCGTTGAACGTCGCGCGATCCCAGGGTATCGGTGCCCGCGAGAAGTACAGCGCCAAGCCATCCGACCGCGTCACCACCTTGACCACATTGGGATCGAAAACCCTTGAGCGATCACGGATCGGTTCGGCCAGGGTGGCCATGCCCGCATCCGGATTCGCGATCAGGTTGGCGGCCACCTGATCCACCACGGCTTCCGGAAGCATGGGCTCGTCGCCCTGCACGTTCACCACCACACAGTCGTCAGGCCAGCCTCGCCGCTCGGCCACTTCCGCGATGCGATCGGTGCCGGAAGGATGATCCGGCGAGGTGCGTTCGGTATCGGCCCCGAAGGCAGCCGCCGCGGCCAGGACCCGATCATCGTCGCTGGCGATGATCACCTCGGCCGCGCGACTGGCACAGGCCCGCTCCCAGACGTGGGCAATCATCGGCCTGCCGGCGATTTCCGCCAGCGGTTTGCCCGGCAGGCGCGTGGACGCGAAGCGCGCCGGAATCACCACTCGAAAACTCATGCCCTGCCCCCCATTGCACAGCCCTTGGCGCTCATCACACCATCCAGCGCATCCTCCCAGCCAGCCTCCGGGACGGCGTCCACCACCAGGGCCATACAGCGCTGGCGCAGCGCGGCGGGCCAGGCGCTCAAATCAGGCAGACAGCGCATCATGTCCTTCTCCGTCATCAGGATGGGCCAGGGCTCTTCGAAGTCGAGATCCTGCCAGCGAAAAACATGATGATCAGGATAAGGGTGCCTGATCACCTCGCAGCCGAGCTGCTCCAATGTCGCGAAAAAGGCCTCAGGATTGCCGATGCCCGCCACCGCATGCACCGGTCCGTCCGGCAAGTGCTCGAGGCCCAGCGGCGTCACGCTGCGCGTATGCAGCATGCCACGGGCCTGAATCAACATTCGATGGTCCGCCGGGTGGCGCGACCCTGCGTCGTCGTGGCCGGTGACGACCGTCAGATCCACGCTTGCCAGCCGGTCTGACGGCTCCCGCAGCGGCCCGGCGGGCAGACAAAGACCGTTGCCGAGCCCGCGCCGACCATCGAGCATCACGATCTCCACATCCCGGGCCAGCCTGTAGTGCTGCAGGCCGTCGTCGCTGACCGCGATATCCACGTCCTCCTCGAGCAGCCTGCGGACCGCCGCCGCGCGATCGCCGGCCACGACCACCGGAACCCCGGTCCTGCGCGCAATCAGCAGCGGTTCGTCGCCGCTCTGCCGCGGATCCGATGCTGCCGTGACCATCATGGGCTCGACCCGACGCCGACCACCATGACCGCGGGACACCACGCCCGGGCGCCAGCCCCGGCGCTGCAGATGGCCCACGAGCCAGATGACCATGGGTGTCTTGCCGGTGCCGCCCACACTCAGGTTGCCGACCACGATGACCGGTACCGGCGCGCGCCAGGCCCCATCGAGACCGGCCTGGTGCCGACGATGCCGGCGTCTGGCCAGGGCCGCAAACAGCGCCCCGAAGGGTGCCAGGCAGCGCACCAGATGTGACCGGGACCAGAAGCCATGCCAGCCGCGATCAGGAAGCGGCGCCATCTTCCTCGATGTCCTGGAACTGACGCCGATGCAGGCGCGCGTAGACCCCGTCAGCACGCAGCAATGCTTCGTGCCGCCCCTGCTCGACGATCCGGCCCTGCTCCATCACCAGAATGCGATCCGCACCTTCGATGGTGGACAGGCGATGGGCGATCACCAGCGTCGTCCGCCCCTGCATCACCTCGGCCAGTGCCCGCTGGATCAGGTGCTCGGACTCCGGGTCCAGCGCTGAGGTGGCCTCGTCGAGAATGAGAATCGGCGCATCCTTGAGCAACGCCCGGGCAATGGCCAGACGTTGGCGCTGACCGCCGGAGAGGCGCACGCCATCATCGCCGATGCGAGTATCCAGACCATCGGGCAGCGCGTCGATGAAGTCGGTGGCCTGAGCCCGGCGGGCGGCGGTGGCGATGGCCTCCCGGGGCGCGTCTGCCAGGCCGCCGTAGGCGATGTTGCGGGCCACGGTGTCGTTGAAGAGCACGACATGCTGACTGACGAGACCGATCTGCCGCCGCAGGGCCGACAGGCGATAGGCTCGGAGGGGTTGTCCATCCAGCAGGATCTCACCCGCCTGAGGGTCGTGAAAGCGCGGAATCAGACTGGCCAGCGTGGACTTGCCGCTGCCGGAGCGGCCCACGAGGGCGACGGTCTCGCCCGGCTCGATGGTCAGCCAGAGATCCTCGAAGACCGGCTGGTCGGCACCCGGATAACGAAAGCCGATGCCCCGCAATTCGAGCCGTCCATGCACACGATCAGGGTCGAGGGTGCCGGCATCAGCCTCGGGCTCCTCGTCGAGCTGGGCGAAAATGTCCTGGGCAGCGGCCAACCCGGTCTGGATCACGGCGCTGATCTCGGAGAGCTGACGGATCGGCCTGGCCAGCAGACCGGCGGCGGTGATGAAACCCACCACGTCGCCCTCGGTCATGCCCGCGAGCATGGCCGGGTCCAGCACCAGCCACACCAGCACCGCCAGGGCGATGGCCACCAGGGTTTGAATCACCGGCGTGGCCACGGCCGTCGTCGCGATCAGTTTCATGGCCTGGCGGCGATTGTAGGCACTGGCCACCCGGAAGCGCTCCCGCTCCTGGGCTTCGCCGCCGTAGGTGCGCACCTCGCGATGACCGGCCACCGTCTCCGACGCGGACTGGGTCACGTCGCCCATGGCATCCTGGATGCGATGGGAATAGCGCCGAAAACGCCGCGCTGCGAAGGCCACGATCCAGGCAATCGCCGGCGCAATGGCGAAGAACACCAGCGCCAGCTTCCAGTTCATCCACATCAGCCAGGCCGTCAGGCCGATCACCGTGAGGCCTTCCCGGGCCACCACTTCCAGGGCCTTGGTCGCAGCCCCCGTAACCTGGGTCACCGTGTACGTCACCCGGGACACGAGATGGCCCTGGCTGTTGCGCTGATAGTAGGCGCTGGGCAGCACCAGCAGCTGGTCGAACAGGGCACAGCGCAGATCGTGGACGACCCGGTTGCCGACTTTGTTGAGGAAGAAGACCCCGGCAAAGGAGCCGACGCCGCGACCGGCCACCGCCGCCACCATCAGCACCGGAATCAGGATGCGTTCGCGGCTGATGTCGACGCCGGTATTGAAGGCCCGCACGGTATCCACCATGAACACCAGCAGTTCGGCGAAGACCACGTGGGAGCTGGCGTAGACAGCGAAGCCGAAAAGGCTCAACAGGAAGTGAAACCAATAGGGCCGAACGTAGCCGAGCAGCCGGCCATAGAGCGCCAGATCCTTCGCCGGCGCGGCAGGGCTTGCGGTCACCCCTCGTCCGCCGGTGGCTGGGTGGCGATGCGCACCCGCTCGAAGCCCAGGCGTCCGGCAGCATCCATGACCTTCACCACGGATTCGTGCGGGGCGCGGGCGTCAGCGCTGATCAGCACCGGGGCGGCCACGTCGCCGGCAGCGGCGTCCCGCATGGCCGTCATCAGCACCGCCACGGTACGTTCCGCCAGCGGCTGCCCGTTGACGGCATAGCTGCCGTCCACGCCGACGACGATCTGCACCGGTTCCAGCGTCCGCGGGACCACCTCGGTATCCGCCTCCGGCAGTTCCAGGGTGACGCCCCCTTCGCGGACGAAGGTGGTGGTGACCATGAAGAAAATCAGCAGCAGGAACACCACGTCGATCAGCGGCGTCAGGTCGATGCCCACATCCGGCGAACGGCGGCGACGGAACTTCACGACGCTTCCTGGTGCTCGTCATCCGCGTTCAGAAGCTCCACCAGCTTGTTCGCCTCCTGCTCCATGGTCAGGACCAGATCATCCACCCGTCGCGTCAGGAAGCGATGGAAGATGAGCGCGGGAATGGCGACGCTGATGCCGGTCGCGGTGGTGATGAGCGCCTCAGAGATGCCACCGGCCAGCTGATTGGGATCACCGGTGCCCTCGAGGCGGATGACATTGAAGACCTCGATCATGCCGATCACGGTGCCCAGCAGACCCAGCAACGGCGCAATGGCAGCCACGGTGCCCAGCGCCGTGAGGTAGCGCTCCATCTCATGCAGTACCTGCCCGGCGGTCTCCTCCACGCTGGCCTTCATGGCTTCGCGGCCACGCCGGTGGTTCACGAGGACGGCGGCGAGGACCTCGCCCAGCGGCGACCCCTGCCGCAACTCCTTGAGGCGCTTGGAGTCCAGTTCGCCCTTCTTCAGCCAACCCCAGACCATCGCCAGCGTGTGTCGCGGCGCAATCCTGGAGGGCTTCAGGGTCCACAGACGTTCAATGCTAATCGCGGCGGCGAGGACCGAGCAGATGATGATCGGGACCATCAGCCAGCCGCCGGCCTTCACCAGCTCGAGCAAGGTGCTTCATCCCTATACATTTGGAGTGCAGGCGGTATCGTAGCTTGAACCCGGCTGAGACGCACGGCAACGGAGCTGCGACCGTCGAATTCGAAATCCGGATCGATTTCGATGGCGGCTCCGAGGCCATCCCACCCCAAGACCGTATGGCGGGTGAGGCCGCAACCCCCTCAGGCAAAGCGCTCCGCCAGATAAGGCGTCAGGAACCGCCCTTCAGGATCCAGCTGGCGCCGATAGCGGCAGAAATCCTGGAACTTCGGGTACAGCGTCGCCAGCGCGGCGCCGTCAAGACTGTGCTGCTTGCCCCAGTGCGGGCGACCGCCGTGATCACGCAGAATCGGTTCGATGGCGTCGAACAGCGGTCTCGGATCGACATCCGCCGCCTGATGGATGGACAGCGTTGCCACCTCGCCGCCCACCGTGGGCGACAGCCAGCCGTCATCGCCTGCGAGCACCCGGTATTCCACCGGCCACATCAGTTTCGGAAAGTCCCGCAGCATGCGGTTGCGCACCGCCCGGAAGCACTCCGGCGCGGTAGCGACAGGTACCGCATACTCCATCTCGTTGAATTTCAGATCCCGCGTCGAGGGAAAGATCTGCCAGGAAGCGCCGAAGCGCTCCCCCTCCTCACCGAAGGGAACCTCCTCCAGGCGGGGCTGCGCGGGAACGTCGATGGCATCCAGGGTCTTGGCAATGCAGCGATCCACCCGCGGCACCCACCAGAACTCGTGATGCCGATGACGGCCGAGGCGCAGCTCGAGCTGCTCCAGGCAGGCCTCGACACCTTCCAGATGGTTGTGTTCATGCAGACCGTAGCTCGGCACCACGGCCAGTTCGATGGCCGTCATCACGCCCAAAAGCCCCAGCGCCACCCGTGCCGCCGCAACGTCGTCCGCCTGATCCAGGCGCCGGAGGGTCCCTCTGCCGTCCACCAGTTCCACCGCCACCACCTGCGCGGACAGGCTGCCCAGCCTGCGGCCGGTGCCGTGGGTGCCTGTGGCCACCGCGCCCGCCAGGGTCTGCCGGTCGATGTCACCCATGTTGGCCAGGGCCAGCCCTTCGGCTGCCAGCAGCGGCCCGATGGCGTGCAGCGGCGTGCCTGCGGCAATGCGGGCGACTTTCCCTGACACGGATTCCAGGCCCGTCAGGTTGCCAAGATCGATCAGCGTGTCGTCGGCCGCCCAGAACGGCACGAAGGAGTGTCCGCTGCCGTACGCCCGCAGGGCACCCGGCCCCGGATGCCCGGCCACGATGTCGGCCAGTGCCGCCTGATCCGCGGGCCGTTCGATGCGCGCATCGGGACAACGAACGCTGCCCGACCAGTTCTGCCAGCTCACCAGCTGCACCCCCGCGCTGTCACCGGCCACAGTTCGTGCACCAGACCGTCCTCTTCCACCACCACCATCCAGTCGTGCAGGTTGATGGTGGGATCACAATGGGGCGTCACCATGCGGATGCGATCACCGAGCTGGATGTCCGGCGCACCATCGAGCAGCTGCAGCACGCCATGTTCGTCCCCGGCGAAGTGGTAGCGCAGCCCGGGCAGATCGTGGGCCACCGGCGCGACGCTGTCGCTGGCAAAGCTCTTGTAACCGCCGTCCACCGTCACTGCGCCCGTCCGCGGCTGGCTGATGGCGGTGACCAGCACGAACAGCGCCACTTCGAAGTAGTCGAAGCGGCTCCGATTGCCCTGGCCGACAGCTGCGTACTCCTCGTCCATGAAGACATAGGAACCGGCCTGAATGTCGGTGATACCGGTAATGCTGGCGTCGACGTCGAAGGTCCCTGTACCGCCACCCGTGAACAGCGCCACCTCGTGGCCGTCCGCTTCGATGAGCGCCCGCGTCTCGAGGCCGACGGCCGCCGTTTCCCGCGCCCGCCGGGCGCGCTCGGCCGCATCCTCGATATGCATGAGATGACCGGCGTACTGCTGCAAACCGCAAAACTCGAGGTGGCTGCAGCCGGCGACGACCCGAACCAGTTCCAGCGCCGGTTCACCCGTTGCGATGCCGGTACGGCCCATGCGTGGATCGAGATCCACCAGCACCCCCAGGCGGATTCCCGCGGCCCCCGCGACCTCATCGAGCATACGCACCCGCTCGGCATCATCGACCACGATCCGGATCTCCGCGCTGTCAGCCGCCAGCGCCGCTACCCGCGCCATCTTGTCGATACTGGCGACCGGCGAAGTGATGAGGATCTGTTCGATGCCGGCCGCACGCATCATTTCCGCCTCAGACACCTTCGCGCAGCAGATGCCGACGGCACCGAGCTCCAGTTGGCGCCGGGCGATCAGCGGCGTCTTGTGCATCTTGGCGTGGGGCCGAAGACCGCAGCCTGCCTGCTGCAGATGTTCGGCCATGCGCCGGAGATTGCGCTCCATGGCAGGACGATCCACCAGCAGCGCCGGCGTCGGCACGGCCGCAAGCGGCAATGGCTCCGGCAGCCGCAGGGGCTCGATGCGCCGCCGCTCCCGCGCCAGCAACATGTCCGCCAATCCAGCACCCATACCCAACTCCACTGTCGACCACATCCGGCTGTGATTCTGCGCATGCCGCGAGACCGCGGACAAGCCCTGTCCGGTCTCGACGCCGGCCGCTCCGCGCATGGATATCGCCATGCCGAGCGACTAAACTGCCCGCCCCATCGATCTCGGCACCACCTTCCTCATGATGTCCATCACGCAGACCCTCGACCTCTGGGAACAGGAGCTTCGCCACGGCCACTACCGGCTGCGCGACGTCGCTCCCGGTCAGCCCAGCCTCGGCAAGGCCATCGAGGTGGAGAGCATGCTGCTTGGCAGTACGTTCACCCCCATCTACAGCCGCGCCCACGACCGCCCGGTCGGCCACCGGCCGACGCTGCGGTTTCTGGACCGGGACTTCGCCGATGACCCTGCAGCATCACGCGCCGAACTTGCCCGGCGCGACCCGCTCGGGCGGGCCGCCGCGCTCAGCCCGGGGTTGCACATGACCAACTACCGGGACACCTTCAGCGAGCGCGGCTGGCTGTTTCTCCCTGCTCCGGCGCCGGTTCTCAGTCGCTCTTCGCTATGGCCGCCACTGCCCCAGGATCTGTTTTCTTCGAGCCTGTTTGCGCCCAAGGACATCGTCCTCGAGGTCTCCGTGGAAGCCGCGAGCATCGCCCAGATCGAGGACTTCACGCGCTACCACCAGGAGTTGGGCTTCATCGTCGCCGTGACCGACTTCGGCCGACAGCACGCCGACCTCACCGCCATCTGGCAGATCCAACCAGACCTCGTGGAGCTGCCCCTGCGGGCCCTCGGAGATCGCGCCCTCCGTCACGAGAGCCGCGCCCTGACGGCCCTGTGCAGAGTTCTGCACGAGAGCGGCGCCATGGTGTCGCTGACAGGCATCGACGGCGACGACGCCCTGCAGCAGGCCCTGCAGACAGATACCGATCTGCTCGAGGGCGAGCTCGCCGGACATCGCCTGACGCCATCGACGGACCAGCCCGCCTTCGCCCCTCGAACCGAGCCGAGGACAGCACTTCAAGAGAGTCTCGAAGCCATTGCCTCCGGGGCCACCTTCGAGAGCGCCTGCGAGCGTCTGCTCAACGAAGAAGGCGTGCTGCGCTGCTATCTGCTCGACGGCAAGGGTACGCAGCTGGCTGACAACCTGTCTCCGGTGGGCGTCCGCTCCGACGCCCGCTACTGGCCCCTGGCCAATGCCATCGGCGCCTCCTGGTCCCACCGCGAGTACTTCAAGTCTGCCCTCTCCCATCCAGGTCAGGTCATGCGGACGGGCCCCTACTTCTCGCTGCCTGATGGCCGCCATTGCCTGACGCTTTCCATTGCCCGCAGGGCCGGCGATCAGATGCTCATCCTCTGCTGCGACCTCAGCGAAGCGAAGCCCTCCTGAAGTGTTTCCGTAACCTTCACGGGTGACTGCCAGGCAGCGCGGCGATGGTCGAGTTGTTGTGCGCAACGTCGCAGTTCTTGATAGGCTCCGGTGCGGCGCTCATGACAAAGAGCGCCGTGAGCCACCTTGCCCGCCACCGGCAACGATTGATCGGGGAATCCCAGGACACTCCGGGAAGCCTGAGCATTCAGGCAAGGTTGGCCTGCCAAGGCATCTGCCCTTGAGGGACAGTCTTAAGAGGTGGTGGCGATTGCCGCGGCCAAACACCGACGTAGTGAAGACGATGAGGAGATGACGTTGACCCGATACACGGTCAGCCTGACCCTGGTTCTGGTCGTACTGTGGCTGCTGCTCTCGGGCATGTGGACACACCCGATCCTGCTGCCGCTGGGAGCTGCCTCGGTGGTGCTGACGGTTTGGCTTTCCCATCGCCTGGGCATCGTCGACCGTGAGAGCGATCCGGTGCACCTGGTGCTGCCGTCCATCAAATACTGGCCCTGGCTCATGGGGCAGATCCTGCGCGCCAATGTGCAGGTCGCTGCACGCATTCTCAGTAACCCGAGAGACCTGACGCCACGTCTGGCCCGCGTCCGCTCCACCCAGCAGAGCGATCTCGGCCGCTCCATCTTCGCCAACTCCATCACCCTGACCCCGGGGACCGTGACCATTCGGGTCAGCGCCGGCGAGATCTTCTATTACGCCATGAGCGATGACCTGGTTGCCGATCTCGACGCAGGCGAAATGGATCGGCGGGTGACTCGCCTGGAAAAGGAACTCTGATCCGTCATGTTCCTGGCCACCGCCATCGCCATCCTGGTCACCCTGGCACTCGCCCTGAGTCGAGCGTTCCTCGGCCCGACCATTCATGACCGCATTCTCGCGGTGAACGTGGTGGGCACCAAGACCGTGCTGATGATCGCGGTGATCGGCTTCATCACCGGCCGGCCCGAGTTCATCGACATCGCCATCGTCTATGCCCTGCTCAACTACATCGGCATCATCGCTGTGCTGCGGGTGTTCGAGGTCGGCAGCCTCGCCCAGGCACCGGCAGATGGCGCCGAAGGGGACCCGGACTGATGGCGCTTGCGATCGAAATCTCGAGCTGGGTGCTGCTGATGGCAGGGTCGGCCCTGCTGATCATCGGCGGCATCGGATTGATCCGGTTCCCGGACTTCTACTCACGGGTGCAGGCCGCCGGCCTAACGGACACCCTCTGCTCCATTTTCATTCTGACCGGCCTCATGCTGCAGGCGGACAGCGTGCCGCTGGCCGCGAAGATCCTGTTCACGCTGCTGTTCCTGCTGTTCACCGGCCCGACCGCATCCCATGCGCTGGCCAAGACGGCACACAACGATGGCTTGCGGCCCTGGAAGCGGGATGACGGAGGTGCGCCATCGAATCAATGATCGACATCGTCCTGCTGACGTTTCTGGTGGTGGTAGGCATCGCCATCGCTCGTGTCCGCAATCTGCTCGCGGTCACGATGCTCACCGGCATCTACAGCCTGCTCGTGGCCATGCTGTTCGTCCTGCTCGATGCGGTCGACGTCGCCTTGACCGAAGCTGCCGTCGGCGCCGGGCTGCTCGTGATCCTCATGCTCGCGACCATCTCCCTGACGACGCGCAAGGAAAAAGTGCATGCCACCCGCCAAAGCATCATGGCGCTCATCGTGGTCACGGTCACCGGGGCTGCCTTGATCTACGCCACCCTGGACATGCCGCGCTTCGGTGATCCGCAGGCGCCTGCCCATGTCCACTTGTCACCCCGCTTCACCCAGGACTCCCCGACGGAGATCGGCATCCCCAACATGGTCACCTCGGTCCTTGCGAGCTACCGCGGCATCGATACCCTTGGGGAGGCGGTGGTCATCTTCGCCGCCGCAGTGGGCGTACTGCTCGTCCTCGGCACCGGGACCGTTCGCAGGCGCAGGGACCGCAAGGGTGAAGGCGTCGAGGAGGCCGGGGAGAAATCATGAACCAGTACATCGTGCTCCGGGTTGTCAGCAAGCTGATGATCCCGGTCATCATGATCTTTGCGCTGTATGTGCAATTCCACGGTGAATACAGTCCCGGTGGGGGATTCCAGGCCGGCATCGTCTTCACCGCCGCATTCATCGTCTACACGCTGCTGTTCGGACTCGAGGCTGCACAGAAGGCCGTGCCTCCGGTAGCGGCCCACATCCTGGCCGCATCCGGCGTGCTGCTGTTCATCGCTTTCGGCTATGCCTCACTGTTCTTGGGCGGCAACTTCCTCGAGTACAAAGTGCTGCTTCCCAACGATCAGGCCGGCGAAACCTTCGGCATCATCGGCATCGAGCTCGGTGTCGGCATCACCGTGGCAGCCGTGGCTCTGAGCCTGTTTTATTCCTTCGCCGGGCGGGAGCGACGCTGATGGAGTGGCTGGGTCACTACAACTACTGGGTGGTCGTGGTGCTGATGATGATCGGCTTCTACATCGTCATCGCCCAGGGCAATCTGATCAAGAAACTGGTCGGCCTGAACATCTTCCAGACCTCGGTCTTCGTTTTCTTCATCAGCCTCGCCTACCTCGAAGACGGCACGGCACCCATCGCACTGGAAGGGGTGAGCGAATACTCGAATCCGCTGCCCCATGTGCTCATCCTCACCGCCATCGTCGTCGGCGTCGCCCTCACAGCCATGGGCCTGGCCCTGGTGGTCCGCGTCCAGGAGACCTACGGCACCATCGAGGAAGACGAGATCCACCAGCAGGATGACTTGCACTGATGCTCGAGCACCTTCCTGCCCTGCAGGTCGCCATCGCGCTGACCGCAGCCCCCCTGGTGATGATGTTCGGCCGCGCAACGCGCCTGGCCTGGGCCGTGGCCACCCTGGCCTGCTGGGCGAGCCTGGCGGTGGCGCTCATGCTGTTCGTGCAGGTGGCGGATGGATCCGTCATCTCCTACGAGATGGGCGGCTGGGCACCACCGTGGGGCATCGAGTATTCCATCGACGCCGCCAACGCCTGGGTCCTGGTCATCATCGGCCTGATCAGCGCCATCGTCATGCCCTTTGCACGGCAAAGCGTCGAGCAGGAGATCAGCGAGAGCCGCACCGCCCTGTTCTATTCGGCCTTCCTGCTGGCCAATGCCGGCCTCATCGGCATCACCGTCACGGCGGATGCCTTCAATATTTTCGTGTTCTTCGAGATCTCCGCGCTGGCCTCCTACGCGCTGATTGCCATGGGCCGGGATCGGCGCGCCATCCTCTCGTCGTTTCAGTACCTGATCATGGGTACCGTGGGCACCACGTTCCTGCTCATCGGGATCGGCTTCCTCTACATCATGACGGGAACGCTGAACCTCGGTGATCTGGCCGCCCGGCTGCCGGAGGTATCGGACACGCGCACCATCCGGGCCGCCTTCGGCTTCATCGCGGTGGGCATTTCATTGAAGCTGGCGCTGTTCCCGCTCCACCTGTGGCTGCCGAACGCTTACACCTATGCCCCGTCCATGGTGACCGTGTTCCTGTCGGCCACGGCCACCAAGGTGGCGATCTATGTCCTGCTGCGCTTCGTCTATACGGTCTTCGGCTTCGAGTTCAGCTTCGTCGAACTGGCCATGGCCTGGCTGCTGATGCCGCTGGCGGTGCTCGGTATTTTCATACCGTCCCTGGTGGCCGTCTTTCAGACCAACGTCAAGCGGCTGCTGGCCTATTCCAGCGTCGCCCAGGTCGGGTACATGATCCTCGGCATCAGCTTCGCCAGCGCCCTCGGTCTGACGGCATCGATCCTGCACCTGTTCAACCATGCCATCACCAAGGCGGCACTGTTCATGGCGGTGGGCTGTCTGGTCTACCGCCTTGGGGGTGTCTCCCTGACGCAGCTCGCCGGTGCCGGACAGCGTATGCCATGGACCATGGCTGCCTTCGTCGTGGCGGGCTTAAGCCTCATCGGCATCCCTCTGACCGCCGGCTTCGTGACCAAGTGGCACCTGCTACAGGCAGCC
The DNA here is from genome assembly GCA_007130155.1 of Pseudomonadales bacterium. GTDB lineage: Bacteria > Pseudomonadota > Gammaproteobacteria > Pseudomonadales > Azotimanducaceae > SLTB01. The sequence goes on from SLTB01000080.1 coordinate 12,951, forward strand.
CTTGAAGGTGGCCTCTGGCCCATCGCGGTCTTCCTCCTCGGCACTTCGTTGCTGGCGGCGCTGTACATCTGGAAGGTGGTGGAAGTGGCCTACTTCCAGGAGCCTGAGAACCCGGACACCGCTGTGAGTGAAGCGCCGCTGGGCATGCTGATTCCGACCCTCGTCCTGACGGCATCCACCGTGGTCTTCGGCGTCTTCGGCAACTTCACCGTTGCCAGCGCCCAGACTGCGGCTGCCGTACTCATGGGAGCTGCCCCATGAGCGATGCCACCATGATCGCACTGCCACTGCTGGTGCCCCTGGTCGGGCTGCTGCTGATTGTCGCCAGCGGCCGGGTGGCCGCCCTGCGGGATGCCGTCACGGTGGTCACCGCCGCGACCATGTTCACCGCAGTACTGCAGTTGCTGCCGCGGGTCAGCGCCGGGGAGCGACCACGCCTGGAACTCTTCGAGTTCTTCCCGGGCCTCGGCATCACCTTCGAAGTCGAACCGCTGGGCATGGTGTTCGCCCTGCTCGCTTCCGGTCTCTGGATCATCACCGCGATCTACGCCATCGGCTACATGCGCGGTGCCAAGGAGAAGCATCACACCCGCTTCCATGCGTTCTTTGCCGTGGCGCTGTTCAGCGCCACCGGCATCGCGTTCGCAGGCAACATGCTGACCCTGTTCGTGTTCTACGAAGTGCTGACGCTGTCGACCTACCCGCTGGTCGCCCACAAGGGCAGTGAGGTGGCGAAGCGTGGTGCCCGCACCTACCTGGGCCTGCTGCTCGGCACATCCGTAGGCTTCCTGCTGATGGCCATCCTGCTCACCTGGTGGCTGGCCGGGACCCTGGACTTCACGCCCGGCGGCATCATGGCCGGGACCGTCGATCCGGCCTACGGCAGCATCCTTCTGGTCCTGTTCCTCTACGGGATCGGCAAGGCCGCCCTGATGCCCTTCCACCGCTGGCTGCCGGCGGCGATGGTGGCACCGACGCCGGTCTCTGCACTGCTCCATGCGGTGGCGGTGGTGAAAGCTGGCGTCTTCACGGTGCTGAAGGTCACGGTCTATCTGTTCGGACTCGACTATCTGACCGAACTCTGGACCAGCGATGTGATGCTCTACATCGCCGTGTTCACACTGCTTACCGCCTCGCTGGTGGCCCTGAGGCAGGACAATCTGAAGGCGCGGCTGGCCTACTCCACCGTGAGTCAGCTGTCCTACATCGTCGTGGGCGCCATGCTGGTGAACAGCATCGCTGCCCTCGGCGGCAGCATGCACATCGTCATGCATGCCTTCGGCAAGATCACCCTGTTCTTCTGCGCCGGCGCCATCTATGTGGCCACCAAGAAGACCGAGATCAGCGACATGGACGGTCTCGGGCGACGCATGCCCTTCACCTATGCCGCCTTTTTCATCGGCGCCCTGTGCGTGATCGGCATCCCGCCCCTCGGCGGCGTCTGGAGCAAGTGGCACCTGATGTCGGGTGCCTTCGATGCAGGCTATGGTCTGGTGGTGATTGCGCTGATGATCAGCACGCTTTTGAACATCGGCTACCTCATTCCGCCGGTCGTTCGCGGCTTCCTGCTGCCGTCGAAGGACGGCGAGGAAACCGGTATGCGGGAGGCACCCCTGCTCTGCGTACTGCCGCTGTCGTTGACCGCACTGGGCTGCCTCATCCTGTTCGTCGCAGCGAAACCGCTGGCGGAACTCCTCAGCGGCATGCTCGTCGTGCCGGTTCCCTGAAACGGAGTTCGCCACTCATTCAGAGGTGATCGAGATGGACCTAGTGTCATGTCACCCCTCCTTTGCCGCATCAGAGCCTGCCAGGGAGTCCAGGGCAAGGCAGGTCGGCGAAGGCATAGTGGGCCTATGTCGAGTCGGCCTAACACAGCCATGGGCTCCCTGGCAGGCTCCCAGAGGGCAGGCCCACAAAGCGCGCTCTGCTTTGTTGCTTCCCCTTGACGTAGGCCCACTACGCCTGCGGGAAAGCGTCGCGCAGAGCGCGCTTTGTGGGCCTGCTGATATGACAAAGGAGGGGTGACATGACACTAGGCAAATGGCTGGAAGTGCTGGTGAACAACGGCGTGGTGCTGCGACGCATCATGTACGTGTTCCTGGCCGGACTCGTCATCGCCGATCTGCTGATTCCGTCCAGTTATGACCGCTTCCCCTGGGAAAGCTGGGGTGGTTTCGGCGCCGCTTACGGGTTTTTAGGCTGCCTTCTGCTCATCGGCATCGCCAAGGCACTCGGGCACTGGCTCGTGTATCGCAGCGAGGACTACTACGATGACTGACGTCCTGCACCCCTCGCTGCTGCTGTTCTTCGGCGCCGCGGTGGTGGCACTTTTGCGCGGGCGCCTGCAGCAGGCGTGGATGCTGCTGCTGCCGGCCGGCGTCCTCGCCATGGTGTTCTCGCTGCCGCTGGGCAGCGCTGGCGCGATGAATCTGTTCGGTATGGAACTGCTCATCCTGCGCGTGGACACGCTGAGCATGGTCTTCGCCACCGTGTTCGCCATCATCACCCTCATTGGCGCCCTCTACGCCCTGCACGTGAGGGACACCACCCAGCACGTCGCCGCGCTGACCTACGCGGGCGCGGCCCTCGGCGTGGTGTTCGCCGGTGACCTCATCACCCTCTACGTATTCTGGGAACTGATGGTCTTCAGCTCCGTGTGGCTGATCTGGTGCCGGCGCAACCCGGTGTCCATGGCCGCCGGCTTCCGCTACCTGATCATCCATGCCCTCGGTGGCGTCGTCCTGCTCGGCGGCATCATTCTCCACTTCCTCGATGTGGGCTCCGTCGCCTTCGACGCCATCGCAAGCGACAGCGCCGGGTACTACCTCATCCTCATCGGATTCATGGTCAATGCGGCGGTTCCGCCGCTGCACGCGTGGCTGACCGACGCCTATCCGGAAGCCACGGTGACCGGTGCGATTTTCCTCTCCGCGCTGACGACGAAGACCGCGATCTACACCCTGATCCGAGGTTTCCCGGGCGCGGAGCTCCTCGTTGGCTTCGGTCTGGTCATGGCCCTCTATGGCGTGATCTATGCGTTCCTCGCCAATGACATCCGCAGACTGCTCGCCTACCACATCATCAGTCAGGTCGGTTACATGGTGACGGGCATTGGCCTCGGCACCATCATGGCGCTCAATGGTACGGCTTCCCACGCCTTCACCCACATCCTCTACAAGGCGCTGCTGTTCATGGGCGCCGGCGCCGTCATCCACATGACCGGCCGCGCCAAGATGACGGAACTCGGCGGACTCTACCGCTACATGCCCATCACGTTCCTGCTGTACATGATCGGCGGCCTGTCGATCTCGGCCTTCCCGCTGACCAGCGGCTTCGTCAGCAAGACCATGATCCTGGAAGCGGCGGCGCTGGATCAGCGCGCCATCGTCTGGCTGCTGCTGGCACTGGTATCGGTGGGTACCTTCCTCTCCACGGTCCTGAAGATTCCCTGGTTCGCCTTCCTGGGTCAGGATTCCGGACTGAGGCCCAAGGAAGCGCCCTGGAACATGCTGCTGGCCATGGGCATCGCGGCGTTCCTGTGCATCTACATCGGCATCTTCCCAGGCTGGCTCTACTCGCTGATGCCGGCGCCTGTGGACTACAACGCCTACACCGTCGGCCATGTGCTCTGGGAGCTGCAGCTGCTGCTGTTCGCCGGGGTCGGGTTCTTCCTGCTGCTGAAGTACGTGGGCGGCAAGCCGAAGATCAGCCTCGACACGGATTGGCTCTACCGCTGGCTGCTGCCGAAGGTCGCCCTGAGCGCAGAACGTCTGGTGGACAGCTTGTGGAGTCGCATGCTCGGTGGCCTGATGCGGCGGCTGACGTGGCTGGTGACCACCTTGATTCAGCACCACGGGCCTCAAGGCATCCTTGCCAGAACCTGGCCGACCGGCAGCATGGTGCTCTGGGTGGCCGTGATGCTGGCGGCGTCGCTGCTGGTGTATTACCTGTAGCGGGCCGGCGAGGAATTTGTCGAGCGGCCCGACCGCCAGTCCCTTCCAGATCGAAATCGAAATCGGGATCGGGATCGGAATCGGGATCGGAATCGGAATCGGGATCGGAATCGGGATCGGGATCGGAATCGGAATCGGAATTGGGCGTTCGGCTGGGCCTCACAGGCGCCTCCGGCGCCTCACCCAGTCCAGGTTTGGCGGTCGCGCCAGCGGAGCCAGATTCTTTCCACGCCTTGCGCGAGACCGCGCATGCCCTGGTGCAGGATCCGATCCATGGGATGGCGGTGCTGCACCCAGCGGATCTCGAAGACATCGGCTTCGGCACAGGCACGGGTCAGGTAGGCATCGCTGGTGATCAGCTCGTCCACCAGCCCGAGTTCGAGGGCCCGGCGGCCGTACCAGGCTTCTCCCGTGGCGACCTTGGCGATGTCGAGCTGCGGCCTTGCTTCGATGACGTACTCCTTGAACAGCGCATGGACGTCCTCGAGTTCCTCGAGGAACTTCGCTCTGCCCTCTTCCGTGTTCTGGCCGAACACGGTCAGCGTCCGCTTGTGCTCACCGGCGGTCAGAATCTCGACATCGATGTCGTTGCGCTTGAGAAGGCGATGGACGTTGGGAATCTGTGCCACCACGCCAATGGAACCGAGCACCGCGAAGGGGGCGGCCAGGATGCGATGACCGACACAGGCCATGAGGTAACCGCCACTGGCCGCCACCATGTCCACGGCCACCGTCAGGGTGACGCCTTCGCGCTCCCGCAGCCGATGCAGCTGAGAGGCTGCGAGACCGTAGCCATGGACCATACCGCCGGGACTCTCGATGCAGGCGACGACCTCGTCCCCTGATTCGGCCAGGGTCAGGATCGCCGTGATCTCTTCACGCAAGGCCTCCACTGCCGACGCCTGCAGATCGCCGTCGAAACGCAGCACCCACACCCGTCGCCGCTCGCTGTCAGCTGCCTTCTTGCGCGCCTTGGCCTCGGCCTTCGCCTGCTTCTTGTAGGCCTTGGCCGGCAGCACATGGTGCAGCAACGAATCGCGCATGTCGTCGATGCGTTCGTGCAGCGCATGCACTTCGATCCGTCCCTGATCACCACCCCGGCGCTGGCGGGCAGCCGCTGCTGCGACCGCAGACAACAGCAGCAGCAGGATCAACAATACGGTGACGGCCTTGGCCAGAAACAAGCCAAATTCGAGCAGGGTCTCGATCAAGTTCCGCCTCCAGCGGTAGGGTCTCGGCCAAGGTGCGACTTCGCAGCCGCGCGAAAGCGCGCTACTCTACCGACGGGCTTCAGGGCCGTCCACAGTCGCCCAGACAACCCGAGGTCAGCCAAGCACATGCATCTCTCCATGGACGACATTGGTGAGCGCCTCCAGCGCAGTTTCAGGCGCGATGCCGGCGCTGCTCTGATCCGCACCTATCAATTCCGGATTGCCGGTGAGGATCAGTTTCATCTGCGCATCGTCGGCGGGAACTTGACCGTACACGAGGGTGCGCACTGCGCGCCCTGTGTCACCATGCTGTTTCCCGATGTGGAGACAGCTCTGGGCATTCTCGAGGGCAGCATGGATCCAATGCAGGCCTTCCTTGACGGACACATCCGCAGCGATGGCCATCTGATCCTGGCATTGCAGCTGAGCGGCCTCTTTCGTCGCTGAAGCCCCTTCGCTCATCCCTGCTGAATGCTGTCGTCAAACCTGCGCCACAATGAAACGACCCCGCCCGCCTGTTCCATGATCTGTAGCAACTGCTGATGGCGGTCGCGCTCATGATCGCTGGCACGCAGCACGCGCAAAGGCTGGCGATCAGCAGGCAAACGACGGATGGCTGACGCGTCGTCCACCTCTGTCTGTTGGCTGTCGGCGTCGAGGGACAGTGCAGTCTGGCCGCCGGTCATGGCCAGGTACACCTCAGCAAGAATTTCCGCGTCGAGCAGCGCGCCGTGCAGTGTACGCTGGGAGTTGTCGATGCCGTAGCGACGACAGAGGGCATCGAGGCTGTTGCGTTGCCCGGGATGTCGACGGCGCGCAAGGGTCAACGAGTCGGTGATCTCACAGAGCTCGGACATGACGCCCGGCGACTCCGGGAGCAGAGAGAACTCGTAATCGAGAAAGCCGACATCGAAGGGGGCGTTGTGGATGATCACCTCCGCCCCCTTCACGAAATCCAGGAATCCATCGGCCACTTCGACGAAGCGGGGCTCCGTGGACAGCATCTCGCGTGTGAGGCCATGGACCTCGATGGCGCCTTCATCGAGATCCCGTTCGGGATTGATATAGGTATGGAAGTTGTGCCCCGTCAATCGACGCCCAATGATCTCCACGCAGCCGATCTCGATCACCCGGTGACCAAGTTCAGGCTCCAGGCCAGTGGTTTCCGTATCCAGCACTACCTGACGCATCAGCTGCGCTCCTCGGCCATGGCCGTACTTCCCTTGAGCGCGAACTCATCAACGCCACGATTGGCCAGCGCATCCGCCAGCTCGTTACCTGGGTCACCGCTGTGCCCCTTCACCCAGTGCCATTTAACGTCATGCCGCGTGCAAACCTCATCCAGTAACTGCCAGAGGTCGGCATTCTTCACCGGTGTTCTGGCAGCCGTGCGCCAGCCACGCTTCTTCCAGTTCGGCAGCCACTCCAGGATACCGCGGCGGACGTATTCGGAATCCGTATGCAGGTCCACTTCGCAGCGACGCTTGAGCGCAGCAAGCGCACGCCACGCTGCGGTCAGCTCCATACGGTTGTTGGTCGTAGCAGGCTCCCCACCCCACAGGCGCGTCTCGTGCCCGTTCCAGCGCAATACCGCCCCCCAGCCACCGGGTCCAGGATTGCCACGACAAGCGCCGTCGGTCCAGATATCAACGCTCACGTTCCTGCCCGGATCCGCCGCAGGTCAGGAAGTAGACATTGTCGACCCGAGCCAGCCGGCCGCGCTCACGGGTTGCACCGCCCGCCGCAAGCGCCCGATCGTTCACGGGCTGACGCCGCGGCTCCCGAACCGGTACCGTGGGCAATGCCTGCCGTCGGGCACGGATGATCCAAACCCCTCCAAAGGGCACCTTGACCAGTTGCTTGAGATGCCTTGCGAAGGCGCCATCAAAAAGGGCTTCACCACGGATCATGGGTGGGCGATAGCGGGCAAACTCCGTGGTCAGCACCCTGAAATCCAGCAAAGATAACCAATCTGCCATGCGCACCGGGTTGATAAAATTTGCGTTCCAGGGGGCACGACGGCGGGCGAACAATCGACGCAACCCCCAAAGGCTCCAAGGGTTGAATCCGGTGATGATGAGCTGACCGCCGTCAGCCAGTACGCGGGCAGCTTCCCGCAAGGCCTGCTGGGGCTGGGGGGCAACATCGAGGGCGTGAAACAACACCACCACATCGAAACTGCCGTTAACGAAGGGCAGGTTACCAGGATCCAGGACGCTCACCGGACTTGGGCTCACCGGTGCCCGCTGTGGCCCGTCGAACTCAGCCAATCGAGCAATGAAGCGGTGCTGAACATGCAGCGCATCGAGAATACGCTGATCACGGCCCGTGCCAAGCAGCAAGGCCCGTGCGCCGAAGCACTGATCCACCTGGCGCCGCAGGATCTCCATCTCTGCGCGCTCGAGCGATTGACCAAGGGGCGTTCCGAAGAACTGCATACCTTCTCGCGCACGGGCCGCATCATAGGGGGTCTCGAAACGCACGGGACTCATCCGTGGACTCCTTCTCATTTCCTGCACTTCATTTCACAGCCCGGCGTCCCGGCCTGTCCACGGGCCTGATGCTTTCGTATCATGCCCGAACCGTCGGCATACGGAGCAGTGATGAGCCCAGGAGAGCATCTGTCCGAATACGCCAGCTCCCATTCTGGGCGTCACCTCGATACCCCGCAAGCAGACAGCGAGGCGACGACGACTGCCCTCGTCCCCGTGCGGTATAGCGCCCTGCGCGCAGCGGTGATGGCCGGGGCGTTGTTTACACTGGCTGCTTGCGTGAGCCAGCCGCCCCCATTCGAGGGGAAGATTCCGGTTCCGGTCCCTGAACCGCCGCCTGCGGTCACCCTGCTGCCTGTCGAGACTCGTCCCCTGGAGGCTCCACAGCAGGCTGACGAAGAAGCTGCTGCGCCGGTAGACCTGTGGGAACGCCTGCGGCGTGGATTCGCGCTCGAGGACTACGACGACCCCCGCATCGATGCCCAGCTAGCCTACTACGTTCGCCATCCGAACTATCTGAACCGGGTTGCCACCCGCGCCGAACCCTACCTTTACCACATCGTCGAAGAACTCGAGCGCCGCAACATGCCACTCGAGCTCGCCCTGCTCCCCATCGTCGAAAGCGCTTTCGATCCCTACGCCTACTCTCACGGTCGGGCGGCGGGACTTTGGCAGTTCATCCCCGGCACGGGGCGCATGTATGGGCTGAATCAGGACTGGTGGCATGACGAACGCCGGGACGTGAAAGCCTCGACTCGGGCCGCGCTGGATTTCCTGACCGATCTGGCTCGCGACTTCGAGGGCGACTGGCTTCTGGCGCTGGCCGGCTACAACGCCGGCCCCGGCAACGTCCGCCGAGCGTTGCGACGCAATGAAGGCTCCGGCCAGCCGCTGGATTTCTTCTCGCTGCCGCTACCGGGCGAAACGCGGGCCTACGTACCCAAACTTCTGGCACTGAAACGACTGGTGAACGACCCCGAAGCCTTCGATCTGGAGCTGCTAAGCATTGCCAATGAACCCCACTTCGAAGTGGTGCCGGTAGGCGGTCAGATCGATCTCGCCCACGCCGCGGATCTTGCCGGCATGGACAGTCGGGACCTCTACCTGCTCAATCCCGCTCTGAATCGATGGGCGACCCATCCCGAGGGCCCGCATCGTCTTTTGGTGCCCAGGACGCATGCCGAGAACCTGCGGCAGGGCATCGCCGACATGGATCCAGGCGACCGCGTCGCCTGGCACCGGCACCAGATCCGCCCCGGTGAATCACTGTCCACAATCGCCCGCAAACATGGAAGCGACGTAGCGACTCTGCGCAGGGTGAACCAGCTTTCAGGTAATGTGATTCGAGCCGGCGATGCCTTGCTTATTCCCAAGGCCAGTGCAGCGGGCTCAGCCTACGCCCTCAGCGAAGAACAACGGTCCGCAGCGCGGGAAGCCCGATTTGCCAGCGATACAAACCGCCGCGAAAAGCGCTATCGGGTAAGGCGCGGCGACAGCTTCTGGTCCATAGCCCGCGCCCATGATGTCACGGTGGCCGAGATCACCCGCTGGAATGGCATGGCGCCGGGAGATCTCCTTCAGGTGGGACGCGAACTGCTGCTGTGGTTGCCCCAGACGCCTGACACCCACGCTGCAGTGGCCAGCATATGCGCTGACGCCAGCTGCGCGCTGCCGCAGCGGGAGCCGGAAGTGCGCCGGGTCGGATACCGGGTGCGCCGTGGTGATTCACTGGCAAGAATTGCCAGCCGCTTTGGCGTGACTGTGGCGGACTTGAGCGACTGGAACCAGCTCGACCCCGCCCGCTATCTGCAACCGGGGCAGTCCCTGGTGCTGTATGTGCCCGTGACGCGAACGCTCTGACAGCAGAACAGTGGCAGGCGGACCCATTCTCAACCATCAAAACTGCAGGCTGAGTATCGCCCGCCATGCGGGCGATCAAGAACAGCATCCCATCGGGGGTTTTGCGAGCCCCTTCACTCCGGCCCATTCAAGCCACTCAGCTACTGCCGCGCTGGATGGTCACGCCCAGATCCCGGCGCAGCGCCTGCCGGTAGCTCTCGAACTCCTGTTCACCAAGATTGTTCCGCAGGAGATTCCGCAGCTGCTCAAGCTCGTCACGGCCCAGTGTCGCCGAGTCGCCAGCGCGAACATCGGTCACGACCACTACGACCTGACTGCCATCCGCCAAGGCTACACTGCCGATACTGCGATCCTCCAGCGACGGATGCGGTAGCGCAAACGCCTGCTCCCGTACTCTTCCAGGAACGCTGACATCGTTGCGGGTCAGTCCATCCTGCCGCTGCCAGTCCAAGCCGTAAAGACCCGCGACCGTAGTTGTACGCGCACCTTCCTGCAGGCGGGTCAAAGCAGTTTCCGCCGCCTCGCGTGCCAGTCTGCGAGACTCTACGGCCACATAGTCCGTCCGAACCTCCTCGGCCACTTCATCATAGTCGCGCTGCCGGGCCCGCTCCCGCTCATCCACTCGCAGCACCACAACAACGCCGTCGCCGACCTCGATGGCGCTGCTATTGTAGCCTTCCTCAAGAACTTCACTGGAGAAAGCGGCCCGAACCAAATCCCGGTTGGCAAACAAGCCCTCCCCGCCGGCTCGGGTGAAAGGGCCGGCCTCTCGGATCTCGAGCCCGAGGATCTCGGCAGGCTCCTGCAGGTCCGGCGTCTCGAAGGCAAGGGTATCGAGTTCCTGACGCAGCTCCGAAAAACGGGCTCGGGCCCCCTCTTCCTTAAGCCTGGCAAGCAGACTCGGACGCCTGCGCTCAAAGGTCGGTGGCTCGGAGCTGGCGACTTCTTCCAGGCGAATCAGATGCACCCCGAACTGGGTCCTCACGGGCTCGGATACGTCGCCCGTGTTGTCGAGGTCGAATAATGCCCGTTCGAATGGCGGCACGAAGGTGTCCCTGCCCGCCATACCGAGGTCACCTCCATCCAGGGCGGAGCCAGGGTCGTCGCTATGTTGGCGAGCAAGTTCCGCGAAATCCTCACCTTCCATGATCCGCTCACGGAGTTCTTGGGCCTTTATCAGGGCCTCCGCCTCACTGCGGGCATCATTGATGCTGATGAGGATGTGTGAGGCCCGTCGCCGCTCCTGGCCTTCGAAGGCCTCCATTTCACGTTCGTACGCCCCGCGCAGGGCGGCTTCCGTGACTTCCACATCATCGATGATGGCATCACGCTCGAGCATGACGTAACGCACGACCACCTGCTCTTCGGCAAAGTAGTCGTCGAGATGGCGCTCATAAAAATCCCGCAGGCGGGCATCATCGACTTCGACCTGCTCCCTGAAGCCCTCCGGGTCAAAGCGCAGCCAAGCCGCATCACGCTCCTGCAGCAGCAAGGCCGCCATGTCCTCCAGTTCACGACGGGTGGTGAAGCTGGTTTCTCCCAGCCCCCCTGCCAACTGCTCGATCAGCAAGTCCTCCGCCAGCGCACGTCGAAACCCTGGGGGCGTCATTCCGGCACTTCCAAGCACGAAGCGGAAGCGGTCCGGGTCGAACCGGCCTTCGGAGCGGAATTCCTCCATAGCCACGATCGTACGGTCAATCTCCCGCTCGGAGACCACCATGCCAGCCGTTCGTGCACCTTCCAGCAGCAGCCTGCGCTGAACGAGATTGGCCAGCACGCGATCACCCAGGAGGTCGTCATCGAGCAGATCAGGGTCCACATCCGGCCCCATCTGCGCCAGCATCTGACGCCGCTGACGGTCGATACCCTGTTCGAGCTCACCGCGGGTGATTTCGGCCTTGCCGACTTTGGCTACCGTGGGCTCACTCGACACAAACGCCGTGAAGGCCCCGAAACCGAACAAGGTCAGTACGACAACGATAGCGCCGAGGATGATCCAGCCGAAAACGCCCCGGGAGTGGTCTCGAATCTGCTGCAGCATGTGTTATCCGCTCAGTTCCCAAGCGGCTCCAAAACGAAAAAGGCGCACCCGTGGATGCGCCTTTCAGGGTTAATGGGCTCCAAGGACCGCCGGCATCGTCGAGACCTGCCCGTGCGCCCCGGTAGGCCTGTCAGGCAAACCAAACCCGTCGAGACCGGCCTTGCCGAAGGCGACCGTGATCGACAGCATGCATACGCCAGCCCGCAGGATGAACGCAATCAGTTCAGGGCGTCCTTGAGCGCTTTACCCGCCTTGAATGACGGAATTCGCGCTGCGGAGATCTCGATAGGCGCCCCCGTCTGCGGATTGCGGCCCGTGCGTGCCGCTCGCTCCTTGACGGCAAAGGTTCCGAAACCCACCAGCACCACCTGCTCGGACTGCTTCAGCGAATCCGTCACGGCTTCGAGCATGGAATCAAGCGCGCGTGCAGCGGCTGCTTTGGAAATGTCCGCAGAAGCGGCCATCTTGTCGATCAATTCGGCTTTGTTCACATTCGCCCCTTAAGAGAGAAAGGCTTTCTGTTTTAGGAGATGTCAGCGGGATTGGCGACGTCTCTAGCCACCAGAAACCGCTGGTTTATACCAACCGGCTGAAAACAGTGTCAAGGAAGCCCCCAAGGCAGTGCCAACCGCATCACAAACGAACGCGGCAGCGCAGCGGAAGACCTCGAACTCGCCGGAAGCGCGGCCATCTTCCCATGAATTACACCGAGGCGCACGAAGGGATGACGCCGGATTGCCGAACCATCCCGACATCGCTCTCAATGGGTGCTGATACGCACCCCATCCTCCTTGTCGCCCTTGCCGTCGGTGGTATTGCCTGCGGGCGTCGGCTCTTCCTTGCGAGGGACCGGCATATGCTGAAGCCCGATCTCGAGAACCTGATCCATCCAGCGCACGGCGTGTATATCGAGATCACCCTTGATGTTCTCAGGGACTTCCTTGAGATCACGCTCGTTGTCTGCCGGAATGATCACGGTCCGAATACCACCACGATGGGCAGCCAGCAGCTTTTCTTTGAGCCCACCAATAGGCAGCACCTGTCCACGCAGTGTGATCTCGCCCGTCATGGCGACGTCGGCCTTGACTGGAATCCCCGTGAAGGCGGAGATGATGGCTGTACACATGCCAATGCCTGCACTCGGGCCGTCTTTAGGCGTGGCCCCTTCGGGCACGTGGATGTGGATGTCGAATTTCTCATGAAAGTCTGGGGCCACCCCGAGGACCGCCGAACGCCCACGGACGAAAGTCAGTGCAGCCTGGATTGACTCCTGCATGACATCACCCAAGGAACCGGTGCGGATCTGCCGGCCCTTGCCAGGCACCACTGCGGCCTCGATATTGAGCAGCTCCCCCCCCACCTGGGTCCAAGCCAGCCCGGTCACCAGACCGACCTGATCCTTTTCTTCTGCGCGACCGAAGTCGTATTTGCGAACACCGTTGTAATGCTCGAGCAATGAGCTGTCGACCACCACTGGCTCCCGACTGTCTGCAGCCGAGTGCTCGCGCACCACCTTGCGGCAGAGCTTGGCGATAGCCCGCTCGAGTCCACGCACACCCGCCTCGCGCGTGTAGTAGCGAATCATCTCGCGGATGGTTGCATCAGGCAGATCCAGCTCCTTGGCATCGAGACCCGCGTTCTTGCGCTGCTTGGGCAGCAGATAGCGGCGTGCTATCGCGACCTTCTCCTCCTCCGTGTAGCCAGGCAGACGGATCACTTCCATGCGATCAAGCAGCGGCGCCGGTATATTCATGGAGTTAGAAGTACAAATGAACATTACATCGGAAAGATCGTAATCCACCTCCAGGTAGTGATCATTGAAGGTGTGATTCTGCTCCGGGTCGAGCACTTCAAGTAGCGCGGATGCAGGGTCCCCGCGCATGTCCATGCCCATCTTGTCGACCTCGTCGAGGAGGAAGAGCGGATTCTTCACGCCGACCTTGGCAAGCTTCTGCATCACCTTTCCCGGCAAGGAGCCGATGTAGGTCCGACGATGGCCGCGAATTTCCGCTTCGTCGCGCACACCACCCAGCGCCATACGGACGAACCTGCGGTTAGTGGCACGGGCGATGGACTCGCCGAGCGATGTCTTACCGACACCGGGCGGTCCGACCAGGCACAGCACCGGCCCTTTGAGCTTCTTCACCCGACCTTGCACCGCCAGGTACTCGAGAATGCGTTCCTTGACCTCTTCGAGTCCATGATGGTCCTCATCGAGGATGGCCTCAGCCGCCTTGAGATCACGCCGAACCCGATTCTTCTGCTTCCAGGGAACGCTGACCATCCAGTCGATGTAGCTGCGCACGACGGTGGCTTCCGCGGACATCGGCGACATCATCTTCAACTTACCGAGCTCGGCCTGGGCCTTCTCCCGAGCCTCCTTGGGCATTCCGGCGTCTGCGATCTTCTGCTGCAGTTCGTCGACCTCGTTCGGCGCCTCGTCGAGCTCGCCCATCTCCTTCTGAATGGCCTTCATCTGCTCGTTGAGGTAGTACTCGCGCTGACTCTTCTCCATCTGCTTCTTGACCCGCCCGCGGATGCGCTTCTCCATCTCGAACAGATCGATCTCACCCTCCATGAGAGCCAGCAGGTGCTCGATGCGCTCAGCCAGAGGCACCGTCTCGAGAATGATCTGCTTGTCCTCGACTTTCAGCGCCAGCTGACCGGCAATGGTATCCACCAACCGACCGGGCTCTTCGATGCTCGACAGCGAGGTCAGCACTTCCTGGGGCACCTTCTTGGAGAGCTTCACGTACTCTTCGAACTGAGTCATCACTGAGCGCACCAGCCCCTCGGCCTCCCGGGCCGCCAGCCTGGGCTCTTCGATCAGTTCCACCGTCGCCCGAAGGTGATCGCCCGAGCCATCCATGCCCACGGTGCGGGCCCGCTGACCACCCTCCACCAGGACTTTGACCGTGCCGTCGGGGAGCTTGAGCAGCTGCAGAATGGTCGACACCGTACCGAGTTCAAACAAATCGCCCTCAACTGGGTCTTCACAGGCCGGGTCGCGCTTGGCCACCAGAAGCACCTGCTTATCACCAGACATGGCAGCCTCAAGGGCCCGAATGGAGCGCTCGGTGCCTACGAACAGAGGGTGGACGCCCTGGGGATAGACGACCATGTCGCGCAGCGGCAGCACCGGCACATCAGTCACGTTCGAAGCACTCTGTTGTCGTGATGCAGACATGAATTCACCTGCTGTGGCAAAGAAAAGAAAATAGGGCTCCAGCGCCAGGGAAGCAGCAAGCTTCGTGCCGCGCAGAGAACCCGAATGAGGGAGGGAGGGGGGACGACGCCGCCCAAAGGGCGGCGGGTAAGGCGACTTGGGCCGACCGATGGATAGATCAGTCAGTGCTCCTCCGGCATGGCCTTGGGCTGCTCTACGCTCTCGTAGATGAGCATCGGCTCGGACTCGCCCTTGATCACGCTCTCGTCGATGACCACTTTGGTGACGCCCTTCTCGGAGGGAATACGGTACATGGTGTCGAGCAGCATGGCCTCAAGAATCGACCGCAGCCCGCGAGCCCCGGTCTTGCGCTCCATGGCTCTTTCCGCCACGGCCCGCAGCGAGTCCTCACGGAAGTCCACCTCGACACCGTCCATTTCGAAGAGCTTGGCATACTGCCGCGTCAGCGAGTTGCGGGGCTCGGTCAGAATACGGACGAGTGCATCGACGTCGAGCTCCTCGAGGGTCGCCAGCACCGGGAGACGGCCGACAAACTCGGGAATCAATCCGTACTTGACCAGATCCTCGGGCTCCACCTGCTTGAGGGTATTGCCGATGGTCGGCTTATCCTCTTCGCCCTTCACGACCGCATTGAAGCCAATACCGCTGCGATCGGAACGCTCCAGAATGACCTTGTCGAGACCGCCAAAGGCACCCCCACAAATGAACAGGATGTTGCTGGTGTCCACCTGCAGGAATTCCTGCTGAGGATGCTTGCGCCCACCCTGAGGCGGCACTGAGGCTACCGTACCCTCGATCAACTTGAGCAGAGCCTGCTGCACCCCTTCCCCGGAAACGTCACGGGTGATGGAGGGGTTATCGGACTTGCGCGAGATCTTGTCGATCTCGTCGATGTAGACAATGCCGACCTGAGCCTTCTCGACATCGTAGTCGCATTTCTGCAACAGCTTCTGAATGATGTTCTCGACGTCCTCGCCAACGTATCCCGCCTCGGTGAGCGTCGTGGCATCGGCGATGGTAAACGGCACATCGAGCAGGCGAGCGAGAGTCTCTGCCAGCAGCGTCTTACCGCTTCCGGTTGGGCCAACGAGCAGGATGTTCGACTTCGACAGCTCGACGTCGTCCTTCTTGCCCTTGTAATTCAGACGCTTGTAGTGATTGTAGACCGCCACCGAGAGAATGCGTTTCGCGCTGTCCTGGCCGATCACATACTGGTCGAGGATGGCCTTGATCTCATCCGGCCTGGGCAGGCGGGCACTGTCCGACTTGTCGGCGCTCTCAGCAACCTCCTCGCGAATGATGTCGTTGCACAGCTCGACGCACTCGTCGCAGATGAACACCGACGGACCAGCGATCAGCTTGCGGACTTCATGCTGGCTCTTGCCACAGAAGGAGCAATAAAGAAGCTTGCCGCTATCGTCGCCCTTTCCGGTCTTGTCGTCGGCCATTCAGGCACCTCGATCAACTTGCTCATGCTCCCCAACCATGAGGGGAACGTCGGATTTTTGCAAGGGCCGGCAATGTCGAAGCCAGCCCGGAGTTGCGTGCCGCAGTGCAAGCCGCCGCAGCGTCCGAAGGGATCTCAACGTGCGGCGACGGTAGCCTTCGCGCTGGCCCGATGGCGTGGCTCCTGGACCTGATCGATCAGCCCATAGGTAACGGCCTCAACCGGAGTCATCCAGCGGTCCCGCTCCGTATCCTTGGCGATCTGCTCCACCGATTGCCCGGTGTGATGGGCCAGCACGCCGTTGAGCTGCTCGCGCATGCGCAGGATCTCTCGGGCCTGAATCTCAATGTCTGCGGCCACACCCTGCGAACCACCAGAGGGCTGATGGATCATGATCCGCGAGTTCGGCAGGGCATAGCGCTTGCCCGCAGCACCGCCTGCAAGCAGCAGCGCGCCCATGCTCGCGGCATGGCCGACGCACATGGTGAGCACGTCGCAGCGGATGAACTGCATGGTGTCGTAGACCGCCATGCCGGCTGTCACCACGCCGCCCGGCGAATTGATGTAGAGATGAATGTCCTTGTCGGGATTCTCCGACTCCAGGAACAGCATCTGCGCGATAATGAGATTCGCCATGTGGTCCTCCACGGGCCCCACAGCGAAAATGATCCTGTCCTTCAGCAGACGCGAGTAGATGTCGTAGCCACGCTCACCGCGAGCAGTCTGCTCAACCACCATCGGCACGAGGCCCAGATTACGCACCTCAGACACGCCGGCACCCGTACCCGGTCTATCGAATTCGCTCATAGCGTCACTGCTCCTCAACCGGCCTGATCAGAGGTATCTTCGGACGAGGATGCCTCTTCGTCGCCGTCCTCGCTCGCGGTGCGGCCTGCGGCAGCAGCGAGCACGGCATCGTAGTCCTTTTGGACCTCGGTGACGGTCGCTCGTTCCAGCACGAAATCCACCACGGCATCTTCCAAAGCTGCGGAGCGGATCTGCTCCATCTGCTCCGGATTGCCATGATACCAGCTCTTGACCTGTTCCGGCTCCTGATAGCGCGAGGCCACGTCATCGAGAATCGCCTCGACCCGCTCAGCCTCCGGCTCGATGCCATGAACTTCGACTATATGATTCAGGATCAGGCCCAACCGGACCCGACGCTCAGCCTGCTCGCGGAACAGCTCTTCAGGCAGCGAGTGGGGGTCCATGCCCTGACCGCCAAAGCGCTGAACCATTTCGTGCTGGAGATTGTGAATCTGTTCATGCACCAGGGCTTTCGGAGGACTGACTTCGTGGGCCGCCACCAAGCCGTCCATGACTTGATTCTTCGCCAGATTGCGGCAGGCCGTCTCCAGCTCCCGCTCCATGTTCTCGCGCACTTCGGCCCGGAACGTCTCGAAACTGCCATCCTCTACGCCCAGTTCACTGAACAACTCGGCGTCAACTGGCGGCAGCACCGACTCGCGGACGGCAGAAACGCTGGTGTCGAAGCGCACGACCTTACCCTTGAGAATATCGTTACCGTAATCCTCGGGGAAAGTAACCTCAAAGGACCTCTCTTCGCCCGCCTTGACGCCAAGCAGTGCATCCTCGAACCCTGGAATCATCCTGCCGCTGCCGAGAATCAGCTCGATGTCGTCGGCCTTGGTGCCCTCTGCCGCCTCGCCATCGAGGAACCCCGCAAAGCTTAGGACCAACTGATCACCGTCCTCCGCCGGCCGATCCTCGCGATCTTCAAAGCGCTTACGCTGCTCGCGAAGGCGCTCGACCATCGTGTCGATATCCGCATCGGTCACTTCCGCAACGGGCCGCTCGACGCTGATCGTCGCCAAGTCTCCGAGCTCGATGTCCGGCATCACTTCAAAGGTGGCGGCATAGGTGAAGTCGACGCCGGCATCCATCTGCACCGGCTCGAGGCGCGGCTGCCCGGCCGGCTTCAACTGTTCGTCACGCACGGCCTCGAAGAAGGAACTCTGCATCAGTTCACCTGCGACCTCTGCACGGACGCCTGGCCCGAAGCGACGGCGCACCTCCTTCATGGGCACCTTGCCCGGGCGAAAGCCCGGTAGCCGAACCGAACGGGCGGCCTGATTCAAGCGCTCATTGACCTGCTCCTCGAACTGGGCGGCCGGCAACGTCACGGTCATTCTCCGCTCAAGGCTGGAGGTCGTCTCGATGGAAACCTGCATCTTCGTCTCTATTTAACGAGTGAAATGGGAATCATCGCAAAGCGTTGAGCGCGTCGGGGCGGTCGCTTTGGACTTCGCCTCCGACCGCGCCTGCCGGCGCAGGCGGGACATCGCCGGCCGGACTGGCGGGTCGAACTGCGACCCTGGACTACGCCTGCGATCCTGTCTGGGGTGGACGACGGGACTTGAACCCGCGACCGCCGGAGTCACAATCCGGAGCTCTACCAACTGAGCTACGCCCACCAATCAAATCATGGAGATCTCGAAGAACTCCGTTATTTTCGCTACTTCTTTCAAGTGTTGCCAATTACAAGTATTGCCAAGTCCTTGGACTTTGGCGCGCCCGGCAGGGCTCGAACCTGCAACCCTCGGCTTAGAAGGCCGATGCTCTATCCAGTTGAGCTACGGGCGCTAGCACTCGAGCTGGCTGCGTACGCGATGATGGTCGGGGTAGAGAGATTCGAACTCCCGACATCCTGCTCCCAAAGCAGGCGCGCTACCAGGCTGCGCTATACCCCGAAAACTGGCCTCGCTACCGACCGCATGCGCTCTGAGTGAGCCACCCCGGCTGTCCGAAATCGACTTCCTGAAGCCTGAGACCCATGCCGCGGTAATCACGCCCAGCCCCGTGGGATCACTGGGATCACAGAGCCGGAAACGCAAGACGCGGCATCATACTCAGGGCCCGGCAGACCGTCAACGCGCCTTCCGGGCAGTGTGGGCAGCCACGATTCTCTGCCGTCGACACCCTACTGCGCAGATCTGCCACCGCGAAAATGTGAGACCCAACGTCGAGCCACCGTAACCGGGTTCGTCCAACGCGGTGGGCTGAGACCCGTGAGCGTGCGAGAATTGCCGCCCACGGAAGCCGGCCGCCCTTTCCTGCATGGCTCCGCCCGGAATCGCAGCCGAATTCGCTCGAGGAGTCACGATCCATGCCCCCGGTGGAGTCACCCAAAGCCCTGCGCCCAGACCCGACCGCCAGGGGACGCATCCTCGATGGCCGCCGGATCGCTGCAGAAGTTCGCCTGCAGGTGGCTGCAGCTGTCGCGGCCAGAGTCCAGGCAGGGTTCGTCCGGCCTGGACTCGCGGTGATTCTGGTGGGATCTGATCCGGCCAGCGAGATCTATGTCCGCAACAAGAGTCGGGCCTGTGACGAGGCCGGCATCACCTCATCAGTCATGTCCCTGCCCGCGAGCATCGATCAGGCCGACCTGCTCGCAGAGGTCGCCCGCCTCAATGACGACCCCCGCATTCACGGCATACTCGTCCAGAGCCCCCTGAGCCCTCATCTCGACTCCTACGCCGTGATCGACGCCATTGATCCAGGCAAGGACGTGGACGGGTTCCATCCTTTCAATCTCGGTCGACTGGCTCAGCGCCGCCCGGTTCTGCGGAGTTGCACACCGAAGGGAATCATGACGTTACTCGCCCACACCGGCACGCCCATCCGCGGCCTCGATGCCGTCATCGTAGGCGCATCCAACCACGTCGGGCGCCCCATGGGCCTCGAACTGCTGCTGGCAGGCTGCACCGTGACCACGGCTCACAAATTCAGCCGTAACACCGCCGAGCATGTGCGCCGGGCCGACATCGTCATTGCGGCAGCGGGTCGCCCTGGGTTGATCCGTGGTGATTGGATCAAAGACGGTGCCGTGGTCATCGACGTCGGCATCAATCGTCTCGAGAATGGCCGCATCGTCGGCGATGTGGAATTCGAGACTGCTCGCGAGCGTGCCGCCTGGATCACGCCGGTTCCAGGCGGCGTCGGCCTGATGACCGTGGCCGCCCTGCTTGAGAACACCCTGCAGGCGGCCAATCAGCAGGATCCGCCAAGGGCGTGACGCGCCTGCTGTTCATCGCCGACCTGCACCTGGATGCCTGCGACCCTGCGACCCTTGCCCTGTTCCACCGGTTCTGCCGGCAACAAGCGGCCAGCGCCGACGCGCTGTACATCCTAGGGGACCTGTTCGAGGCCTGGGCAGGCGACGACGCCAATGACGACGCCGCCACCTGCGCGCGACAGGCCCTGGCCGAACTCAGTGCCAGCGGCACAGAAATCCTGCTTCTGCAAGGCAATCGCGACTTCCTGCTCGGCCCAGGCTTCGTCGCCAGCTGCGGTGGACGGCTGCTGTCCGACCCCAGCATCATTGAATGGTCAGGCCAACGCATTGCGCTCTGCCACGGCGACAGCCTGTGCACTGCAGACGAGGACTATCAGATCCTGCGGCATCGTTTGCGCCGGCCAGAGGTCCAGGCCGCCCTCCTCGCCCAGCCTCGCAGCGAACGCGAGACCCTCGCCCGCCAAGCCCGCGAGGCTTCCCGCCGAGCCGGCGCCAACAAGCCCGATACGATCACGGACGTCACTCAGGCGGCCGTGGATGCCTTGCTTGGAGAGCTCGACGTCGATCTCATGATTCACGGCCATACCCACCGCCCTGCTGACCATTGCTGGCAGCATGACGGCCGGTCGCGCAGGCGACTGGTGGTCGGGGCCTGGAGCGACAGCGCCGATTACGTCGTCGCGGATTCCGGGGAGCTCACAATACGGCGGTTTCCCCTGTAGACGCGACGCTGGGGGCCAACGGGCTTGCAGTCGATCCGCATCCGGCAGCACGCTCGCCTGCTCTGGCACAAATGCGGAAATCATTGAGCTGGCAGGACGATCTGCGGGCCCGAGCGTGTGCGGTTGATCCGCATCCGGCGACAGGCTCGCGGCGCGTACACGCGTGATCTGCATGCGACTCGCTCACAGGAAAAGCAAGCGGGGCTCTGTAGGCCCGACGCCATCAGCGGGCGGCCAGCTGTTCCCCGCCAGGCAGCCCGCTGTGAAAACGAAACTGCGCATCCGGCGACGTGATCAGTTCCGCCTCGCGCTGTTTGAAAAGCAGCAGGCGCTGAGCCACCTCTTCCACCGTCGCCACGGTGTCTGCCAGCAGCAGGTAATCCTCGAAGTGCCGCGCCTCGGAGACCAGCAGCCGTCGGTAGAAGCGCGCGAGATCCGGCTCCAGAACTGGCAGCAATGCCGCAAAGCGTTCGCAGGAGCGGGCCTCGACCAGCGCACCGCAGAGCAGAAGATCCACAAGGCGGTCGGGTTCCGAAGCGCGGACCAGCTCCCGCAGCCCGCCCGCATAGCGGCTGGCCGTCACCGGCCGCAGCCCCACCTTGCGCCGGGCCAGGATGGCCAGCACCTGTTCATAGTGGCGCAACTCCTCCCGCGCCAGGCGACTCATGCGCTCCGGCAGTCCCGGCACCCGCTCATAGCGGAACAACAACGAAACCGCGGTCGCCGCAGCCTTGCGCTCACAGTTGGCGTGATCGAGTAACAGAATGTCGAGGTGACCCATGGCTGCAGCCACCCAGGCCTCCGGCGTGGCGCAGGGCAGAAAGCTCCGCACCGCGGTCAGCCCCTGCTCGATATCGAATGGAGACCGGGGGGTCGCGCCAGACCGATTGGGGCCCAAGCCTGGCGTCCCTGCGGCATCTGCAGGCCTCACGCTGCTCACTGATCCACCCCTCCTCCCTCCACCGTCGACACGGCGAAGTAACGTTCGTAGTGCGCTTCAGAAAGGCGCTGATAGTCGCTGTCGATCAGGTCCCGCAGCGCCAGCGGCGACATGGTGTCGAAGGGCGCAATGGCCTGCAGACCATAGCAGGCCAGCGAGCGCATGTGGCGAGCGCCCCGCGCCAGCAGCAGCCAGACCCGGGAAGCATCAGAGTCCGTCGCAGCGAATGCAATGCGGTGGTGGCCGAGCTGGGCCTCGAGCAGCTCCCGATCCGCCACCTCAATACGCCCCGCGACGACTTGATCGCGCAGCATGAGCAAACGCCGCCACACCGCATCCTTGGCCTCATCATCGTAGCGGTTCCAGGCCACGATCTCGTGGGCGAAACGCTTGCAGCCGCGGCATACCAAATCCCCATAGGTGGTAGAACAACGACCGGCACAGGGCGTACGGGAGCGCAATGCACGAGCATCCAACGGCACCGACATCAGGACACCGGCTCTGGATGACGGCGCAAGGTCCGGGCCAGCCTAAGCCAGACCAGACGGCGCCTCAGGCGCCATAAGCGGAAACGGCTGTCCAGCGTCTCAGGCAGCGTCCCCAGGGCAGTCGCTGCCGGACCGAACAGGGCGTCATCGAGGCGGCCTGCAAGAACCTCGATGTCATCAGCCAGTTCCGGAAATCGGGCTTGCAGCCGCTTCCCGTAATGGCGCGGCGTTTCGCTGGGATGACGCAGGAACCCGGCCCGCGTGAAGGCCCGACAGAAATGATCGTGCCAGCGCAGTAGCGGTGGACGGCGTCGACGCATGAGACCCGGCAAAGCGCCAAGCATAACGATCAAGATGGCCAGAGCCGCGGCCGAACCTGCTGCGATGGCCACCCTGAGGGGCGTGACCGCGCCGAGAAGTTCACGCAGAAAGCGACTCTGCAGCGAGGCATCGTAGCTCACGACCATAACGTTCCACCGATGCTCAAGACTCTCGATGAAGTAGATCACTTCTGCAAGCGCCTCCCAGCGCCGCCAGAAGTTGTTGCTGGCGAAGTTACCGAAAGCCGCCTCGGACTCATTCTGTGCGAACGCTGCTTCAGCACCGAGTTCGATCCGATCAGGTGCCACCGCCATGGTGGGATCGAAGCGTACCCAACCTTCGTTCTCGATCCAGATCTCAGCCCAGGCATGCGCATCATATTGTCGCACCGCCATGTAACCACCCACGGGATTGAACTCGCCACCCTGGTAGCCGGCGACAATCCGTGCCGGGATCCCGGCCAGCCGCATCATGAACACGAAGGCCGACGCATAATGCCCGCAAAAACCTCGCCGGGTCTCGAAGAGGAACTCGTCGATGTCGTGGGTTCCCAGACCCGGGGGATTGAGCGTGTAGTGAAAAGGTTCACGGGCAAAGTGCCCAAGCACGCTCAGCGCGAGGCCACGCGCCGTGTCCTGCTGCTCGAGCAGTCCGTCGACGAATTCCCGGGTGCGCGGATTGCCCGCAGCCGGGAGCAAAGTCTCACGAAGCTGGTACCGGTCCGCAAGGTCGATATCCAACCCAGTCCGGCGCGATTCAACTTCATAGCGGAAGCGCTGTGTGATCGGACCGTGGTGCACCACCCGGAAGTCCCGGCCGAGCCCTGTGGATCGGGTCAGCGGCCGCGCCAGATCCAGAGCATAGAGCCAGGGCCGGAAGGTGGGCTCCGCCAGCACGGTATAGCGGATGGGCTCGGCATCATCCCCGACAGACGCCTTCAATCGTCGCACCCAACCCGGGGCAGCCGAAGCACCGTACCAGTGCACGGGCTGTTCGATAAAACCGTTGTTCGGGCCCTGCTTCCAGGTACCGTCTTCATAGCTGGAGTACGTCATCACGCGCCAGTACAGCGCTGACGGAGGAGGCGGTGCTCCCTCGAACTCGACCCGGAACGCCAGTTCGCGGCTGCGTCCGAGTTGGGTGATGGAACCGGGCGTCATGGACTCCGACAGTCCTGTCCGCGTCGAGGCATCCGGCAATGGCACCGACCACAGCGGCGCGATGCGCGGGAAGAACACAAAGATCACGATGGTCAGCGGTACCGCCTGCAAGAGAATGATGCCCGCCGTGCGCAGAGAGGCCATCGGCCGAGGCCGATTCCAGCTCTGGTGCAGAGCGACCAGCGCGGCCGTCACCATCAGCACCGCAAGCAGCTGATAGAGCGTGATCAGAATGCCCTGCTCAAACAGAAACCCGGTAGCGATGATGAAGTAGCCGAGAAAGATCACCACCAAAGCATCGCGCCGGGTGCGCATTTCCAGCAATTTGAGCGCGAAAGCGATAATCAGCAGCGCCACCGCAGGATCCAGACTGAACTGGATGCCATAGGACGTGCTGACGCCGACGCCTGCCAGAATGACGAAGGCGGCCTTGGTCAGCGCCGATGGATAACCCCAGCGGCCCTGGTGAATCAGTAGGCGCCAGAGGACGCAGGCGCCCCAGATCAGCAAGGTCCAGGACGCCATGCGCGGCAGGTGAGGGACGATAACTGCCCCTTGGGACAGCAGCAGCAGCGTCAGCGAAGATCGCGGAATCTGTTCCAGGACCCCTCCGTGGATGCCCCGGTTCACGATGACGCTCCCAGGAAATGCCCAGGCTGACCGTGCAATGCCAGGGCGCGCAGCAGTTCAGCTCGGTGTGCTTCGCCACGCCCTGGGGCAATTTCCACTCCCGGCAGGCGCAGGCCATACTCGTCGCGCCCCCCATCGCAGGCCAGCACCCAGCCGCAGAGCGTGGAGAGGCGATCCTCCACGCTCAGACCCGGCAGCGCTTCCCAGTCCAGCCAAAGACGGCGATCAGCATGGCCGCCGTACTCCTTCACCATCAGTTCGCCTTCCTGTGCGAAGGATTTCCAGGCGATATGTTTGAGGGAATCTCCCGCCCGGTAGGGTCGCAAACCGACGAAGTCATCATTGCCTTCGGTCACCAGCTGCTCGCCGTCGCCCGTGGCCAGCGCCGGCCGCTGCGGCGGTCCTGCTGGCAGCGGTCGCGGATAGACCAGCGCCGCCTGGGCCAGATCAAGCCAGGTCCAGGCCCGCAACAGGCCGAGGGGCCAAGTGGTTTCCAAGCGCAGCCGACCGGGATTCAGCCAGCCGCGGGTCGGCGCAAGGACCGGGATGTGCAGCCGCTGTTCCACCTCCTCGTCCAGATCCACGATCTGAGGAATCTCTCCGGGCCACCCCAACCACAGGGCATGGTGACCGCGCGGCGAAGCTCGTGTCAGTCGCAGGCCGAATTCAGCATGCTCCCCGGCAAAGACAGGGCGGACGCCGGCCGCCTCGATGGTCAAGCCACTCAGATTGCGAAAAGTGTGGCTGATGGCCAGGACAAACGTACTGGCCAGCAGGAAGGCCAGTCCGAATACCATGGAGTTCTGATAGTTGATGGCAGCAAGGATCAGCAACGCAATCAGACCCACGAAAACGAAACCGGTACGCGACGGAAAAATAAACACATTGCGCCGGTGAAGGACCACGCAGCGGGTGGGAGGCACGCGTCGATTCAGCCAGACTCGCCAGCGGCCGCGCGGGGTACGAGGCATGAAGCGAGTATCACTGTAATCACTTTGCCCGGTCGAGCGGGCTTCGGCCATGACTGCTCCGTCGAACCATAATGGGCGGGCTCATGAAATGTCCGTTTCAGCAGCCTGGATCACGGGCATCGCTGATTGCAAAACTGCCGGACAACACCTTTCAGTAACCCGTCAGTCCTTGTCAGCCGACCGCGTCGACCACCGCCAGCAATCGCTGCGCCAGGGCTTCGCCGCCGCTGCGACCATGATCGGCATGTTCCCGCAGCCGATGCTCCACCACGGCTGGCAGTACAGCCTGGACGTCCTCAGGAATCACGTGCTGCCGACCGCGGATCAGCGCCCAGGCCCGGGCCGCACGCACCAGCGCCAGGGCTCCGCGGGGCGACAGGCCCCAGGCGAAGGTCGGATCCTGACGGGAATGCTGTACCAGACGTTGAACGTAGTCCAATAGTGCATCCGACACGCGGATGTCGGCAGCCTGTTGCTGCAGACTGCCGAGTTGGTCCACGTCGAGACAGGGTTCGAGCTGATCGAGCATGACTCGACGATCCATGCCACGAATGATCTCGCGCTCAGCTGCAGCATCCGGATAGCCAAGTTCGATGCGCATCAGGAAGCGATCGAGCTGCGACTCCGGCAGCGGATAGGTTCCAGCCTGGGTCACCGGATTCTGAGTGGCAATCACGAAGAAGGGATGGGGTAGTGGCCGCGTGGCTCCCTCCACTGTCACCTGCGCCTCCTCCATCGCCTCGAGCAGGGCAGACTGGGTCTTGGGCGTGGTGCGGTTGATCTCATCGGCAAGAAGTACCTGGGCAAAGATCGGACCAGGGTGAAATTCGAAGCTGCCGCTGTCCCGATCGAACACGGAGATCCCGAGAATATCCGCCGGGAGCACGTCGCTGGTGAACTGGATGCGGTTGAAGGACAAACCCAGGGTACGCGCCAGGGCCTGCGAAAGCACGGTCTTGCCCA
Organism: Pseudomonadales bacterium; assembly: GCA_007130155.1. Lineage (GTDB taxonomy): Bacteria > Pseudomonadota > Gammaproteobacteria > Pseudomonadales > Azotimanducaceae > SLTB01. The sequence goes on from SLTB01000080.1 coordinate 39,373, forward strand.
TGCCCGGCAGGTCCTCGATCAGCAAGTGCCCCCCTGCCAGCAGACAGGCCACGGCCTGCTCGATCTGATGGCGCTTGCCCACCAGGACCTTCCCCACCTGGGTCAGACTCTTCTCGATCAGCTCCTGCACGTCACCTCCTCTTTACGAGCACCCTGGGCCGCCCGACAGCGCTGGAGCAAGCCTGATCGCGAGGGCCAACCCGTGAGGTCCAATCGGACTCGGCTCAAACGTGATCGTGAAGATCGGACAGGGCGCGTTCGCCCTCCGGGTTCTCGTTGGGTTCGCGCCGGTTCTTGGCCGCATCATTGCGGGAATCCGAGATGCGCTGCAGATAGTCCGCATCGACATCGCCGGTGACGTAGATGCCGTCGAACACCGAGCACTCGAAGTCGCGGATGGCGGCATTGCCCTCCGCCGAACAACTGATCAGATCTTCGAGCTGCTGATAAACCAGCCAGTCGGCGCCGATCAGCGCGGCGATCTCCTCGTCGCTGCGGGCGTGGGCGACGAACTCGCTCGCTGCGGGCATGTCAATGCCGTAGACGTTGGGATAGCGCACCGGGGGTGCGGCCGAAGCCAGATACACCTTGCGGGCGCCCGCCTCCCGGGCCATCTCGATGATCTGGCGGGAAGTGGTACCGCGGACGATGGAGTCATCCACCAACAAGACATTCTTGCCGCGAAACTCCAGCTCGATGGCATTGAGTTTCTGGCGCACCGATTTCTGTCGTTCACTCTGGCCGGGCATGATGAAGGTGCGGCCGATGTAACGGTTCTTGACGAAGCCCTCCCGATACTTGACGTCGAGTTGGTGCGCAAGCGGCAGGGCTGCGGTACGGCTGGTCTCAGGGATCGGAATCACGACGTCGATATCATGATCATTACCCGGGAACTGCGTGAGGATGCGCTCGGCCAGCTTCTCTCCCATCCGAAGCCTGGCTTTGTAGACCGAGATGTTGTCCATGATCGAATCCGGCCGGGCCAGATAGACGTGCTCGAAGATGCACGGCGCCAGCTGGGTCTGCTTGGCACAGATCCGACTGTGCAGGTCACCCCGCTCATCAATCCAGATCGCCTCACCGGGCATCACGTCCCGCACCAGGGTGAAGTCGAGCACGTCCAAGGCCACCGACTCGGAGGCGATCATGTATTCCGTACCTTGATCCGTCTCACGCTTACCGAATACCAGGGGGCGTATGCCAAAGGGATCCCTGAACGCCAGTACGCCATGCCCCACCAGAAGCGCCACGGCTGCGTAGGCGCCCCGGCAGCGAGCATGGACGCCCGCCACCGCCTCGAAGATGTCCTCGGGCTCCGGGCTGTGCCGGTGCAGGCGGCCGAGTTCATGGGCAAAGACGTTGAGCAGGATCTCAGAGTCCGATTCCGTATTGATGTGGCGCAGATCGGCCTTGAACAGGTCCTGCTTGAGGGTCTCTGCGTTGGTCAGATTGCCGTTGTGGGCCAGCGTGATGCCATAGGGAGAATTGACGTACATGGGCTGGGCTTCGGCGGATGACGAGCTGCCCGCTGTGGGATAACGGACATGGCCGATGCCGAGATTCCCGGTCAATCGCTGCATGTGATTGAGCCGGAACACGTCGCGAACCAGGCCGTTGGCCTTGCGCATGTTGAGCCGGCCCTGATGGCTGGTAACAATGCCCGCTGCGTCCTGGCCCCGATGCTGGAGTACGGTCAGGGCGTCATAGAGGCGCTGATTGACCGCATGCCGGCCGACGATGCCTACGAGTCCACACATGAAAGGTGTTCCCCGGATGGATGGGCCGATGTCCTGCGCGCCTTCCCGAAAGAGCCGGGAATGATGGCTGCAGAACGACAGAAAAACTCTGCAACGGGCGCCTTGCAGCGTTGCACAGCCAATTCAAGAACCTCCTGGGGACGGCATGGCCGCGGTAACCGCAGCGAAAGCCTGACGCAGAAAATCAATCACCTCCTCCTGCGCCGCGAGCAGATGAGGCAGGAGACGCGATTCCTGCCACCACGCCTCGGAAGCAAACAGTGGCTCCAGGACTGCCGCCAGGACCACCAGCAGCACTCCGGCTCTGAGCATTCCGAACAGCGTGCCGAGCACACGATCGAGACCACTCAAGCCCGTGGCTTCCACCAGCAATCCCACCACGTGCTGCAGGACCGCTCCGAGCAGCAGCATGGCGACGAACACCGCAGCGAAGGCCAGGGGGTAGCGCAAGGACTCGACGTCGATCCATCGCCCCAGACTGGCGCTGACCGGATCCGCAAACAAGGCCGCCATGATAAGGGCAGCCGCCCAGATGACAAGGGACAGCGCCTCCCGAAACAACCCGCGGACCGCCCCGACGATCACCGACACCAGGGCCACGGCCAGAATCACCCAATCCAGCAAAGACGGCAGTCCCAAGCCCTCAGCCATTCTGCCGCCCTGCAGCACCGCCAATGACGAAGCGAACCACCAGCCCTTCAAGCTGATAGCGCTCCGCCAATTCCGCCTGCAGGCGGACGGCGGCGTCGCGATCGATGCGCGGCCCCACTGCCACCCGATGAAGCGTCGCTTCGCCGCTGCCCTCCTCGATCATGTAAGCATCATAGCCATCGTCGAGCAGGCGCTGGCGCAGAGCTCGCGCATTGTCCCGCTCACGAAAGGCCGCAAGCTGGACGCTGAAGGCCCGCGGCAGCCCTCTGCCATCGAGCCCGGGCGACGTCTCTTCTGCTCCCACGCCCAACACCGGGGCTCGAGGGCCTCCGCCCAATGTTGATTCAGGTTCCGGCGGGAGGCGATGCTCCGGTTGGCCGCGAATCGGCTCGGCGCTCCGTCGCGACTCCACTTCATCGACAAAGGCCCAGGCAGCGGGCTCGGGGTCGCCGTCGAAACTGTCCTCGCCGGCCTTGATCTCGAGAGCTCCAGCCGGCCATTCAGCCAGTTTGCGCCGTTCTATGCCGGCACCATCGAAGAGCATAGGCAGCAGGATCAGGGCCAGCGACACCAGGATCACGGCCCCGACCAGACGATTGCGTCCACGCTCGGTCATGGCGTCGCCGAACCTCCGCAGGCAGAATCGAGCCAGCGATCAGCCGCTGCCACCAGGGTGAATGATCCCACCACCAGGATGCCGAGAGCCTGACGACAGGCATCCCGCCGGGCAGCCACCAAAGCTGCTTCGATATCCCCATGCTGCCGTCGCGGCAGGGATGGCACGACTTCGCTCAAGCGCCCGGCAAGTTCCGCAGCCGACTGGCCACGGGAACCCGGTGTAGGCGCCAAGTGCACAGCCGCCACACAGGGTTCGAGCAGCTCAAGCATTCGATCTGCACGTTTGTCACGAAAGGTACCGAACACTGCCACCCAGCGTCGCTCCGTCCCGATTTTCGCCACCAGCGCGGCCAGGGCATGGGGATTGTGGGCCACATCCAGGATCCAGTCCGAACCCATGACCTGCCGGTGCTGCGCTCGCCCCGGCAGATCCAGCCCAGTCAGGGCATCATGGACGTGCGCCGGAACGAGTTCCAGCAGCAAGCTGGCAGCCTGAAGCGCGGCAGCGATATTGGACGGCAGAAGCCGCGCCGGCGGCAGACAGCCGAGTTCCAAATGGTGCTCACGGCCACCGCGGAACATGGCTCCCGCAGTCGTCTCAACCCAATGGAAGTCAAAACCGGCGCGATACACCGGGACCTCCAGTTCATCCGCCCGGTCAAGCACCGATTGTGGCGGCTGCAGCTCGCCGATCACCAGTGGGCGGCCGCGGCGCAGGATCCCGGCCTTTTCGCGCCCGATGGTTTCCCGGTCCGAGCCGAGCCAGGCCTCGTGATCGAGATCCACGCTGCTGATCACCGCCACGTCGGCATCGATGAGGTTCACCGCATCGAGGCGGCCACCGAGACCCACCTCGAGCACCGCGACGTCGAGATCCGAATCTGCCATCAGCTCGAAGGCTGCCAGAATGGCGAACTCGAAATAGGTCAGGCTGATGCTTCCCCGAGCCCGCTCGATGCGCTCGAACGCTTTGATGATGTCCGCATCACTCGCCACTCTGCCCGCGATGACGATACGCTCATTGAAGTGATGCAAGTGAGGTGAAGTGGTAACACCGACCTTCAGGCCCTCGGCACGGAACAAGGCATCCAGCGTGGCGACCACCGAACCCTTGCCGTTGGTTCCGGCGACCGTAATCACCTGCGGCGCCGGCCGCCGGGCGCCAAGTCTTTCGAACACCTGTCGCAGTCGCTGGAGCCCGAGATCCATCTCCTGCGGGTGCAGGCGCTCGAGTCGGACCAGCCAATCGTTGAGGGTCATCCCATGGCCCTCACGTCGCCTAAGCGGCGTCCATGGCCGCGCGCAACTCTGCGGCGAAGGCAGCTGCCGCGGCAGGAATGGCAGCAGGCTCGGCGGCGAGTTCTCCCATCCGCCGGACCAGGGCACTGCCGACAACGACCCCATCGGCAAACCCGGCCACCGCGCGCGCCGTCACGCCATCACGAATGCCGAAACCCACAGCCAGGGGCAGAGCCGTCATGGTTCGCAATTGATCGAGTCGCTTACGCACGCCCTCCACATCCAGATTGGCGGAGCCCGTTGGCCCCTTCAGCGACACGTAGTAGACGAAGCCACTGGCCCGGGCCAGTATATGCTGGGCTCTTTCGTCGGTGGTCGTGGGTGCCAGCAGGAAGATCAGGTCCACGCCCCGGGAGGCAAGCGCCTGCCGAAGTTCGTCGGCCTCCTCGGGCGGCAGATTGACGAGAATGACGCCATCCACACCAGCCTCGGCTGCGGCATCGGCGAAGCGCTGCTGGCCCATGGCCTCCACCGAGTTCAAATAGCCCATGAGCACCACCGCCGTACGGGCATCCTGCTTCCTGAATGCCACGACCATGTCGAGAACATCCAACAGGCGCACCTTGTGCATCAGGGCTCGCTCACAGCCGGCCTGGATGTCGGCGCCCTCCGCTTCCGGATCCGAGAACGGGATCCCGAGTTCGATGACATCAGACCCTGCTCTGGCCAGGGCATGCATGGCCGGCACGGTGACCTCGGGAGTGGGGTCTCCGGCTACCAGATAGGTCACCAGGGCGCTGGATTTCGCTGCCATGCGCTCCGCGAAGCGCTCTGTCAACCTGCTCACAGCTCGATACCGTCGTGGCGGGCGACCGTTAAAATGTCCTTGTCGCCACGCCCGGAAAGGTTCACCACGATGATCTGCTCCGAGTCCATCTTCGGGGCATGCTCCATGACCCAGGCAATGGCATGACTGGTTTCCAGAGCGGGCATGATGCCTTCGGTCCGAGTCAGGTGATGGAACGCGCGAAGCGCCTCGTCGTCGGTAACTGCGACATACTCCGCCCGGCCAAGATCTTTCAGGAAGGCATGCTCGGGTCCTACACCAGGATAGTCCAACCCGGCGGAGATCGAGTGAGTGGAGATGATCTGGCCGTCCTCGTCCTCCATGAGGTAGGTGCGATTACCGTGCAACACGCCAGGAACACCTGCGCACAAGGGCGCCGCATGACGCCCAGTAGCTAGGCCGTCACCGCCGGCCTCAACGCCTACCATGCGCACGCCAGCGTCACGAATGAAGGGATGGAACAGCCCCAGAGCGTTGGAGCCGCCGCCAACGCAGGCCACCAGCACGTCCGGCAGCCGACCTTCTGCCACCAGACACTGCTCCCGGGTCTCCCGGCCAATCACAGCCTGGAAATCCCTCACCAGCGCTGGGTAGGGGTGAGGACCAGCCACCGTGCCGATGATGTAGTGCGTATCGTCCACGTTGGTGACCCAATCACGCATAGCCTCGTTCAAGGCGTCCTTGAGCGTACGTGAACCGGACTGAACCGGTACCACTCTCGCCCCCAGCAACTTCATGCGATAGACGTTGAGGCTCTGCCGCTCGACGTCTTCCGCACCCATATAGACCACACATTCCATCCCGAGCCGGGCCGCCACCGTGGCCGATGCCACACCATGTTGGCCGGCCCCGGTCTCGGCAATGATCCGCCGCTTGCCCATGTGCTGGGCCAACAGCGCCTGGCCGATGGTGTTGTTCACTTTATGGGCGCCAGTGTGGTTCAGGTCCTCGCGCTTGAGATAGATCTTCGCACCGCCCAATTCACGCGTCATACGCTCTGCCAGATACAGCGGTGACGGTCGGCCAACGAACTCGGCGAGATCGCGATCGATGCGGCGCTGGAAGGCCGGATCCGCTTTAAGGGTCCGATAGACACGATCGAGATCATCCAGGGCATGAGTCAGGGTCTCAGCGACAAAACGGCCACCGAAACGGCCGAAGTGTCCTCGCTCATCGGGAAAGTTGTAGTCCGCAAACGACACCATCCCGGCAGCTGCTTCGAGGTTACTCTGCTGCGTTTGTTCCCTAGACATGACTTCCTCGCGACTCATCAATCATTCACTCCAGTCTCGGCGGCGCGTACCGCGCGCACAAATGCTTCCATGGCGGCAGGATCCTTTACGCCCGGCTCCCGCTCCACACCGCCGCTCACATCCACAGCCCAGGGTCTGACCCGGCGGATGGCTTCACCTACATTCGCCGCAGTCAGGCCCCCGGCCAGCACGATAGGCCGGGGACGTTCCTGCGGAATACGATCCCAGTCGAAAACCTCACCCGTACCGCCCGGCACCCCCGGGCGATAACCATCCAACAGAATGCCCGTCGCCCTGGCATGCGCAGCGAGCGCCGCCTGCGTATCGAGATCCCCGCGCATGCGTAGCGCCTTCAAATAGGGCCGACGCCACTGACGGCAATAGGCTTCGTCCTCGTCACCATGAAACTGCAGCATCTGCAGCGGGACCTCATCGAGCACCCTCGAGACAAACGCGGCGGGCGCATCCACGAACAAGCCGACAGTGGTGACGAAAGGCGGCAGGGCATGGCAGATGTCCCGCGCGACGGCCGGCTCAACCGAGCGCGGACTGGCTGCGTAAAAATTCAACCCTATGGCGTCCGCGCCGGCGGCCACCGCTGCCAGTGCCTGTTCCGAACTCCGCAAACCACAAATCTTGATGCGTACCGACGATGTCATGGGGCTCTCGACCCTGAGGGGAACCTGCCGAATGGCCCCGCTCCACCGTCGGCGCGATCGTTCAGGGACCTGACTTCCTGTCTGCCGATGGTCTCTGCCGATGGTCGGTTCAGGGAGCGCGGATGTTAGCAGAAACCCGCCCAGGATGCGGGCCATGTGGTGGCCGGCCACGATGGCAACGCACTCTCCCCAGGATAGCCCACCTCCACCAGGTAGAGGCCCTCAGGCGGGGCCGCCACACCAGCGCGGGTGCGGTCCCGTTCGGACAGCACTTCTCCGAGCCAGGAACCGGGACGTTCACCGCGCCCCACCTCCAGCAGACTGCCGACGATATTACGCACCATGTGCTGCAGGAAGGCATTGGCCTGGATCTCCACGGCCACCAGGCTACCGGCCCGCCGAACATCGATCCTCTGCACGGTTCGGCGAGCATGTCGGGCCTGGCACCCGGCTGCCCGGAAACTGCTGAAATCGTGCTCACCCAAAAGCGCCAGAGCAGCCTGACCCATGCTGTCCGCATCGAGAGGACCGGTCACCTCGGCCACGCGATCCCTGAGCAGCGACTGTCGTGGACGCTGATCGGTCATGAGATAGAGATAACGGCGCCACAAGGCGGAAAACCTGGCATGGAAGGCTTCGTCCCGGGCAATGGCCCAATGTATGCAGATGCCTGGATGAGTCAGGGTATTGCCACCTCGAACCCAGTCCTTTGCTGCGCGCAGCGCGAAACTGTCGAAGTGAACGACTTGTCCGGTGGCGTGGACGCCCGCATCGGTGCGACCGGCACAGACCAGCCGAACAGGATGATTGGCAATGCGGCTCAAGGCTGCCTCGAGGTCACCCTGCACCGTGGGCAGTCGGGGAGATGCCTGACGCTGAAAACCGCTGAAACAGGTGCCATCGTATTCGACGCCGAGCACCCAGCGCGTCATGGATCCATGGCTCTCATGGAGCAATCGCTAACCCTTCGATGTGACGATTCGACGCACCCGCATATCTCACCGATTCACGGTTACGGCCGCGGATGTGCCGGCTGAAGCCGACGGACTTCAAGGGCTGGCCGTTGAGCCTCAGGCTGGCAAGCAGGACCACCCACGCCGGAACCCATTTTAATCCTTTGGTTTTATGGGAGTTATTAAGGTCCTAAGCTCGGGATCACAGTCCTTGCAAGTGGGCAAGACCACGGCGTGCGCCGCGTTCCATCGGCCTGCCTCTTCCCGGCACAAGAACGCCGACCATGTTGTTGGACCGCTACAGCAGAGGACGCTCAGCCCAGCCGGGCAAGAAGCTCAGCCGCCTCCTGCTGCTGGGTGTCACTGCCATCGCGCACCACTTCATCCAGGATTTCCTTGGCACCATCTTCATCGCCCATATCAATGTAAGCGCGCGCCAGTTCGAGCTTGGTGGACGTCTCGTCGCCCGCCTCATCGAAGTCCATGTCGAACTCGAGATCATCATCTGCCAGATCCACGGGCAGTTCCGCTGCCATCGAAGCTGGGGGCTCTGCCGAGTCGGAGTCGTCCTCATCGAGCTCTTCGAGCGAGAGCTCGATCATGTCCTCATCCTCTTCTTCAGCACTCGACAGAAGCAGATCGGTGACATCCTCGCTCTCTGCGTCATCCGCGGCCCTGGACAGGGTGGCGGACAAATCCTCTTCCGTCCTGGCTTCTGCATCCGGAGTTTCTGCGCCCGAAGCCTCTGCAGCCAGATCCTCGATGTCGAAATCAAGATTCAGGTCGTCATCATCATAGACAGATGCAGCATAGGCAGATGCAACGCCCACCTCCGGCCCGGGGGACGGCTCGCCTGCCAAAGGCTCGGTCGTTTCGGGATCACCAGCCCCTCCGGCAAGATCGAAATCCAGATCGTCGACTTCGCCATCATCCTGGGCGGTCCTTGTCGGCGCTGCCACCTCTGGCTTCTCGACAAAGCCCGCGCCATCCATGGTCAGGTCGAATTCAGTATCGACATCGGCCGGCGCTTCAGATCCGTCATGCTTGCCGCCATCGACCGAGGTCGATTCGTCCACTACGCCATCCAGCGGCGTTATCGGCGCCGTCGAATCCCCCATCGGAAGCTCGAGATTAAAATCACCTGCAGGCATCGGTGTTCGGGTAACCGGACCGTCGTAAGCGAGTGTGTCGTCGAGAGAGGCATCATCACCATCGAGGTCGAACTTCAAATCCAACTCGTCGTCCTGACCGTCGGCCTCCACCCTGGGTTCATCCAGATCGAGATCAAGATCGAGACTGGCATCGCCCTTCGCCGTTCCCACCTGTTCAGCACCATCATCATCCAGCACCAGGGTGATGTCACCAGAATCATCGGTCAGGGCTGCAGCGTGTTTCGGCTTGTTCGAGGCGTCGAAGTCGATATCAAGACTATCGAGATCAGCAGGTTCGCCGAACTCATCGCCAAGATCGAAGTCGAGGTTGACTTCACCTTCACCCAGGGTCCGGGTCGGGCCTGCCAACTCACCCTCGGAAGTGGCGCCAGTGGATGTGACCCCGCCGGGAAGACGACTGGCGAGGTCGTCCGCCAGGCCAATGGCCTGTTGATCGGCGAAACCACGCAGCGCCTCGGCCTGAGCATTGAAGGCATCGACATCCTGAGTCTCGACCAGCACCTCCATGAGTTTGAGGCGGAGGTCGGCACGTTGACCATCGGCCTCGATGGCCGAATTCAGGACACGAGCCGCCTCGCCGAAGCGGCCGTAAGCCATGTAGACGTCCGCCTCGGCAATGACATCGCTTTCATCCTCGACATCATCGGCTCGAACATTGCCGGCCAAAGCACCTGTCACAATGCCGGCATGGGCAAGGTCTTCGTTGCTGACGGAGGGCAGCAATGGCGCCTGTTGAATCGATTGGCTACCCGCCTCCGGCACCCCATCGGCGGCCAGAACATCACCGCCCTGCTCGCGGCGTCGACGCAGCATAAGCAACGCGGCAACCATGAGCACCAGCCCGCCCAGGCCACCGGCAAGCAGCGTCCAATCCATCCCGAGCGGCCCTGGTGCCGACGGACGCGGAGCGGCTGAAGACGCTTGCTGCTGCGCAAGCAGGCCCTGCAACCGCGCGAGCTCCTCATTGCGCAACTCGAGCTGGCGACTGACTTGATCCAGTTCGCTGGCCATCTCCTCTCGTTGCCGCAGGGCCACACTGCGCGCCGCCTCCGCTTCGCTCAGGCGTGACTCAACCGCGGCCAGATCACTTCGCAAGGCATCCGCTGCCTCGCCGGTGACCGCGCCGACACCGGCGGGTGTCGTGTCCCTGCTGACGCGAACATCATCGCCCTCGCCCGTAATCAGGCGCAGCTCACCGCTGGGGCTCCTCCGAGTCCCTTCGCCCACCGCCGCCTCAGGTCGGGCATCCACGGGCATAGCCGGCGTTCCGTCACGCCAGCGGGCGTTGTGCTCGGCCACCTGCACTACGGCGTCCCGACGGGAGAGGCGAGCAATCTCTTCGGCACTCGGAACCTGCAGGACATAGCCTGCCTTGAGCAGATTGATGTTGCCGCCGATGAAGGCGTCGGGGTTCAGACGCTGCAAGGCCAGCATAGTCTGCTGGACGCTGAAGTTGGTGGACGGTCGAACCTCGAGGGCAATGGCCCAGAGCGTGTCGTTGCGATCGGTTACACCATAGCTGTCGCCGTCAAAGCGGCCTACACCAGGGGATGCCTGCGGCTCGGTGCGGACCTGAGTCGGCTGTGGACGCGACGCCTGGGCAGGCGCCTCCCCCGGGCGCGCCGAGGCCGGCGTCTCCACAGGACGCGCAGCAGGTACGGGCCGCTCGATACCACTGGGCGGGTCGAGAAGTACGGTGTATTCACGCAGCATCCGACCGGTGGGCCAGCGCACGTCGACGACGAAGTTGACGAAGGGTTCGTTGATCGGTCGGTTACTGGAGACACGAATCAAAGGCCGGTTGCGGTCGGACAGATCCGTTGAGAACTCGAGTTCGGACAAATAGAAAAATCGCTGCACCCCGAGTCGCGAGAAGTCTTCTGCCGAAGCCAGACTGGCAATGATTTCGTTCTGCGACAACGTCTCTATGCGACGCAGTTCAATGGTCGCGGCGAACCGCTCATTGAGCCCAGACCGAACTTCGATCTCCCCGAGCCCCAGTGCCCAGGCAGACCCATGCCAAAGACCGAGGCACGCGGCCAGCAGCAGAGCCAGCTTCCGAGTCATATCGCGCGTCCTTCCCTCATGTGGCTGGCTGTGCCTCGCAGCCATCGAAACGACCGTGGCGCCCTAAAGCTGCATGGACATGGTGCCATGCTGACAGGAGTGGTATCGCGTTGGAACGCCCTGCCCCCGAAACTTCATTCAAGGTAACCTAGAAACGACGTTCGTTTCGTGAACTAAGTTGCCTTTATGCAAGTTCTTTTAGCAGAAGTTCCCCAATTTGTACACTATTGAGCGCCGCTCCCTTGCGGATGTTGTCAGCCACGATCCACAGGTTAAGACCGCGCTCGTGTGAGATATCCTCGCGGACGCGGCCTACGAAAACAGGATCCGCCCCGGCGCACTCCGTGACCGCCGTCGGATAGCCGCCATCCGCATGCTTGTCGAGCAGTTTCACGCCCGGCGCCTTGCGCAAAAGACGCTGCGCCTCCGCCGCGGTGAGCTTGCGCTCAGTTTCGATGTGCACAGCCTCCGAGTGGCCATAGAACACCGGAATGCGCACACAGGTGGGGTTCACCTGGATGCTGTCATCACCGAAGATCTTCTGGGTTTCCCAGACCATCTTCATTTCCTCCCGCGTGTACCCGTTTTCCTGGAAGGTGTCGATGTGCGGAATGGCGTTGAAGGCAATCTGCTTGGGATAGACCTTGCCCGGCGATGGTTTGCCGTTCAAGAGCGCCGCGGTCTGTCCGGCCAGTTCTTCCACGCCTTTCTTACCTGATCCGGACACGGCTTGATAGGTGGCGACGTTGATCCGCAGAATGCGGGCAGCATCGTGCAGGGGCTTGAGCGCCACCACCATCTGGATGGTCGAACAGTTCGGGTTGGCGATGATGCCACGCTTGCGGTACTCACCCAGCGCATGGGCGTTGACCTCCGGCACGATCAGCGGAATATCGGCCTCGCGCCGAAAGTGCGAGGTGTTGTCCACCACCACGCAGCCAGCGGCCGCCGCCCGGGGCGCATGCTCAGCGGAGATGCTGCCTCCGGCAGAGAAGAGCGCCAGCCTGACCTTGCTGAAATCGAAGCTGTCCAGATCCTCCACCGCCACGGGCCGCTTGCGGAACATCACGGTTTTCCCCACCGAGCGGGCGCTGGCCAGCGGATAAAGCTTGCCGATCGGGAAATTACGCTGCTCGAGAATCTCGATCATCACCTCGCCGACGGCACCGGTGGCGCCGACGACAGCGATATCCATGGTCCCACTGTTGCTGCTCATCCTCGTCTCCTCGCTGATCTGTATGAATGCTGTATGGACCCGCCTGCCCCGCGCGGCTCAGCAAAGCGCCCGGCACCGGCCTGGCCGTACCTGCCGGGGCGAGCTCGTCAGCTTAAGCCCATGGGTCGGTTTCAGGCGTCCAGCCGGCGGCTGAAGGCCGCGATCACAGCGTCCGTCATGCCGTCTGTACCCACCAGGGTCACGCCGGCGCCATCGGTCGGCGCAATGTCCCGGGTTCGCAGGCCCGCGTCGAGGACGTCACTGACCGCGGCTTCGAGATCATCCGCCAACTTCGCCTCGCTGAAGGTGTACCGGAACATCATCGCGATGGACATCAGCGTCGCCAGCGGATTGGCCAGATTCTTCCCCGCGATATCCGGCGCACTGCCGTGCACCGGTTCGTACATGCCCTTACTGTTCGCATCCAGGGCGGCCGATGGCAGCATCCCCAGCGAACCAGTGAGCATGGCCGCCACGTCCGAAAGGATGTCGCCAAACATGTTGCCAGTGACGATGACATCGAACTGCTTAGGTGCACGCACCAACTGCATGCCGGCGTTGTCCACATACATGTGGCTGAGCTCGATATCCGGAAAATGGCGACCCTCGTCTTCGACGATCTCCCGCCACAGGGCCGTCACTTCGAGCACATTGGCCTTGTCTACGGAGCAAAGACGTTTGTTGCGCGCAGCGGCCAGCTCGAAGCCGAGCCTCGCGATACGGCGGATCTCCGGTTCAGTGTAGACATAAGTGTTGAAGCCACGACGATTGCCATTAGCGTCCCGATCGATACCCCGCGGCTCGCCGAAATAAATACCACCGGTCAGCTCTCGCAGGATAAGAATATCGAGGCCGGCCACCAGTTCCGGCTTCAGCGAAGACGCCGACGCCAGCTGCGGAAACAGAATGGCCGGACGCAGGTTCGCAAACAGCTCCAGACCGGAACGCAAGCCCAGCAACCCACGCTCCGGGCGCTTCGCCGTGGGCAGATCATCCCACTTGGGCCCGCCGACAGCACCAAGCAGCAAAGCGTCCGCCGCCTTGGCCAATGCCAGCGTCGACTCGGGCAGCGGCGTGCCGTGGGCATCGATAGCGGCACCGCCCACCAGGGCGTGCTCGAGTTCAACATCGAAGCCCTGGCGGTCCCGCGCCACATCCAGCACCCTGACGGCATGCTGCATGATCTCCGGGCCGATGCCGTCACCGGCCAGGATCAGTATACGTCGCGTCATGATTCACTCTCTTCACGTCACGCCCACCTGCGGGCAGTCATGGGATCTGGCTGAATGTTGGAAACGACCTTGCCAGCGACATCAACCTGTATTGGCGAACAACCAGGGCGCGCGTTGCCGATGCGCTGCCTCGAAATCGCGGATCGCTTGGGCGTCCGTGAGGGTGACGCCGATATCGTCGAGCCCCTCGAGCAGGCAACGCTTGCGGAAACTGTCCACCTCGAAGCCCAGCGTTTCACCGGACGGCATGGTGATGACTTGTTCGGCCAAGTCCACGGTCACATCGAGGCCTTCGCCAGCCGCCTCGATCTCAAACAAAAGGTCTATTGTTTTATTTTCTAAAACAATAGGTAAAACGCCATTCTTAAAGCAGTTACTAAAGAATATGTCCGCGAAACTGGGGGCCAGAACCACGCGCAGACCAAACTCCTCTAACGCCCACACCGCATGCTCGCGACTTGAACCGCAGCCAAAGTTTTCCCGCGCCAACAGCACGCAGGCGCCCTGATAACGGGGCGCATTGAGCACGAAGTCAGGATTGATCTGACGCTCGTTCGGCGTTTTCGACGGATCACCCTCATCCAGATAGCGCCAGCCATCGAAAAGGTTGTCGCCAAAGCCCGTACGCCGGATGGATTTCAGGAACTGCTTGGGAATGATCTGATCGGTATCGACGTTGGCCTTGTCCAATGGCACTACACGGCCGGTGAGCGTCGTGAAAGCTTTCATGCCACACCTCCCTGAGTAACCTCGAGCATCTCTCGCACGTCCATGAAGTGGCCCGCCACCGCAGCAGCGGCAGCCATTTCGGGACTGACCAGGTGGGTCCGGCCGCCATGACCCTGGCGACCCTCGAAATTGCGGTTCGAAGTCGAGGCGCAGTGCTCGCCTGCGCCCAGGCGATCCGCATTCATGGCCAGGCACATGGAGCAGCCCGGGTCTCGCCACTCGAAGCCGGCGGCCAGGAACACCTCATGCAGACCTTCGGCTTCCGCCTGCTGCTTCACCGGACCGGATCCGGGCACCACCATGGCCTGCAGCACGCTGTCAGCGACCTTGCGCCCACGCACCACGGCCGCCGCAGCGCGCAGATCCTCGATGCGGGAATTGGTACAGGAGCCGATGAACACCCGGTCCACCCCGATGTCACGGATGCGCCTTCCCGGCTCGAGCCCCATGTAGCGCATGGCCGACTCCCACCCCTGCCGCTGACCCGCATTCTCCGCGGCGTCCAGGTCTGGCACGATGCCATTGATGCTCACGACCATCTCCGGCGACGTCCCCCAAGTGACCTGTGGCTCGAGGGAGGATGCGTCGAGGTGTACTTCGGCGTCGAAGACCGCATCCGAATCACTGACCAGATCGCGCCAGGCAGCGGCAGCCTGCTCGAAAAGTGCACCCTTAGGCGCAAAGGGACGTCCGCGCACGTATTCCAGCGTGACCTCGTCGAAGGCCACCATGCCAGACCGCGCACCGGCCTCGATGGCCATGTTACACAGGGTCATGCGCCCTTCCATGGACAGCCCGCGCACGGCCTCGCCGCTGAACTCCAGAGTGTAGCCCGTCCCTCCGGCAGTGCCGATGCGGCCGATGATGGCCAGCGCCAGATCCTTGGCCGTCACCCCCCGCGGCAGGTGACCGTCAGCGACAATCCGCATGTTCCTGGCCTTGCGCTGAATCAGACACTGGCTGGCGAGCACGTGTTCCACCTCGGAGGTCCCGATGCCATGAGCCAGTGCCGCAAAGGCACCGTGCGTCGATGTGTGGGAGTCACCACAGACCACAGTCATGCCCGGCAAGGTCGCCCCCTGCTCCGGCCCTACTACGTGAACGATGCCCTGCCGCGGATCGAGGATGGCGAATTCGAGAATGCCAAAGTCGCGACAGTTGTCATCCAGGGTCTCCACCTGAATGCGCGAAATAGGATCGGTGATCCCAGCCAGGCCTTCTGAACGCTTAACCGTTGGCACGTTATGGTCGGGCGTGGCGATGTTCGCATCCACCCGCCAGGGCCGCCTCCCTGCCAGACGCAGACCCTCGAAGGCCTGAGGTGATGTCACCTCGTGCAGCAGGTGGCGGTCGATGTAGATCAGCGCCGTCCCGTCATCGCGTTGCTTGACCAGATGGGCATCCCAGAGTTTGTCGTAGAGCGTTCTGCCGGCCATTGCGCAGACTCCATGGGCTTCAAGCGCGATGAGCACGCGCTGATGATCAATAACTCAAGAAGCACCATGCTACGGGCTTGGCAGGAATGAAACAAATTCATTATTATCATGACTTTCATGCACAAAGAGCATAGCGGAGAGCCCGGCGTGGATACCCCTGATCTCAGCGCCTTCGTCCAGGTGGCGGACACCGGGTCTTTCTCCACCGCTGCCGAGCGCCTGCATGTAACCCAACCTGCGATCAGCCGCCGCATTGCCACCCTCGAACGCGAGCTCCACGCGCGCCTCTTCGATCGCTTTGGCCGTTCGGTTACCCTCACCGAAGCCGGCCGGACGCTACTGCCTCGCGCCCGCCGTATCCTCCGCGAGATCGAGGACAGCAGGGTGCTGCTGCGCAATCTCAGCGGCGCGGTGAGCGGGCGCCTGCTGCTTGGCACCAGCCATCACATTGGTCTGCACCGGTTGCCGACAGTGCTTCGCGCATTCAGCGACCGCCATCCTGAGGTCGCACTCGATCTGCAGTTTCTCGATTCCGAAACGGCCCATGACCTTCTGCTTCACGCTCACCTGGAACTGGCCGTGGTGACGCTGGCCCCGGACGGCGTCCCACCCCTGGCGAGCCGCACGATCTGGAATGACCCACTGGTCTTCGCTGTGGCAGCAGAGCATCCACTGGCGGGCATACCGTCTCCGCGCCTTGCCGAGCTCGGTGAGCATCGCGCGGTATTGCCTGGAGCGGGGACCTATACCGGACGCATCGTCACCGCCATGTTCGAAGCAGCCGGCGTCCATCTCGACGCCACCATGTCCACCAACTATCTGGAGACCATCCGCATGATGGCGGGTATCGGCCTAGGCTGGACCGTACTGCCAGCCACCATGATCGACCATCGTCTGCTGCAGATCACGCCCAAAGACGCGCCTCCCATGACGCGCCGTCTCGGCTGGGTTCGGCATCCTGAACGCACCCCCTCCAATGCCGTACGCGCCTTCCTCGAAGTTCTCGAAGCCCACGGCGATGCCCCCTGAACACCGTGGGAGATGACATGGACCCCTCCTCTCAAGCCACTCCCCCGGGAGGTCCGGCGATGTGTTCAGTCCTGAGTGTTCGGGGCCCGGTTGGGATTCTGGCCGCGCTGGCGCAGCAGGTGATCCATGAGTACCAGGGCCACCATGGCTTCGGCGATGGGCGTCGCGCGGATACCAACACAGGGATCGTGCCGCCCGGTCGTCACCACTTCCACTTCGTTACCGTCGCGATCGATGCTGCGGCCAGGAATGCGCACGCTGGAAGTCGGTTTCAGGGCAATGCTCGCAATGATGTCCTGGCCACTGCTGATCCCCCCAAGGGTTCCGCCCGCTCGGTTCGACAGAAAACCCTGCTGCGTCATTTCATCGCGATGTTCACTACCGCGCTGCGTCACCACCGCCAGGCCGTCACCGATCTCCACCGCCCGCACGGCATTGATACCCATCAGTGCATGGGCCAGGTCGGCATCGAGCTTGTCGAACACCGGCTCACCAAGCCCCACCGGAACATTACTGGCCACCACGGTGACCCGGGCTCCCACCGAATCACCCTCCCGCCGGAGGGCATCAATGGCGGCCTCGAGATCACCGACGGTATCCGGATCAGGCCAGAAGAAAGGGTTCTCAGCCACAGCATCCCAGTCGTGCTGCCCTGGCAAGAACGCCCCCATCTGGGAGAGGTAGCCGCGGATCGCTACGCCACAGCGCAGTGCAAGATAGCGTCGCGCTATGGCACCTGCGGCCACCCGAGCTGCCGTCTCCCTGGCCGATGAGCGACCTCCACCGCGGTAGTCCCGCCGACCGTATTTGCGATCGTAGGTCAAGTCGGCGTGGGCTGGACGGTACTGTTTGGCGATATCGGCGTAATCCCGGGAACGCTGATCCGTGTTCTCGATCAAAAGCCCGATCGGCGTACCGGTGGTCTGACCCTCGAAGACCCCGGAAAGAATGCGCACCTGGTCGGGTTCACGCCGCTGGGTGGTGTACCTGGACGTTCCGGGACGGCGGCGATCGAGATCGAGCTGGATGTCCGCTTCGGTCAGCGGCAGCCCGGGCGGACAGCCGTCGACAATACAGCCAAGGGCCGGGCCGTGACTTTCACCGAA
>SLTB01000349.1 GCA_007130155.1 Pseudomonadales bacterium
AATTAGCTCATATTTATTCATAATATCAATCACTTGTAGCGCAGACGCTGGCAGGCTGGTGAGATTTCCGGGCTAGTCGATGCAGGGCCGCGGCGCATGTACGAGGATCGAGTCCAGGGACATCGCTCCCGACAGGCTGTTCAGCTCTCCATTTCGGCCACGTGCAGGAAGTCGCGGCGCCCCCATTGCAGGTTATCAGCCCGAACCCACGTTCACCCGAGCGTGGGGCGTGACCTCGAGCCAGTCAAAGATGTCACTACCGCCCGCATCCAGAAAGCGACCGAGGTCCGGCAAAGTGGTCCGACGCATGGCTGAAACCCAGGGCTGGACACGATCACCGTCAGTGGGGATGACAAGCCGCATGACGGGCTGACTGCGAAGCGTCCGCAGCAGGTCCGCCAGCACTTCAGCGGGCACTTCCGGCAGACCGGCTGGGATCACCAGCAGCCAGGGGGTCCTGGCGGCCAGCATCCCCGCTTCGAGACAGGCCAGGGGTCCAGCCTCACGTCCCTGTGGAGGCCCCACGACCCGCCCGAACCCTTGATAGGGACGCGGGTCGCCAGTCGTCGCCACAATGGCGCTGCCGCAACGGCGCTTGAGATTGGCGACGCTGCGCGCGACCTCGGCAGCTGAATCCAACGCCATAGGCATGGCCGCAGCGCCAGAAGCGCCGGCGTCCAGCACCAGAATCAGCGCCGTTACGGATTGAGGATGGGGGAGCCAAGGGTCCATGCGCATATGGTGACAGGCTGCCCGCGCAAACGCAGCAGCGGCATTGACACAGAGGCGTTGCCAATGACCAGGACGGTCCTGTTAATCTTGCCGGTTTAAAGCCTCAGGAGAGAGACCGCCATGCCCGTCGTGGAATTCGAAAAGCGGGGCCATGTGGCCCTGGTGACCCTGAACCGTCCGGAAGCACGCAACTCCATCAATCCGGAACTCGGCGCACGACTGGCCGAGGCCTGGGAGCAGGTCCGGGATGACGACGAGATTCGCGTCGCCGTGGTCACCGGCACCGGCAGCGCCTTCTGTGCCGGCGCCGACTTGGGCCAGCTCATTCCGCTGGTGTCCGGCGCCCGCAAGCCCGAGAACGAGTGGGACGAGAAGGTACTGAAGAATCCAAAACTGACTTCTGCCGCCCTGCTGCGTAATTTCGACACCGAGAAGCCCGTGATCGCCGCCATCAACGGGCACGCCATCGCCGGCGGCATGGAGATGGTGCAGGGCACAGACATCCGCATCGCTTGCCCGGAAGCGAAATTCGGCGTCCAGGAAGTGAAGTGGGCGATCTTCCCCGCCGGTGGCTCGACGGTCCGCCTGCCTGTTCAGATGCCCTATGCCAAGGCCATGGAACTGCTGCTCACCGGCGATCTCATCAGCGCAGAAGAGGCCCTCGCCCTCGGCTTCCTCAACTACGTGGTACCCGCCGACGAAGTCCTCGCCAAGGCCATGGGCATCGCCGAGAAGATCGCTGCCAACGGCCCCATTGCGGTCAAGGCCATCCGCAAGTCGGCCCGCGCCTGCCTCGGCCTGCCGGAACAGGAGGCCCTGAAGCTCGAGAGCAAGATTTCCGGACCGGTGTTCCAGACCGAGGATGCCCGGGAAGGACCGCGGGCATTCATGGAAAAACGTCAACCGAGCTACAAGGGCCGCTGACGTCATCGTGTCCCGAACCCGATGCTTGAGCAGTCTGCAAACTTAAGGTCCGGGCCACCGGGCGGTGGATGCCTATCCGAAGACATCTACCACGGCGTATGCTTGCCCCATGATCACAGCAACCCGCTGCATACGCGGCCTGCTCGCCGCGCTCATCATGGCCAACGCCCTCGCAGCCAGCCAGGCTTCGTGGGCCGCGGATGCGGCAACCTGGTGGCGTAGTCTGGGTTGGTTCGAAGGCCAATGGGTAGGGCGGGAGCGGGGCCTGCCCGGTGACGGTCGAGGCCGTCGCTGTTACGTACCTGTCATGGATAACCGTTTCCTCTTCATGCGCAGCGAAAGCCGCTTCCCACCACAGCCAGGCAACCCCGATAACGATCACCAGGCGCAATGGCAGATCTTCAGCCGCGACTATGAAAATCAGCGCATCCTGCTGCGGCGTTTCGGCTCAGGCGGTCAGGTCGTGACCTTCGTTCTCAACCCGGAGGCCAGCCGCTCGGACCGCTTCGTATTCGAAAGCACCGCCTTTGATCAGGCGCCACATGCCGCGCACGGTCGACTCACTTTGTTCGTCGGCCGCGAAGACAGCTTCCGCGAACGGCTGGAACTTGGTGCCCAGGCCGACACCCTGAAACAGGTGATGGAAGGACAGTGGCGCCGCAGCGATACGTCCACCGCTGGCTGTGCTCCCGATGCGATGGGATTCTGATCCGGATGTCTCAATGGGTTCCACTGTACGCCGCTCACTCCGTCATTGACGCCCACCTTCTCAAGGGCCTCTTGGCCCAGAGCGGGATCGAAGCACAGATCCTCGGCGAATTCCTCCAGGGTGCCGTAGGCGAATTGCCACCCACCGGCTTCATCCAGGTCCTAGTGGAAGCAGAAGACTTACCGGCGGCGCTGGAGACCCTTGCCGCTTTCGAGTCGAATCAGAACGACGGCGCACGCTGGTTCTGAGCGCGCAACTCTCACGATTCATGGCACGTGTAGAACAGAGCGTATCCGTCTGGTTTGCAAGGGGATCTGAAGGCCCGACCGTACAGGGGGTGGTATGGCTCGCCGACCGCACAGCGATCAGACCTAAAGATGTGCTTCCAGCGGCAGATAGCCCAGCAGCCGCGAGAGCAGACGTCGCCCCCATCCCGCCTCAGGTTCATGGCTGCTGCCGGCGCCCTCCCAGTAAACACGCCCCCCGTCCAGCTCGAGACGCCAGGCATTAACCGGCAGAATGGCATCTTCGAAGCAGGTGCGGACTTCCCCTGCCAGAGGGACGCTGGCGATCGCGACACCGAGCTCAAGATTGAGCCCATGGGAGCGCGGATCAAGGTTGGCCGAACCGATCAGGACCATATGGTCGTCAACGATGAGGGTCTTGGCGTGCAGGCTGGCGCGCAGATGCGCACCGCGGATGAGGCGCCGCAGCCGCCGCCCCCAGAATCCGGTTGGACGGTACTCGTAAAGTTCAACCCCGAGTTCGAGCAGACGGCGGCGATAGCGCCGGTAGCCTCCATGTACCGCCACCGCGTCAGTGGCGGCCAGGGAGTTAGTGAGAATGCGTACCCGCAGGCCCCGATCGCGCAGGGCACTCAGCACCGCCATGCCCTCCTCCCTGGGTACCAGGTAAGGTGTCATGATCATGATCTCGCGCTGGGCGCTGTCTACCAACGCCCGCAGCGAAGCGTCGAAGTAGCCCTCGGCATGAGCCGTATCCGTTTCCACCTTGGCAGGCAGATCCGCGAACAGCCGGCCCTCTCCAAGCAAATCCGGCCATGATCCAGAGCGCAGTCGCCCAAGCAACTCCTGGGCTTCGGCATCCTCCGCCATGGCCTTCCCAGGCGCCTCGTGCCGAGGTGGGCGCGCCAGCCTTTCCCGGGCGCGACGCGCAGCCTCCAGTGGAGCCCTGCGACTCCGCACTTCTGACAGGGGCTTGGCCCAGGGGCTGTGCCAGTGCAGATCGAAGCTCTCGCCCACCTGCCGTGCCAGCTGGCCCCGGATCAGCACGTCGATGTCGGCGAAGGCGAGTTCCGCCTCAGGTGCGAAATACTCGTCGCCTACATTACGCCCGCCGACCACCGCCAGGCTGTCGTCAGCGATCAGCGCCTTGGCGTGCATGCGCCGGTTGATCCGGCCTGGATCACGCAGCAGTGACAGGGGCCGGAGCAACCCCCGCCAGGGCAGCGGGTTGAACAACCGGACCTCGAATCCCGGGTGGGCATCCATGCGTCCGAGCGCCGATTCCCGGCCGGAGGCATCGAGATCATCGAGCAGGAGACGGACGCGGACACCCCGCTTAGCCGCCGCCACCATCGCCTCCACCAGGAGCCGACCACTGTCGTCGTCGCGAAAGATGTAGCACTGCAGATCGAGCCGATGCCGGGCGCTGGCGCAAAGCTCCACGCGTACTGCCAGCGCAGTGGCGTTATGATCGAGTCGCGCAAAACGCGAAGGGATGTCGAGCCCCTGCTCCGCGCCGGCGGCGCGGAAGACGTTCTGATCGGCCATTGAAACCCATGCATCGACCCACGCAGCAACGGCCAGTCTATGCGGCCAGCGGCTCCTCGTCTGCCTGGGGGGCAGCTCAACCTGGCTTGCGGCCTTCAGCAGCCGCTGCTGCGCATGGACTGAAAGGCTTCAGGCGGCCAAGGCCCTGATCTTCTGGACCATGGAGCGCAGGCCGTTGCCGCGGGTGGGGGAGATGTGTTTGAGCAGATCGAGGCGCTCGAAGAAGGCCTCCATGTCGAAGGCGCGAATGGCCTCTGGAGTCTGGTTGTTCAGGGCCGAGAGCACGATGCCCGCCAGGCCGCGAACGATCAGGGCATCGGAATCCACCACGAACTGCAGGCAGCCCGTTTCGGGGTCCACCCGATGGTCGATCCAGACCTGGCTCTGGCAGCCGTGAATGAAACGATCCTCAGTCTTCAACTCGTCCGGCAATCCAGGCAGTTCCTTACCGAGATCGATGATGTAGCGATAGCGGTCTTCCCAGTCATCGAAGAAGCCGAGGCTTTCCTCTACCTCTTCCATATCGATGCTACGACCAAAGGGCACCGTGTCGAAGGCCACCTCGGCCACGGTCATCCGTAGACCCCAAGTTCGAGCTGCGCTTCCTCGGACATCATCTCCCGACCCCAGGGCGGATCGAAGACCAGCTCCACCGTCACCTCCTCGACGTTGGGGACCTTGGCGACCCGATACTTGATGTCATCCAGCAGTACCGGACCCATGCCGCAGCCCGGCGAAGTCAGGGTCATGTCGATGGCCACGGTGTGACCCTCGATCCGGCAGGCGTAGATGAGTCCGAGATCCACCACATTCACCGGGATTTCCGGATCGTAGACCGTCCGCAGGGCTTCCCAGACGTTGTCTTCATCCACTTCGCCGCCGTCCGCCTCGCCGAAGTCAAAGGTGAGTGGTTCCAGCCCCAAGGCATCGGCGTCGGTACCGTCGATCCGCGCCAGGTTGCCGTTGACGTTGACCGTATAGGTGCCGCCCAGATCCTGGGTGAGGGTGACGAAGGTGTCCTTGGTGATGGTGATGCGGGTGCCTGCGGGCACCAGCCGCGCCGGGCAGTCGCGCTGCATTACCAGCATTCTGCGTTCCATGGGCTCTCCTTCAGACGGCGAAGCTCTCGCCGCAGCCGCACTCCACCGCCGCATTGGGATTGCGGAACTTGAGCACCGAGTTCAGACCTTCGGTGACCAGATCGATCTCCGTGCCGCGGACCAGCGGCAGCGCTTCCTGGCTGACGAACACGCTGAGATCATCAGCCACCGCGAACTCCACATCGTCCGCCTCGGGCTCGATAACGTAGTCCACCTGATACATGAACCCGGAGCAGCCACTGTTCTTGACGCCCAGGCGAACCGCCTGGGCACCGGCCCGCGTCAGCTGCCGCTGGGCATGCGCAACGGCGGCCGCGGACATGCGGACACCGGTTTCGATGGGATTGAAAGTCTCGACACTCATGCTGCGTTCTCCTCATCCGACAGCCACCCGGCGGGTGCGTCAGAGAAAGCTGCGAACCTTGTCCAGGCCCTCGATGAAGCGGTCCACCTCATCGAAGGTGTTATAGAGCGAAAATGAAGCCCGCACCGTACCCGGTATGCCGTAACGATCCATCAGCGGCATGGTGCAGTGATGACCGGTGCGGACGGCCATTCCCTGCTGGTCGAGCAGCATCCCCACATCACTGGGGTGACTGCCAGCAAGCAGGAATGAGGCCACTGCCACCTTGCCCGGCGCCACGCCGACCCGGGTGACGTCGCTCATACCGGCCAGGGCCGTATCGACGCGCTCGAGCAGGGCCTGCTCATGGCGCGCTGCCGCGGCCCGGTCGAGGCCATCGAGCCAGCGGATGGCCGCACCGAGACCGATCACCCCGGCTATATGGGGCGTGCCCGCCTCGAATTTCCAGGGCAGGCCGGTATAGGTGGTGCCAGCGCTGAAACTGACCCGCTCGATCATCTCGCCCCCACCCTGCCAGGGCGGCATGGCTTCGAGCAGCGCCTCACGGCCGTAGAGCACGCCCACGCCCGTGGGACCGAACAGCTTGTGGCCAGAAAAGACGTAGAAATCCGCTTCGAGCGCCAGCACGTCCACGGGAAAGTGGTTCACCGCCTGGGCACCGTCGATCAGCACCACTGCCCCGACGGCGTGGGCACGCTGCACCACCTCCGCCACCGGATTGACCGTACCGAGTGTATTAGAGACCTCGGTCATGGCCACCAGCCGCGTCCTCTCGCCGAGCAGCGCCGTCCAGGCCACGAAATCGAGCTCGCCATTGTCCAGCACCGGCGCCACGCGAATCACCGCGCCGGTGGCCTCGGCCACCATCTGCCAGGGCACGATATTGGCGTGGTGCTCCATTTCGGTGAGCAGGATCTCGTCGCCCGGCCCAAGCTGGGTCCGGCCCCAGCTGTTGGCGACGAGGTTGATGCTCTCGGTGGTGCCGCGGGTGAAGATGATCTCCTCCCGCTTGGCGCCACCGAGGAAGGCCGCCACGTCGCTGCGGGCCTGCTCGAAAGCCGCAGTGGCGCGATCCGCCAGCGCATGGGCGCCCCGGTGCACATTGGAGTGGTCATGGCGATAGTAATGGGCGATGGCTTCGATGACCGCCTCGGGCTTCTGGGTGGAGGCGGCGTTGTCCAGATAGACCAGGGGCTTGCCTTCCACGAGTTGATCGAGGATCGGGAACTCAGCGCGGACAGCCCGCGGATCAAATTCCGGCGAAGCTGCTACGGACCGGGCACTCATGCCGCCGCTCCTGTCTTCAGCCCACTGGGCGCCATAAAGGCTGCCTCGAGAGCCGGACGTACCGCATCCCGCACCGCCTCGATGGGGAAGGCGGCGACGACGCCGGCCAGGAAGGCGAAGCTCAGCATCAGCCGGGCTTGGGCCTCGGTCACGCCGCGGCTGCGAAGGTAGAACAGGCTCTGATCGTCGAGTCGGCCGATGGTAGCGCCATGGGCACACTTAACGTCATCGGCGTAGATCTCGAGTTCCGGCTTGGCATCAATCTCCGCGTCATGGGACAGCAGCAGGTTGCGGCTCGACAATTCTGCGGAAGTCTTCTGCGCTCCAGGATGAATGTGGATGCGGCCATTGAGCACGGTCTTGGAGCGCTCCCCAGCCAGGGCCCGGAACACCTGATTCGAGCTGCAGTGGGGGGCCTCGTGCTCCAGACACATTTGGGTATCGAGATGATTGCGGTCGCGGGTGA
This sequence comes from Pseudomonadales bacterium, assembly GCA_007130155.1. Classification (GTDB taxonomy): domain Bacteria; phylum Pseudomonadota; class Gammaproteobacteria; order Pseudomonadales; family Azotimanducaceae; genus SLTB01. The sequence continues at coordinate 7,376 of SLTB01000349.1, forward strand.
GGGTCGCCCCGCCCACGACCACTTCGGCCCCTGGTTCCGTGCAGCGAATGCGGATCTCGTTACGCCGAAAAATGGACCCGACCAGCGCCTGCTGCAGGTCGTAGCGGCCATCACGACCTACCACCACGTCCAGTGCAGTCAAGGATCGGGCAGCACCGGCGTCCAGCAGCAGCCGCATGTGGGCCAGTTGCGCCGCCGCTCCAACCCGAACTTCGATCACCGCGTTGGTGAACACTGCGGCCCGACCCAGATGGCGCTCCACCAAGGAGAGACTCGAGCCGGCTTCCAATATCACCAGCACACGCGGATGGGCACCATGCGCCGCCGCAT
>SLTB01000265.1 GCA_007130155.1 Pseudomonadales bacterium
ATCGCCAACCGCTACCTCGCGCCGCCCCACACCACAGACTTCGGCATACTTTATCTGCCTACCGAAGGCCTGTACGCCGAGGTCACACGTCGCATGGGGCTCACTGAGCGCATTCAGCGTGAACATCGGGTGGTGGTCGCTGGCCCGAATACTTTCAGCGCCCTGCTCAACAGCCTGCAGATGGGTTTCCGCACGCTGGCGATCCAGAAGCGTTCAGGGGAGGTGTGGCAGATTCTTGGCGCCGTGAAAACCGAGTTCGGTAAGTTCGGCGACACCCTGGAGAAGGTGAAGAAGAAACTGCAGGAAGCCAGCAACCACATGGATCAGGTGGATCGCCGTTCCCGTGTCATGGGTCGCAAGCTGCGGGACGTGGAAGCACTGCCGGTCACCGCGAGCGCGCCGCTGCTGGATCTGCTTGAGGGCGATGACGGAGGGGCGGATTTGGACAGCGAGGCGGACTGAGCGCTCTTCGTTGCATGTTTTGTTGGAAGCTCACGTGGGGAGCGACGGTTCAGCGAAGACTGATGTGATCCCCACTTCTGGGTCTTGGCGATCTGCTATTGGGCCGTGGCCTGCCCCGGGGGCTGGCCGGTCATGGTGTCACGAGCTTCTGGGGGGAGGCGAATCACCCGAATTAATTTCGGCTACACACTTTGTCAATGAGTTAACTGACAGTAAACTGCGCGGCAAAACAAGAACCCTGCACAAGCCACCGGAGAGACCGCGACATGGAAGACTTCCTCAATACTGATGGGGTATCCACTCATGTGGATACCGCCATCGAGATGACCATGCTGTACCTGCCGCAACTGGTACTCGCCGTGGTCGTCCTCATCATTGGCTTGTGGATCATTAATCGCATGGTCAAGCTGATGGGCTCCGGCATGGAGCGGAGCAAGACTGAGCCTACGCTGGCACGCTTCCTCCAAAGCCTGGTCTCCATCACCTTGAAGGCGCTGCTGTTCATCAGCGTCGCGTCCATGATCGGCATTGCGACCACCTCGTTTATCGCTGTACTCGGCGCCGCGGGTCTGGCCGTAGGTCTGGCACTGCAGGGTAGCCTGGCGAACTTCGCTGGCGGCGTGCTGGTGCTAATGTTCCGCCCCTTCAAGGTCGGCGACTTCATCACTGCGCAAGGCGTCAGCGGCACCGTGGCGGAAATCCAGATCTTCAACACCGTGCTGAAGACCCCGGACAACGTCCGCATCATCGTGCCTAACGGCGCCATATCCAACGGCATCATCAACAATTTCTCCGCTGAACCCACCCGGCGTGTCGATTTCGTCTTTGGCATTGGCTATGGCGACGATATCGCCAAGGCTAAGCAAGTGATCGCCGATGTCGTCGAAGCCGACGAGCGCGTGTTCAAGGATCCGGCGCCACAGATCGTGGTAAGCAACCTCGGTGACAGCTCGGTGGATATCACCGTGCGCGTGTGGGGCAACGCTTCGGACTACTGGGGGCTGAAGTTCCACCTCACCGAAACCGTGAAGCTGGCGTTCGATGCCGCAGACATCAGCATTCCCTTTCCCCAGCGAGATGTGCACATGCATCACGTGACCGAGGCCCTTCGGGCGGTCGCCAACTGATCGGGAAATAAGCATCAGGTAGAAACCGCCGGTATGGAGAGGTGACCGGCGGTTTCAATGACCTTGCTTTGAAGACAAGGTCTCAAGAGGGATAGAAATGACCTCATGAGAAGCAGCACTGTTCGCTGCTTTTCTCGATGCCTCCTAAGGTTAAAGGCGATCGAAACCCGCGTTGCGGCTGAGGCCAGGTCCATCAGCAACCGGCACCTCGCGCCGCCGCAAACCACTGAATTCAGCATGTGTACCTGCCTATCGAAGGCTTGTTCGGTGAGGTCACCCGTTTCAGGTTTCCGAAGAGAGCGGTGGCAGGCGACTGAGCGAAGGCTGACGTCGTCGTTCTTGCGGTGCGGCACACGATGGTTCCCCTGCGCTGCATTCCAGTAAACTTCCCACCGGTGCCGCGCCGGGCTCGTGCGATACTTCCCGGTCACCGATGCAGATCCATCCATCCTCTGCCGGGGTCACCGGCCAGGAGCCCCCTTTGATCAGACTCACCGAACTGTCCCTGCCGCTGGGACATCCGCCCGAGGCGCTGCGCACGGCCATCATTGAACGGCTTGGCATCGGCGGGGCTGAACTGCTGGATGTCAAGCTCTTCAAGCGAAGTTATGACGCGCGCAAGAAGAACACCGAGATCACCTTCGTCTACATCCTCGATCTGACGCTGCGCGACGAAGCCACTGTGCTGGCGCGGTTTGCCGACGACACCCACGTGCGTCCGGCGCCCGACACGAGTTATCACGCCGTCGCACAGGCGCCTTTCGGGCTCAGCGAGCGCCCCCTGATCGTCGGCTTTGGGCCCTGCGGGTTGTTTGCCGCACTGCTGCTGGCGCAGATGGGTTTCAAGCCCATCGTTCTGGAGCGGGGCAGGGATGTCCGTCGGCGCACCAAGGATACCTGGGCGCTGTGGCGCAAGCGCCAGCTGACGCCTGAATCCAACGTGCAGTTTGGCGAAGGTGGCGCTGGGCTGTTCTCCGACGGCAAGCTCTACAGCCAGATCAAGGATCCGAAGTTCTATGGCCGAAAGGTCATGGAGGAATTCGTCAAGGCCGGCGCTCCGGAGGAAATTCTCTATGTCAGTAAGCCTCATATCGGCACGTTCCGATTGACTGGTGTGGTGGCGGCCATGCGTAAGGAGATCAGGTCGCTGGGCGGAGAGGTGCGATTCGAGAGCCGGGTGTCTGATTTTCTGATCGAAGACGGCCGTATCAGCGCTGTGGTGCTGGACGATGGCCAGACGCTGCAGAGCCGCTATGTGGTGCTGGCGCTGGGCCATAGTTCCCGCGACACCTTCCGCCGGCTGCACGAACGCGGCGTGTACATGGAAGCGAAGCCTTTTTCCATCGGCTTTCGCATCGAGCATCCCCAGTCGCTGATCGACGTGGCCCGTCTGGGGAAGTATGCCGGCCACCCGGATCTCGGTGCGGCCGACTACAAGCTCGTCCACCACGCCAGTAACGGCCGCGCGGTCTACAGCTTCTGCATGTGTCCGGGTGGCACCGTCGTCGCCGCCACGTCGGAAGCGGGGCGCGTCGTGACCAATGGCATGAGCCAGTACTCGCGCAATGAGCGCAACGCCAATGCCGGCATCGTGGTGGGCATCAGTCCGGAGCAGGACTTTCCCGGCGGGCCGTTAGCCGGGCTTGAACTGCAGGAAGAGCTGGAATCGCAGGCCTACCGGCTGGGAGGGGAAGATTACAGCGCACCTGGTCAGCTGCTCGGCGACTTTCTCGCGGGGCAGCCCTCGACTGCTCTTGGCGAGGTCCTGCCGTCCTACAAGCCTGGGGTGAAACTCTGTGATCTGGCGCCATCGCTGCCTGCCTATGCTATCGAAGCCATCCGTGAAGCGCTGCCTGCCTTTGGCAGGAAGATCCGTGGCTTCGACCGCGCAGATGCCGTGCTGACGGGCGTGGAAACCCGGACGTCATCGCCCTTGCGCATCACCCGCGACGCCACCACCCTTCAGAGCCTGAACACCCGCGGTCTGTATCCGGCCGGTGAGGGTGCCGGCTACGCGGGGGGCATCTTGTCCGCGGGGGTCGATGGCATCCGGGTCGCGGAGGCAGTGGTCGAGGCCATGCTTGCCGATCGGCGGGTGGTGAAAGGGTCGCATTGATGACCCTCTTGAAGATGGACGAACTGAAGAAACTGCACCAGAAGAAGTATCGGCGGCAGTTTGGCTGCTTTCTGGCTGAGGGTGAACATCTCATTCAGGAGTTGCAGAAGGCGACGTACGCCAATCCGGCGCTGCTCGCCAGCGAACTGTACCTCACCGAGAAAAATCAGGATTGGCCCAGCGTTCTCGCGAAGCACGTTGTCAGCGACAGGCTGATGAAGCAGCTGTCGGATACCACATCACCACAGGGTATCGTGGCCTGCGTGCCCATGGCTGCGGTGCTCGGGGCGGGCTCGTGCGTAAGCACCGATGCCGCTGCCGGGGAGCGCGGCGTTTATCTCCATGAGATTCAGGATCCGGGCAACCTCGGCACCATTCTGCGTACGCTGGCCTGGTTCGGCGGCTTTCGCTGTCTGCTGAGTCCAGGCAGCGTCGATCCTTTCAACAACAAGGTGGTCCGCGCCAGCATGGGCGCGATTTTTCACGTCGCCCTGGAAACAGATGTGCCGGCGGCGGCGCTGACGCAGCGCTACCGAGCGATCGCCTGCCTCGACATGGAGGGTGAATCCCTTCAATCCGCCGCCTTTCATCAGGCAGAGTGCCTGGCGTTCGGCAGTGAGGCTGGCGGCCTGCCTGCCTCACTGTTGCAGCAGCCTGGGTCGAAGACGTTCAGCATTCCCGGAAGTGGTTCGATCGATTCCCTGAACCTGGCCAGCACGGTCAACATGTCCGTCTACGAGCTCCGGCGCGAAATGGCCTCATGATGTCCAGATGCCTTGAATCGTCCTGTCAGCAAGCCGCCGGTGAGCGTATGATTCCACCCCGGCTTTTCGCATCAGGCCACGGCGGTGTTTCGTGCCGCGGTGGCTCCGCACCCCAGGTTCGTCGATGACAGACACCACGCCCTTGCTGTTCCCCGATCTCGGTCTCTCCGGCCCCGTGCTGACGGCGCTGAAACGCATCGGCTACGAACAGCCGACGCCTATTCAGGCCCAGAGCATTCCACCGCTGCTGGAAGGCCTCGATCTGCTCGGTACGGCGCAGACCGGTACTGGCAAGACGGCTGCTTTTGCACTGCCTTTGCTGTCGACGCTGGATGCGGGCAGCACCGACCCCCAGGTGCTGGTGCTCACACCGACCCGCGAACTGGCCATTCAGGTGGCCGAGGCCTTTCAGACCTATGCCAGCGCCATCAAGCGCTTCCATGTGCTGCCCATCTACGGCGGCCAGAGCATGGGTATTCAGCTGCGGCAGCTCAGCCGGGGCGCGCAGGTCATCGTGGGTACGCCTGGTCGGGTCATGGACCATCTTCGCCGGGGCACGCTGAAGCTCGATGCGCTGAAGACAGTGGTGCTGGACGAAGCCGATGAAATGCTGCGCATGGGCTTTATCGACGACGTGCAGTGGATCCTCGATCACACGCCGAAAGAGCGTCAGGTGGCCCTGTTCTCGGCCACCATGCCGGCGGCCATACGCAAGGTGGCGGACAAGTACCTGAAGTCGCCGGTGCGGATCCAGATCGAATCGAAGACCTCCACCGTTGAGAGCATCGAGCAGAAGTACTGGGTGGTCAGCGGCACGGACAAGCTCGATGCCCTGACCCGAATCCTCGAGGTCGAGGAGTTCGATGGCATCATTATTTTCGTGCGCACCAAGACTTCCAGCATGGAATTGGCGGATCGTCTGGAGGCACGGGGGCACTCGGCTGCGGCGATCAATGGCGACATGACCCAGGCATTGCGCGAATCCACCATTTCCAAGCTGAAGAGCGGCAAGTTGGACATTCTGGTGGCCACCGATGTTGCCGCACGGGGTATCGACGTGACGCGCGTCAGCCACGTCATCAACTACGACATTCCTTCCGACACTGAAGCCTACGTGCACCGTATCGGCCGTACCGGCCGCGCGGGCCGCACCGGTACGGCTATTCTGTTCGTGGCCCCGCGGGAGCGGCGCTTGCTCGGTGCCATCGAGAAGGCGACGCGCCAAAAGATGACGGCTCTGGAGCTTCCCAGCAGGGAGCAGGTCAACCGCAAACGGGTGGAGCAGTTCAAGGTGGGTATCACCGAAGTGCTCGCTGCCGGCGACCTCGACCGTTTTGAGGCTCTGGTCGATGAGTACATGACGGAGCACGGCACCGACACCCGCAAGCTGGCGGCGGCGCTGGCCCTGCTGGCGCAGAAGGATCAGCCGCTGTTTGCCAAGGATGCCCCGGGCCGAAGTGACCCTGGCAAGCCCGGCGAGCCTCAGTGGGGCTGGGCCAAATCGGATGGCAAGCTAGATGCCACGCCGGGTCCGAAGTCACCCGTGAAATCGAAGGAGGCCGCACCCCGGAAAGTGGTAACGAGGTCCAGCGAGTCACCGGCAGCCGCGGATGGGGCCGCGCGCGAGCCGGAGCCGACCCGGGCGGCCTCCGGAACGTCGGCCAACGAAGTGGCTCGAGAGATCGGCGTTGATGAGGTGACTCTCGAGAGCTATCGCCTTGCCGTTGGCAAGGATCACAAAGTGAGCGCCGGTGACATTGTCGGCGCCATCGCCAACGAGGCGGGTCTGCAGAGCAAGTACATCGGTCGTATTCGTCTGTTCGACAGCTACAGCACCGTCGAGTTGCCCGGTGACATGCCCAAGGAAATCTTTCAGCTTCTGAAGAAGGTCCGGGTCCGCAACGTGGCCCTGGGCATCGAGAAAACGACGGGTGGGCCGCCCCCGCGCAGCGCTGCCCGCCCCGCTGCGAAACCGCGCAAAAAGCCAGTGGGCGCGGGCAAGCGCAAGGCCTGAGCCTGCCCATCCTCACGCCCGAAGCGGAAAGCGAAGGTTTCGCGATACGCGACTGTGGGAGCCCGCAGTGCGGGCGATGGGTCGCTGCAGCGCCTATCGGCGCTCATCGCCCCCACTAGCCCGCCTAATCCAGACCGGTCAGATCGAATAGCGCAACACTGCGGCGAGAGAGCCGCTGCCAGGGATGTCGGCCTTGCGCTCGCCTATGACCTTGCCTCCCGCGGCCAGGGTGCGGCCGGCGATTTCGTCGACGATGCCGTAGCTGTCAGCGCTTTCGTGATCGGCAAAGGTCACCTCACCGGTCTGTTCGTCGATTCGGCCCTTGACGACTTCGTCGATGTTCACCATCAGGGTGTCGATGGCACCGAAGGTGGCGGCACGGGCGGCTGTGGCCACATCGGTCGTCGCCCGGCCATCGTTCTCGCGTTCGCGATACAGGGCTGTGAAGACTTCGATGGACTTGGCATGGCGCTCATCGAGAATCGGTCGAGCGGCCGCGGTCAGTTCGTGCTCAGGGATACGAACCGGACTGGTTTCGATCGCCTGCGAGGCGAATTCCGGATAGGTATTGATCGAGCGGTAAATCGACAGCAGCGGCTCGGTGGCCGCCAGAATCAGCGGCTCGTGACGCCCGGAAAGCAGCGGACGGAGGGCGGCGTCGACCATTCGGCAGAACTTGCGCAAATGGACCTTCTGGCCTTCGCTGCCGTGCTGGCGGCCGGATGAGTGAGAGCGCGTGTTGACTGTCGCGGTTCCCACGGCTGTCGCGGCGTCCTTGGGCATGTTGGGTACCCTGATCTCGGCTGCCGGCATGTCGCTGAAGACCTCGATCACGCGCACTTCGTTCTCAGCCAGGGCCAGGACGAAAGCATGCTGCTCGACGCTGATGGCGCGGATCAGCGGCTTGAGATGAAAGCGGTCAGCCACCTGGACCATGGTGGTCAGCTTGTTGGGCAGGCGATAGCTGCGATGCGACTGTGGCGTTGCGAAAATGGCCAGGCTGTTGGCCTGGTACTTCCAGAAGTCCTCATCCTCCGAGACCTCTTCGAGCTGCTCGACGATCGCCCAGCGCTCGCGCTTGTCGACCCCGGCTTGTTCTAGCTGGCGGTCGGCTTCCTTGATCAGGTTGGACAGCGCGATGGCGGCCTCGCCGATATGCTG
>SLTB01000129.1 GCA_007130155.1 Pseudomonadales bacterium
AACGGCCGAGACGAAAACACTCTGTTTCCGCCGCTGGCCTATCCCGATTCTGGCGGGTTCTCGCTCGCCCTGGCTTGCTCTTCCTTCAACCCGTAGCTACGGCTACGACTTTCAGTCCAGATCGGCGCCAGAACGGCTGCGAACCTCGCCAGCTCTCGGGATACTGGTGAGATTTCCGGGCTAGAGGATTTGCCATGAAACTCGCCTTCAATCATGAAGAAGAGGCTTTCCGGGAGGAAGTCCGGTCGTTTTTCAACACGGCCCTGACCCCTGAACTGCGCGAAGCCGGCCGCAAGATGACCAGCGTCTACAGCGACAAGGAAGTGGCCCTGGCCTGGCAGAAGATCCTCCTCGACAAGGGCTGGCTGGTACCTTCCTGGCCGAAGGAATACGGTGGAACCGGTTGGTCGCTGACGCAGCGCTATATCTTCGCCTGCGAACGCGCCCGGGCACGCCCCCCCGCCTTGTCGCCCATGGGCCTGTCCATGCTCGGCCCCGCCCTGCTCGGCCGCGGCACGCCGCAGCAGAAGGAGCACTACCTGCCGCGTATCCAGAGCGGCCAGGACTTCTGGTGCCAGGGCTACTCGGAGCCTCAGGCGGGTTCCGATCTGGCGGCGCTGCAGTGCCAGGCGGTTCGCGACGGCGATCACTATGTTCTGAACGGCACCAAGATCTGGACCACCCACGGCCACGTGGCGAATCGCATGTTCTGCCTGGTTCGTACCGGCCGCTTCGAACGCCCGCAGCAGGGCGTGAGCTTCCTGCTGGTGGACATGGAGGATCCAGGCGTTCGATGCGAGCCCATTCGCTTCGTGTCCGGCTGCGCCACCCAGTGCACCGTTTATTTCGACAACGTTCGCGTCCCGGTCGAGGAGATCGTCGGCAAGGAAAACGAGGGCTGGTCGGTCACCAAGTACCTTCTCGAATTCGAACGTGGGGGCGGGGCCGCAGCACCCGGCCTGTTCGAGGCCATCGGCCATGCCCGGGACCTGCTCGAAGCGCTTCCGGAAGCCGACCGTCCTGAGCCGGCGCGCCGCTTGGATGACCTGGAAGTCCGGGTTCACTCCCTGGAGTTGACAGAGCTGCGAACGCTGTCAGAGACCGAACGCAGCGGCTCACCGGGACCGGCATCCTCCATGCTGAAGATCCAGGGCACGGAGCTGTCCCAGGCCATCAGTGAAGTGGCGGTGGAACTCATCGGCCTCTACGGCATGCCCCATCAACCTGAGGCCTATGAACTTGGCAGCGACGTCGCCGCCATCGGCCCCACCGAGGGCGTCACTGCCGTGCCGTTCTATCTCAACAACCGGGCGGCAACGATCTACGCCGGATCCAACGAGATCCAGCGCAACATCATCAGCAAGGCCGTGCTCGGCCTGTGAATCAGCAGCGAGGGAAGCAGTATGCATGAGGACGCCACGCGCTTCTGGGTCGTCCGCCACGGTCAGATCGCCGCCAACGTGTCCTACCACTGGCATGGCTCCACCGACAGCCCACTCACCGAAACCGGCCGCCGCCAGGTGGAGCAGGTGGCGAACTGGTTCGAAGGTAGCGGCCATCCGCTTGCGGCTGCCTACTCCAGCCCGCTCGCTCGAACCCGGGACACCGCCACCGGCATTGCCAGTCGACTCGGTCTGGACGTCAGTCCGCTGCCGGGGCTGCGCGAGTATTGCCTCGGCGAGTGGGAGGGCGTGCATTTCCAGGAACTCAACGAAGAACGACGGCTCATCGAGCTCATGCGCGATCCCCAATGGGCACCGCCGGGGGGGGAATCCATTCATGGCGTCCTCCAGCGCATGCTGGAGGCGTTTCATCAGGTTGCCGACCGGCATCCCGGTGAGGAGGTCCTGATGGTGGGCCATGGTGCGGCCACCGCCATCATGCTCGCCCATCTGCTGCAGCAGGATGCCCTTGGCTGGCATACCTATCACCTGCGCAACTGCAGCGTCAGCGAATTCTGGCTCCATCCCGAACCGGGCCTGGGGCTGTTCAATCACATCGATCACTTGGACGACTGATGCGGCCCACGCCGCCAGGAGAGACAGCAATGCCAGAGTTCTGCAAGACTGAGGTCGACGGCCACATCCTGACCGTCACCATGAACCGCCCTGAGCGGATGAACGCGCTGCATCCACCGGCCAATCTGGAACTCGGGGAGATCTTCGACGATTTCGCTGGCAACGCGGATCTGTGGGTGGCCATTATCACAGGCGAAGGCGACCGGGCCTTCAGTGCCGGAAACGACCTGCGCTGGCAGGCCGAGGGCAACAAGCGACCGCCGGTGCCCCGCGGTTTCGGCGGGCTGACCAACCGCTTCGATCTCGACAAACCGGTGATCGCCGCAGTCAACGGTGTCGCCATGGGCGGCGGCTTCGAGATTGCGCTGGCCTGCGACATTATCATCGCCTCCGACACCGCCATCTTCGCACTGCCAGAGCCTAAGGTCGGCCTTGCAGCACTGGCCGGGGGCCTGCATCGCCTGCCCCGTGAGATCGGCATGAAGCAGGCACTGGGCATGATCCTCACCGGTCGGCGCGTCGGTGCAGATGAGGGCAAGTCGCTCGGTTTCGTCACCGATGTGGCGCCCCAGGCCGAACTCATGGATCGCGCCAGAGATTGGGCACGGCAGATCTGTGACTGCGCCCCGCTGTCCATTCGCGCCAGCAAGCAGGTGGCCTACGGCGGACTCAATCACGCTTCGTTGGAGGAAGCCATGGCCGCACATTATGACGCAGTCGCGGCCATGGCCAAGAGCGAGGACTTCATCGAGGGACCGAAAGCCTTCGCCGAGAAGCGCCCTCCAAACTGGAAGGGGCGCTGACAAGTCAGGAGCGCGGCCTCCGGCGAAAGGACACTTGATCCAACCGGAGGCCCAGAGCGGTCTGCCAGGCTGCGTCAGAGCACTTCGCTGGCGGCCGCAAATGCGTCCGCGCAAAGGGCGACGGCCATGCACACCTCGTCGAGCACGCGGTCTTCACCGAGAATGAGCATGGCCGCCAGAATTTCCGAGCGCGGGATGAGGATCTCGAGTGGATCGCTCACGGTGGCGAACTGATCCGGGTATCCCAGTTCGATTGCGGCCTGCCGAGTGTGTTGATCAAAGGACGAAGTTTGCATTTCCGGCTCTCCATGGAGAATTTGAAATAAATGGGAGCAGGCACTGTGCCATGATTGAAAAAACACACTAAGCATCTGTTTTTATTGATATTTATATCTATTCTTGAAAACCCGGTTCAGATTAAGGTGACGCATCCCGTCATCTTGCGCCCCAGCGGGGCAGAGCTGCGCTGCCGTTGCAGGGCCAGAATCGAGAGGAGATCAGATTGGCCGATGGCGAACGCCAGACGGCAGAAAGAGCCTACGCCTCCGTGGTGGAGACTCATCTGACGCGCAACTACCTCGCCCACCTGGGCCACGGCCTGCTCGGCCAGACCGGCTTCCGCCTCCTCAATGCGCCCACCTTCCTTCCTGCCTACATCCTGCTGTTGTCAGGAGGTTCCAATATCGCCGTTGGCGGCGTGCTATCCCTGCAGGCCCTCGGCATGGTGCTCACCCCCATGGTCAGCGCCAATCTCATTGAGCACCGTCCTCGTGTTCTGCCAGTGGGATTGCGCACCGGTGCCGCCATGCGCCTGATGATTCTCTGTATCGCAGCTTCCGGCCTGCTACTGCCCACGAACGTCGCGCTGTGGGCAATCGGTCTGTTCATGTTCGGCTTCGGCCTGTTCATGGGCATGCAAGGCGTGATCTTCAATTTCCTCATGTCCAAGGTCATCCCCGTGAGTAAGCGGGGCCGTCTCACCGGCCTGCGCAACTTCCTGGCTGGCGTCACCGCCGCAGCCGTGGCCTGGGCTGCAGGCGAATTCCTGCTTGGCGAAACGCCAACTGTCGCGGGTTACTCCTGGACCTTCGTGCTGGCCTTCGTGCTCACCAGCGTGGGTCTATCCATGCTGCTCTTCGTCCGCGAACCCGAGCCGCCGAACCTGCGGCCTCGCACAGCATTGATCCGACGCCTCGGTGAGATCCCCGCGCTGCTCCGTGAGGATCGAGCTTTCAGCCTCTACGTGATGGCTCGGGCGATGGCCACCATGGGGCGCATGGCCGCGCCGTTCTACATTCTCTTCGCCGGCATGGCGATCGGGCTCACCGGTCAGGTGCTTGGGACACTCACCATGGCATTCACCCTCGCGGGTACGTTCTCCAATCTGGCCTGGGGTGCGCTGGCGGATCGCCATGGCTTTCGCCTGGCGCTGCTGGTGTCCATCGGACTGTGGATCATCGCCACGCTGGCCCTGATGGCCAGTTCCGGTCTGCTGGCCACCACCCTGGTCTTCATTGGGATTGGCGCTGCTTTCCAGGGATTTCAACAGTCGGCCATGAACCTCACCCTGGAGTTCGGTGAACGCGACGAACTGCCCATGCGCATCGCCCTGGCCAATACGGCGTCAGAGATGGCGGGGACCCTGGGCCCTTTACTGGGTGGCATTCTTGCTGCGGCACTCGGTTATCACGCCGTGTTCGCAGCATCCATCGGCTTTCTCGGCATCGGTGGCTGGATGCTGATCCACCACGTCCCGGAACCCCGCTACCGGGTTGTCAGCCTCGACCCACAGGATCCGAATCGAAGGGCATGACCTTCCCCCGGCACCCGTGGGGCATTCAAGTTAAAACTCAGGCACAACGTCGACAAACCACGACTCAGACAGCCAGGGCTTGTGGCACGAATCCCAAAGGGGTTTACACTCAGAGAGAAGCAGGCTTACGGGTGGAGTGCGCCTTCCAGTCCATCCGTTGCTGTGGCGCGGCATTGGAGGAAAGTGCTTGGCCGAAATCTGGGAGTCATGCAGCTCATGACCGCCATCGAACACCAGTCCGTGGCATTCGCAAGCCTCAAAGGCATCGAGGACATCGCCGTCCGACAAGGCCAGAGCGCTTCGCTTGCGATTCTTCAGCGCGCCCTCGATCGCCTGGTCGCCCTGTGTGCAGAATACGACGGCGAGGTCGGCAACGTGGTGGGCGGAGAGTTGCTGTGCCTGTTCCCAAACCCGGACGCCGCGCTCAACGCGGCGTGCCGGATGCAGCACGACATTCACGAAGACCCAGCCATCCGTACTCCGGGCCTCTCGCTCAGCATCGGTCTGCACCTGGGACCCGTCTATCGCCGCGACGGTCATGTCTTCGGTGACAGCATCAACACGGCGGCCCGGGTCAAATCCGAAGCCCAGCCCGGCCAGATCCTCATGACCCGGGAGGTGAGTCGTCATCTGCGCAGCGAGAGTGTCAGTCTGCTGCAGACCTACGACCGTGTGCGCTTCAAAGGTAAGGAGCGGGCCCTGACGCTGATGCAGGCGGCCTGGCAGCCCGCCGACCTCAACAGCACCTCCGTCATGGCCTCCATGATCAACACCAGTTATCTCAAAGATCTGGCAGCGGATGCCCTCGAGCTGACCATCGGTACGGAAAAGCGCCAGATCACCTCGAGCATGACACCTGTGAACGTGGGGCGAGCCCCCACCTGTGACCTCCGGGTGCCGTCCCAGTCGGCATCCCGCCTTCACTGTCGCATCGATCACCGCCGCGGTAAGTTCGTCCTCATCGATCTGAGCACCAACGGCACCCATCTGGTCCGCTCAGACGGCTCGGAAACCATTCTTCGACGCGAGGAAGCCGTGCTCACCGGCAGCGGACGCTTCGCGCTCGGCGAGGCCGCATCTGAACTTGGTCGTTGGACCCTGCGTTTCTCCACCCGATGAATGCCCCCTGCCCTCGGTTGATCGGTCGCCCACCCTCTGAGGCAATGTCCGGACTCGGATGGTTTCAGGTCACATGCAGTGCGGCATGGATGTGCTCAGCCAACTTACGACTCACGCCCGGCACCTTGGCGAGTTCAGTGACACTGGCACTCCGGACCCCCCGAATACCACCAAAGTGCTGGATCAAGGCCCTGCGCCGCTGGGGCCCCACACCCTCGATGCCTTCCAGCTCAGATTGCGTCTGGGCTTTGCCGCGCCGCTGGCGATGCCCAGTGATGGCAAAGCGATGTGCTTCGTCACGAATATGCTGTATCAGATGCAGTGCGGCCCCGGTGGGTGGCAGAACGAGCTCGCGACCCGTAGCGCCATCGATCAAGGTCTCAAGGCCCGCCTTTCGGGTCACGCCTTTGGCAACGCCGATCACCGGGACTCCTGTGACCTCGAGTTCGCTGAGTACCCGCATGGCCTCAGCGAGCTGGCCCCGTCCGCCGTCGATGAGCAACAGGTCGGGTTTGCGACCTTCACCGTTCTTGATACGCCGATAGCGTCGCCGCAGCGCCTGCTCCATGGCAGCGTAATCGTCGCCTGGCGTGATCCCGCTGATGTTGAAACGGCGATAGTCGGACTTCAGGGGGCCGTTCTCATCAAAAACCACGCATGACGCCACCGTATGCTCACCCATGGTATGGCTGATGTCGAAGCACTCGAGTCGGTTCAGCGGATCTTCACGTCCCAGAGCCTGTTCGAGAGCGGCAAAGCGCTGGGCCAGGTTCTGGCGGTCCACCAGACGCGCTGCCAAGCTCTTTTCGGCGTTGTCCTTGGCCAGCCGCACCCATCGGGAACGCTGTCCGCGCACCTGATGGGTCAGTCGCACGGCTCGCCCCGCCACCTCGGCCAGGACCCGCGCCAGTAGAGTGGCGTCCGCCACCGGATGACTGGCGAGGATCTCCCTGGGTATTTCCCGGACGGCACCACTCTCGCCCAGGTAGTACTGGGAGATGAAGGCCGCCAGCACCGCCTCAGGCCCCGAGTCGAGCTCGTCGCGCGGAAAGTAGTCTCTGGACCCCAGTAACCGCCCTCCGCGTATCGTCATCATCGCAACGCAAAGTCCGGTGGGCTGATCCGTCACGGCGACCACATCGACGTCACCGGTGGCGCCGTCCACGTCCTGCTGCTGCTGGATGCGACGCAGCTGAACGATTTGATCCCGCAAGCGCCCCGCCCGCTCGAATTCCAACGCAGCAGCAGCCAGCTGCATGGCCGACTCGAGCTCCTGGTGCACCTGCTCACTTCGCCCCTCGAGGAAGAGTACGGCGTGACGGACGTCCTCGGCATAGATCTCAGGCTCGACCAACCCTACACAGGGTGCCGTGCAGCGCCCGATCTGATGCTGGAGACAGGGACGGGATCGATTCCGGTAATAGCTATCGCTGCAGTTGCGTATGCGAAACAGCTTCTGCAGCACGTTGAGAGTCTCGCGCACGGCACCCGCAGAAGGATACGGCCCGAAGTAGCGCCCGGGTCGTTTGCGCGAACCACGATAGAAATCCAGCCTCGGGAACTCCACATGATCTGTGAGCTGGATGTAGGGATAGGTCTTGTCGTCCCGCAGCACCACGTTGTAAGGCGGACGGCGATGCTTGATGAGACTCTGCTCGAGCAGCAGCGCTTCTGTCTCACTCTGAGTGATAGTGGTACGGACATCGGCAACACGTCCGACCATGGCGAGGGTCTTGGCGGTGAGGCCCGAACCGCGAAAGTAGCTGCCAACCCGGGCTCGAAGATTACGAGCCTTGCCGACGTACAGCACTTCACCCTCGGCATCGAGCATCTCATAGACACCGGGACGGCGAGTGAGGTGACGAAGCAGGGCTTGTGGATCAAAGCGCGCAGGCTCAGGCGGCATCACAATCTCAGGATCGAAGGTTCAAGCCAGCAAGTGGGCCTTAAGCTGTTCGAAGACGGCATCGAACATGGAACGGGTGAGTCGACCCGTGCGCGTGTTGTACCGGGAACAGTGGAAGGAATCCACCAGCGCCAGGCCCCCAGCCAACCTGTGCGCTGCACCATGAGCAAATGGCAGGCTTGCCAACCGCAAGCCGAGGCTCGATAGCACCGCTTCATGGGCAAAGTGACCTAAGGCGAGCACGGCCACCGGCCGACGGCGCCGACCGCCTCGGCACAGTTCGCCCAGATCACGTTCCAGAAACGTGGAGCACTGACGTCGTTCTGCCGGCGTGGGTCGATTGCCCGGCGGCAGACAGCGGACCGCATTGGTGATCCGGCAATCCTTCAATCGAGGCGGACGCCCGGCTTCCCCTGCTTCGGCGTAGCCGTAGCGCAGCAGCGCGTCGTAGAGCCAGTCACCGGAATCGTCGCCCCAGAATGGGTGTCCGGTGCGGTGGGCACCGAGCCGCCCGGGTGCCAGCCCCACCACCAGCAACCGCGACCGCATCGGCCCCGCAGAAGGCACGGGTGCCGCATGCCAGTCCGGGCAGGCCAGCTGATCGGATTCGCGCTGTCGAAGCAGTCGCGGGCAGGCTCGGCAGTCGAGGTCGAATGCCGAGCCACTGGCCACATCAGGGAGTACGATAGGGAGTACGATAGGAAGTACGATCAGGCAGTTTCTCCCAGTACGAGATGCGGATCGAGCATGCCATGACGCATGGCCATCAGCGTCAATTCCACATCGCTGGAAATACGCAGTTTGTCGAAGATCCGGTAGCGGTAACTGTTGACGGTCTTCGGCGACAGGCACAGCGCGTCAGAAATATCCTGCACCTTGCGGCAGTTCACCACCATGGTCGCAATCTGCATCTCGCGTCCCGACAGCACGGCGAAAGGCGACATGTCCTCCACATCGTAGGAGCGCAGGGCCAGATGCTGAGCCACGTCCGAAGACAGATAGCGTTGCCCCACTCTGACCTTGCGGATGGCACTGATCAGCTCTCGGGCATCGGCACATTTGGTGACATAACCCACCGCCCCGATCTCGAGCATCCTCGAGGGAAACGGATCGTCATCATAGACACTCAGCGCAATGATCTTCAGATCCGGATCCTGCCGAAGTGCACGCCGCGTCGCTTCGATACCGCCGATGCCAGGCATGCGCACATCCATCAGAATCACATGGGGTGCGAGTTTCCGCATGACCAACAGTGCCTCTTCGCCACTGTCGGCCTGCCCCACAACTTCGATTCCCCTCACACCGGTCAACATGCTCACGATACCCAGGCGCACGAGCCGATGATCATCCACTACCAGTACTCTGATCATGGGAGCCTCCCTTCCCCGATGGAATCCGCAGGCATGCGGATCAGAATCAACATGCGATCCCTGACGGCATTCCGCTGGTTTCGCATGTCGTCAAAATAATCCAGGCAGCGAGGATTGCAAGGCGTAATCGCCACGCGTCGAGGCTTTCGCGCAGGCATAACAGCGAATTCGAACGCGATGATGGCAGGGTGCCATTAGTACCGGATGACTTGGGAGGCTCTGCTGGACAAGCGTAGACCCGTCCCATCCTTGCCCCGGGTGCAGCCGACACGCTGCACCCGGGGCATGGGACCTGATCAGAACCTGACGCCGAGTTCCACGCCAAGATGCCGCGGGGCACTGTACTGGGTGAAGTTCCAGAGATTGCCTACCGAGTTCGCGGTCACCCGATATTTCTCGTTGGTCAGGTTCTTCCCGAACAGCGATACATGGTAGCGCTCCGTCGGATCCATATAGGTGATGTTGGCGTGCACCAGGGTTCGGCTCTCCATGGCCGTGAAGGTCGGATGCCTTGCCACACCTGCGGCTACCGCGTTGGGATCAAACGGACTGGTTTCTGACTTGGACTGATAATGGACACCGGCGACCCACTGCAGCGACCCGCCGTTGCCCAGGTTCTGATCCCAGAGAGCCTCTGCCGCCAACTGCCATTTCGGCGAGAACGGAATGTCCAGGCCGGTCACATCCACCGGCAGCACCGTGGGGTCAGTGGGATCCGCGTCGAACTCGAATTCCCGGTACTCGGCGTCCAGCCAACCTGCGGAACCGCGCAGCTGCAGGCTGGGCGTGACGATGAAGGTGGTCTCCAGTTCCGCTCCTCGGGAGCGGGACTTGCCCGCATTCAGGGTAATGGTCTCCTGCCCCGGACTACCGTCGAAGTTGGTGAACTGGAACACCTGGTTGCGCTGAAGATCCTCGAAGTCCGTCCAGAACAGCGCCAGGTTCATCCGCAGACGCCGATCGAGGAGATCGGCCTTAAGGCCAATCTCATAGTTGATGTTGGTCTCAGGGTTGTAGGGGACACAGGTCTGGGGCTGCAAGCAGGTCTCGCTGAAGCCACCGGAAAGAAAGCCCGTGGCGATACTGGCATACACCATGGCTTCGTCAGAGAACTTGTAGTCACCAACGACGCGCCAGGTGGTCTCCGTCCACTTCTCCTTGGTATCCACCTGGAAGCGATAGGCCGAATTCGGCAACGGATTTTCCCGCATCGACACTTCCGAAGCGTCCAATCCAGAACGGCTCACGCGACCGGACAGGGCATCCGCTTCGCAGTTCGTGACCGGATCGAAGGGCAGATTCGGATCCGCCAGTACGGCGTCCCGCTCCTGGGTGAACTGGTTGCAGGGTCCGCCCCCACCCACCGGATTGAAGAAGTCCTTCTCATCCCGGGTCCAGCGCACTCCCGCGCTGAGGGTGATCTTCTCATTGATGTCCCAGGAACCGTCGAGATAGAAGGCCAGCGACTCACGTTCCTGGGTGAGGCTGCCGACATTGGGATCCGAAGTGATCTGCCGCAGGTCGAAAGGCGGGAACAGGCTTGTGAGTCCCACCGTCGAGTAGGCTACGAAGTCCAGGTCGTCCGTGAGGTAGATGCCCCCGGCCACCAAGTTTACGGGGCCGTCGAAGTTGCTGACAAAGCGCAGTTCCTGCTGGAACTGCTCCCGCTCCAGATTGCGGGTGGCATCGAAGAGGGAAAGAAAGGCCTCGCCGGTATATGTACTCGGCAGGATCTCGCTCTGCTCCCGGTAGCCCGTGATGGAACGCAGGGAGAAGCGGTCGAAGTCCAGGTTCTGGGTCAGGTAGAAACCATCGATGTCCACTCGATGGCCGTCCCGCATGCGGATGGCACCGCCCTGCTGGGTGGCACCGGTGCTGTAGGGATTGCGGTGGCCCGCTTCCTGGATACCAGGGAAACCAAGCAACGGCAGCAGGAATCCCTCACCTCCAGGAGTTTCATTGATGCCTGGAGGCGCATCGGAGTCATCGCGGACGATTTCCCAGATGAAGTAGGCCTCGTAGGTGTCGTTAGGCTGCCAGAGCAGTTTGGACTTCGCCGCCAGCACCTTTTTGCCCCCGAGGCGCTCTCCGGCCCCGCGGGTCGATTGACTCAGCTCGCCGGGAAGCATATCCGGCGTGATGCCGACCAGCGCATTGAAGGGCGAATTCGGAAACGTCGCCGTATCCTTGTCGTTAGTGTAGTAACCGTCTTCATCGGTGTAGGACGCCGCCATGCGGAAACCGAGGCGATCGTCGATGAGCGGCACGTCGAAACCGACCTGGACCTTCTGGGTATTGGCGCCCCCATCATAGCGTCCGCCCACGATGCGGATATCGGCTCCATACTCGTTCAGCGAGGGCCGCTTCGAGCGGATGGTAATCACGCCGCCGGTACTGTTCTTGCCGAACAGGGTGCCCTGGGGGCCGCGATAGATCTCCACCTGTTCGAGATCAAACAGTTCCACGAACTGGGATTGCACGTGGTTTAAAGCGAACTCGTCCACCAGCAGTCCAACACTGGGGTCCTGGGTGGTAAGAATGGAGATGGTTCCCGTACCACGGATACCGCCTGCCAGCGCGTTGAAACCTGTCTGGTTCGTGAGCGTGACGTTCGGCGACAGGTCACCGATGACGCGAACATCATTGCCGAACGTCCTGTTGATCTGTTCGGCAGTGATGGTCGAGATGGCGATCGGGGTGTCCTGCTGACTGGTATCGCGCTTGGTACCCGTAACGATGATTTCTTCGAGCACCCCCGCGCGACGCGCAGGCTCCGTCTGGGCAACGCTCGCCGCCGAAATGCTCATCGCCAGGGACGCCAGCGCCAAAGCGCCAAGCCCCTTGCTGGCCCTGCCTTCATGTGAACTCATGCCTGCTCCCCTCCCTCGAGGAATATGGAGGCGGCCGCAGGCATGACACGAATCGCCCACCCACGGCTGCGCCTCGTCGACCAAAAAAGCATACGAATACAACAACTTAATGAGTGGCGAAAACACCGGCGAGGTGAGGATCCTCGCCAGACAACCCTGCCACGTCCAGCAACAGCCCAAGCAACAGCCCAAGCAACAGCGACCAACGCAGTGCAGCCCACCGGCAGCATCCGGCTACCCGCATCCCTGGCGTCTCTCCCCAAATACCTTCACGCATGAAGGCAAGTCCCAACTATCGAGTCACGGCGGGCAATAATCAAGCACGAATGCGTTCGGGTGAGGAATCGATCAACTGAAGGCCTGGATGCCAGTCTGGGCCCGACCGAGGATCAGCGCGTGGATGTCATGGGTCCCTTCATAGGTGTTCACGGTCTCCAGATTCATGACGTGGCGGATCACGTGGTATTCGTCGCTGATGCCGTTGCCACCATGCATCTCACGGGCCGTCCGGGCCACGTCCAGCGCTTTGCCGCAATTGTTGCGCTTGAGCAGGGAGATGGTTTCCACCGGCAGTTCGCCGGCATCCATGAGGCGCCCTGCCTGCAGGCAGCCGAGCAGGCCAAGACTGATCTCGGTCTGCATGTCCGCGAGCTTCTTCTGAATGAGCTGATTGGCTGCCAGCGGCCGGCCGAACTGCTTGCGTTCCAGGGTGTAGTGGAGTGCTGCATGCCAGCAGAACTCCGCCGCGCCCATCGCCCCCCAGGCAATGCCGTAACGGGCCTTGTTCAGACAGCCGAAGGGTCCGGCCAGACCGCTGACATTGGGCAGCAGATTGGTTTCGGGCACGAAGCAGTCGTCGAGGACAATCTCGCCAGTGATGGATGCGCGCAGGCTCATCTTGCCTCCGATCTTCGGCGTCGAGAAACCCTGGCTGCCCCGCTCCACCACGAAGCCACGGATCCTGCCGTCGAGCTTGGCCCAGACCACGGCGAGGTCGGCAATGGGTGAGTTGGTAATCCACATCTTGGCGCCGTTGAGCACGAAACCGCCGTCGACGGCTTCGGCGCGCGTGATCATGCTGCCCGGATCGGAACCGTGGTCGGGTTCGGTCAGACCGAAGCAGCCGACCCATTCGCCGGTGGCGAGCTTGGGCAGGTACTTCTGCCGCTGCTCCTCATTGCCGTAGGCATGAATGGGATGCATCACCAGCGACGATTGAACGCTCATGGCCGACCGGTAACCCGAGTCCACCCTTTCGACCTCCCTCGCCATCAACCCGTAGCAGACATGATTGACACCGGCGCAGCCGTAGGCCTCCGGCAGGGTCGCTCCGAGCATCCCGAGTTCGCCGAGTTCATTCATGATCTCACGGTGGAAATGCTCCTTGCGGTTGGCTTCCAGCACCCGCGGCAGGAGCCTGTCCTGGGCGTAGCCACGCGCCGTGTCGCGGACCAGCCGCTCCTCCTCGGTCAGGAGCCCCTCCATGGCCAGAGGGTCTTCCCAACGGAAGGCCGCTCGGGTGGACTGAGCCGGTAGGGACGGGACAGAACGGGCTTCGCTGGACATGGCGCCTTCCTGGAAACGTGCGAGGGACGAGGAGGTTAGACCACCGCACCAGGGCAGGCAATCGGGGCTACGGAGGGCCCGTTGGGAACTCTTATGGAACATAAGTTACGCCGCTGAATTTTAATCACTTTATAGAGGGTGTAACCGACTCGACGCAGAGCGTGGCGTCTCCCGGCAGGACTCCCTTGTGGGAGCCCCAAGTGGGGGCGATCAGCGCCGTCAGGCGCTGCTTTGATCCACCGCTGATCTATCACCTGCAATGCGGGCCATTACGGACCATCCATGGCCCGCACCCTTCGGGCGCCCTGCGGCGACGCATTCCGCTCCGGGCGAAATGCGCCCAAAAAACCGGGCAGGTCCAGGCGATCGCATGTTGTCCGCGACAGGGTGAACGAACGTTCTTGGTGAACTCCCATGGCGGCGGCAAGGCTCACGGCGTCCCGGATGCGGGCAAAAAAGCAACCTCGACCGCAGCACGCGCCAGAGGTGCCCATGATCCGTTAAACTGCCCGCCCCGCCCTCTGAGGAGACGTCAACCGATGGCCCTGGACCAAGCGACCCTGCAGCAGCTTCTGGACACCATCAGTCGTTTCGTGCGTGAACGGCTGGTGCCTTTGGAGGCGCAGATCGCCAGGGAAGACAGGATCCCACCTGAAGTGATCCAGGAGATGCGCGAACTGGGCATGTTCGGCCTCACCATTCCTGAAGAGTACGGTGGTCTCGGACTCAATACCGAGGAAGAGTGCCGCGTGGTCCTGGAGCTGGGCTGGACCTCTCCGGCGTTCCGCTCCGTCATCGGCACCAACAACGGCATTGGCTCCCAGGGCCTGGTGATGGACGGCACCGACGAGCAGAAGCGGCACTACCTGCCGAAGATGGCCAGTGGTGAAGTGATCGGCTCCTTCGCCCTGACGGAGCCGGAAGCAGGCTCCGATGCCGGCAGCGTGCGCACCCGCGCAGTTCGCGATGGCGACGACTTCGTCCTCAACGGCAGCAAGCGCTACATCACCAATGCCCCCCACGCCCAGCTCTTCACGGTGTTCGCCCGCACCCATCCGGAGCGGAGCGGCGGCAGCGGCGTCTCGGCATTCCTGGTGCCGGCGGATACCCCTGGCATTTCCCTGGGCAAGCCCGATCGCAAGATGGGCCAACAGGGTGCCCATGTCTGCGACGTCGTCTTCGAGGACGTGCGCATTCCGGCCAGCGCCCTGCTCGGCGGCGAGGCAAAGCTCAACGGAGGATTCGGGACGGCCATGAAGACCCTGGACCGGGGCCGGCTGCACATCAGCGCGCTGGCGGTCGGCACCGCCGAAAGACTGATCGACGAAAGCGTACGCTATGCGCTGGAACGCAAGCAGTTCGGCCAGCCCATCGGCGAGTTTCAGCTGCTGCAAGGCATGCTGGCCGACTCCCGCACCGAAGCCTACGCTGCCCGCTGCATGGTCATCGATGCCGCCGAGCGCCGCGACCGGGGCGAGGATGTCAGTATGCTGGCTTCATGCTGCAAGCTCTTCGCCACCGAAATGGTGGGTAGGGTCGCCGACCGCGCGGTGCAGATCTTCGGCGGTGCGGGCTACATGGAGGAGTATGGGATCGAGCGTTTCTACCGCGACGTGCGTCTGTTTCGCCTCTATGAAGGTACCAGCCAGATCCAGCAGCTCATCATCGCTCGCGGTATGCTGCGGGCCGCAAGCCAGTAGCCACCTGCCCTTGATGCGGCACTCCAAGATCGCGCAGCATCGGCGACTGCGCGCAGGTGGCATCGATGAAGATAACGATGCCCGGGAGCGCGCTGCGCCACGGCAGGTCTGGCATGGCTGGAAGAGCGGCTCAGACGGCTGGAAGCCAGACCAGGAATGAAGTCCCCGCCCCCAGGCGGGACCGACACGAGATCTCGCCACCCAGCTCTTGGACGAGTCTGCTCGTGATGGCGAGCCCCAACCCTCGACCTTCGCCTTTGACTGACACGCCCGATTCAAAGATGTGCCCCAGCAGGGTCGGGGCGATGCCCTCTCCCGTGTCTGAGACGCGAATCTCGATCCCGCACTGCCCCCGGTCGTTTATGGACTGATCCACGACGACGTCGAGGATGCCGCCATCAGACATGGCCTCCAATGCGTTCCTGGTAAGGTTCAACAGTACTTGGTGCAGGCGTTGATCGGCTGCTGCCAACGCCGGCAAGTCGATTCCGGGCGTGAACCGGATCTCGATTCCCGGGGTCGGCCCCAGAGACGATTTGATCAGCGCCAGAACATCCGACACCAGAGCGTTGACGTCACCAGCTTCCCCAATGGCCCGGTCTGCGCGCTCTTCGTCCGTCAACGATCGCAAAAGGGAAGCAGCCCGCCGCAGCTCGTCACTGATC
This sequence comes from Pseudomonadales bacterium, assembly GCA_007130155.1. GTDB lineage: Bacteria > Pseudomonadota > Gammaproteobacteria > Pseudomonadales > Azotimanducaceae > SLTB01. The sequence goes on from SLTB01000129.1 coordinate 15,831, forward strand.
AATCGAATCTGCTCCTGGACCGGCGCATCGCCATCGGTGCGGATTCCGAGCAGATGCACGTAGTTCTGGATCACCGAAAGGGGATTGCTGATCTCGTGGACCGCCTCCCGCATTCTTCGCGTGTACCTGGCGCGTTGCTCAGCGGCCGAGTCCTGCAACTGCCTTTCGAAACCCGCAAAACGAGTTAACCAGCGGGCGCTGTGAACGCGGACCACAGCCAGATCGTCAGGTGTCACGCCGGCGCCCATCAAAAGCACCGCGATGGGTTCCGGAGCGCCTACCGGCAAGGCTAACAGCGCTTCCGTACCCAGGCGCTCCGCGCACTGGCGGTCAAGCACCGACACGACGGATGACGCATCTGGTCCCAGAAGCTCTGCCGACCGGACGCCGGAGCCATTGACCCGCTGCACGGTTACCTCGCCGAGAATGGCCGCATTGGCAGCCGCCGAGCGTCCGCCGTGAATTCGAAGACGCTGGCCCGCCAGATCAGAGGCACCATGCAAGGTCAGCCGATCGTCATCATCCACCCAAAGTGGCAGGACGGTCTGGCCCAACCAGCGCGGGATCAGCTGCTCCACCAGAGCCAATGCGGCAGCGACATTGGGCGCTTCCGCCATCGGCAGCAGCACCGCCTCCAAGGAACGAAACCGCGCGATACTGTGGCGTAATGCCGCCTCGGATCGATCGTTCGCCTTGGGCGGTTCCCAAACCGTTACCCTCCGAAGCCGGGCCGAGAAAACGGGCTCATCCTGTTCGAGCAAGGTGGCTACGGGTCCCAGAGCTTCTTCGCCATCGCTGGCCAGCCTCCAGGCAGCGGCCGCCAGACGTACCAGCAGATGGGCATCGGTCAGAAGCTCCAGCGCTTCATCCCGATACTGACCCATTTCTGCAGCCAACCGGTCCGGCGGCTCTGATGTCATCAGGCCCAGGGCATAGCGCATACGAGCCATGCTCAGGTCGGAACGGTCCGCGCCAGGCAATGTCATCAGCTCGTCAGCCAGAGCCAGCGCCAGCACAGAAAGACGCCATTGCCGCCCATCCGCTGCCGGATCGGAACGCTCGAGCAAGGCTTCGGCCGCAGCGACCAGGGCGGCACGCATCGTGAAGCCACGGCCAATCTCCGGCAGCTGCCAGGGCTCGCTCGAAGCCCCAATCCCCAATACGGCTACGCTCTTTAGCAAAGCTTCCGCGTGGGGGACATTGAGCACCGGCTGCAGGGCACCATCCAACATGGCCGCCGCCAGATAGCGCAACCAGGGTGTCGCCTCATCCCGACTGCCGAATATGGAGGTATCCATCACGTGCACGAGCCCATCCCCTCACCTGCCAGCGCGCCGTCGTGCTGCAGCTCATCGTCGTCGGCCCTGCGAAACCTCACGAGTCGACATTCAAGCTTCAGCAACGCCCAGGCCGAACCCCCGCCTGCCATGGCCGTGAGGACAGCTACCCGTGGCGCCAACAGGGCGCGGCTCGCCAGGCCCAGTATTACACCGGTGCAACCGCTAAGGATGAGTTGGAATGTAGACTGCACGATGCCTCTCCATTGCCGAAACAGCCGACCGCAGCGCACCGTCCTGGCTCACCCGTCGTCAGGATGAACCTCCCAAGCATCATGCCAATCCTGAGATAATTAATTTAGTGATTTTATTTCAATAACTTAAAGTACAAATCTAAACTTATTCTAGAATCCGACCTACCCAGCTGGAAAAACTTCGGGCACCAAAGGTCAAGACCTGACGCCCTGTGTCACCTCGTGCAGTCTTCATCTTACCTGTCTCCCGGCGTCCCCCATGCCCGCTTGTCGGCGACGTGCCATCACCGCTGCAGCAGCCACTCTCAGGGCATCGCGCATGCGCAGCGCTTCAGCCCGCGCCAGAGTTGCGAAGTCAGGACCGCTGCCTGCATAAAGAATCGCTCGCGAACTGTTGACGACCAGCCCCCACCCTCGTGCATCGAGCCCCGCATCCACCACAGCTTCGAGATCCCCCCCCTGCGCACCGAGCCCCGGAACCAACAGCGGTATGTCAGGCGCCAACTCACGGATACGCTGCAATTCAGAGGGGCGGGTCGCGCCCGCGACGAGCATGAGGTTGTCGTGAGGATTCCAATGGCTGACGGCCAATCGCGCGATCCTGGCGTAAAGTGGATCGGACTCTGGCCAGTCCTGAATCTCTCCTGCCCCCGGATTGGAGGTGCGGCAAAGGATTACCGTCCCGCGATCTCGGCGATCTATAAAGGGCTCGAGACTTTCTCCGCCAAGATAAGGATTCAAGGTAACCGCGTCGGCACCGTAGCGATCGAAGGCTTCCCGGGCGTACATGGCCGCTGTCGAACCAATGTCGCCCCTTTTGGCGTCCAGGATGACCACTGCATGGGGAGCGAGTTCGCGGATCGCGGCGATGCTTTCCACCAGCGCCGCCTCGGCACCGATAGCCGCGAAGTGGGCAATCTGGGGCTTGTAGGCACAAGCAAGATCAGCCGTCGCCCCAATGATCGAGCGATGAAACGCCACGATCCCTTCGGGGGTCAGCCCCATCCGTTCCGGCAGACGCGACGGATCAGGGTCGAGGCCCACACAGAGCATGGAACCGGTTTGCGACCAGGCCGCGTCCAGGCGTGCATGAAAGGAAGTACTGATGGCGAGATCTCCGAGGATGGCGGACCGCTCTCAATATACCACTACATACCACTACGCTTGTTGGCTGACGCCCTAGGTCATGGCTGGACGCCGAGCGTCTGTAATAAGCGTGCAAGGGCCGACCATGAACTCCAAGGAAAACAATCATCCGATTGTTCTAGAAAGATTTTTTTGTTGGCACGCCGATCGCACTGCCAGAGAACGAAAGTTGAATCAACGCTGGGAGACCGAGCATGAATGCCCTGGCCGACGAACCAAACGTATTTTGGCTGGATGCCCTGCGCCCCGTGGTCGAAGGTCGCAGCCGCCCCATAGCAGATCGCTGCCAGGAACCCCGGTTCATCTGCCGCGAGCGCCTGTTCGTGCAGGTGGTGCTCTGCCCTGAGCATCCTGAACTCGTTGGTCGCACCCAAGCGGGACTGGTCGTGGATGTATGGGCATCGGGTATCCGCTACTACTGCGCACGGCCCCTTCCCGTGGGCACACTGGTGGATATCTGGGTCGAAATATCCAGCCGGCCAGGGAAATTCTTCCTGTCGGGCAAGGTCCGTTGGAGCGACGCCAATGCTACCGACTCTCACGGCATAGGCATCGAACTCGAAGAGGGGCCAGCTACGGATATCAAGGACTGGCGGGCAATGATGCGGTAGGGGCAATTATCCGATCAGGCGTCTGCGCGGGATCCCCAAATATCCATCGCTCGCAATGCCAGTTCCCAGGGGCCCGTCATCGCCATCTGGGCCGGCAGTCGAAACCATGACCCGGTTCACGTTTCGAAAAGAAATACCCTCGAATGAATCAAAACAACCCCGTATCACACTCCACCTGAGCCCCAGATCGCGGCAGCAATCCCAAGGCTGGACTAGCTTTGCGATGACAGCCTCGGGACTCAGCCAGATGTCGGCCTCAGGGAGGTCGGAGACAGATTAACGGTCAGGTCACCGTCGCAGATGCTGCACTGTATCCGGAGGGCCAGATGGCCAAGTCGCCCGACCGCCGTGCTCCGAGCACCACGGCAAACGTCGTTGCCCACCCTGCAGTCACTCGCCAGCAGCCCGAGCGGCTGTTGGAATATTTGTGGGAAAGGTGGCAGTCCTTCGCCAACGACCGCCTGCGCCAACTGCTTCTGGATCTCGACGACGATCTATTCGCGCGCGCAGACGCTGCAGAGAGCAGCGTCATGCATGAAGTCTACTTCAACTCCATGCGCTTGCTGCGTTACCAGACCGACGACATTCGCACCAGCTTCGCTAACGGGATTAACGCCGCAGCGCAGCAGCCGGCGGCGCCAGTTGGAAAAACAGATGATGCGGTCAGTCTGGAGTCCCGACACGAAGAACTTACCCTGATCGACGACGACGTCCTCGAACATCGACTCGCCGTAGCCACGATGACCCAGCGCTTTGAGCGCGCCCATACCCTGGAGGTGCTGCTGGCTCAGCGTCGGATAGAAGCCCTGCGAGAGCAGCTGGATCCGGGCAGCGCCGCCGCCCGGATCTCACTAAACGCCAGTTCCCTGGCAGAAGCCTTTGCCGACGCCTTAAAGCCACTCGAACTCGATCTTCGCATTCAGCTGATTCTGTTCAAACACTTCGAAAATGAGGTGATGGAGCCCATTGCAGGGCTCTTCCGGGAGTTCAATGACATCCTGGTGGCGGCCGGCATCCTTCCGAAGCTGGATCTGACCGCCGAAGTCAGGAGCAAACAGGCGGGTACCAGCCTGGAGCGAGCTGAACCCGAACCCGCACCGACTGCCGCTCCAGCGGTCAACCAGCGCGTTCCTGCCGGCATGACATCGGAGCATGCGGCTCCAACCCCCGATCTCACCTCCATGTGGCCCGGCGCTCGGCAACTGCTGCCAGCTGGGTTCGATCTCGAGACCGCCGTCAAGCGCCGCACAGCACTGATGCGAAAGCTTCCTGCACTACGCCAGCGACGTCGCTTCGACCACAGCAGCGATCCAGCCCAACTGCTCGATGTCAGCACGGTTCTTCAATTACTCGAGGCCAGTGAGCGGGTCGCGCTGCGCTCCTGGCACGACAGCGATCTGGGGCGACTACCGGAGCGTCTGGATCTGGGCGCCTTCCTGCTCGAGGAAGCCCGGCGCAAGGGCCGCAGCCAGGCAGCTCTCAAAGGGGCGGATGAGGACACCGTCAACCTGCTTCAGATGCTCTTCGACCTCATTCTCAACGACGACAATCTAGCCATTCCAATGCGTGCCCTGATCGCGCGACTGCAGTTCCCCATGCTGCGGGTGGCACTCATGGATGCCACCTTCTTCAGCGCATCGCGACACCCCGCACGCCGCTTCCTCAATGCCATCAGCCGTGCCGGAATTGGTTGGGGACACGCGGAAGATAAATCACGCGACCGCCTTTACGCCGGGATTGACCGGCTGGTAACCCGCGCTGGCAGCGAATTCGAGGGTGACACAGCCCTCTTCGATGCCTTGCAGGAAGAACTCGACGGTTTGCTGGCGGCTGAAGCCGAACGCATCCAGGTTGCCGAAGCCAGGGTGATCGCTCAAGAACAGGCACGCATCACGGCCGACCGCACCCGCCGTATTGTGACCCGTCTCATCCAACACCGATTGGCATGCGCACCACCGTTGCCACCCCCGCTGGTGAACTTCCTGCGCACAGACTGGCAGCAGGTACTGATGCGGGCTCATGGCGACCCGGAACCGTGGCAGAGCGCGTTCACCGTACTGCGTCGCCTCACCGGAAGTGCTACCGGACCCGATGGAAGTGCCCTGCATTCAGCGCTCGTCAAGGGCCTGAGCCTACTGGCCATGTCGCCCACGGCAGCCATTACGACGGCTGCAGAGGTGCTCACGTTGTGGGTCGAGACTGAGAACGAAGAGCAAGCGCCAGCGCTGAACGCCCCGGACAGGGAGTCCCAAGAGAACCCGCAGGCCGAGCTGGACGAGTTGACGGCGGCCGCCACCGAGGAAACCAGCAGGCCTGCCAATGACACCACCCCCAGTCCGGCCGCGCTTGAAGTTGCAGCCACCCTTGCCGAGCAGACCTGGGTTGAGTTGCACACCCGCTCGGACAAGCTGGTGCGCTGCCGACTGGCTTCGATCACCGAGCCCCCAGAGCGTTGCATCTTCCTCAACCGCCGAGGGCTGCGAATCGAAACCCTCTCAAGGCTGGAGATCGCCCAGGCTATCGATCAGGAAAGACTGCGCATTCTGGACAACCGGCAGCTCTTTGACCGTGCCCTCGAGCAAGTGATAGGCAGCCTCCGATCCACGCCTGCAACCGCAGAATGATGAGGAGCCCCATCGATCGAAACCTTCTTCTCAGCTGTTACCGTCAACCTGAAGGCATGACCTGCCGCCGCCACGTGGCATCCTGAAACAAGCGCTCGACGGTTTCGACCACAGCCTGAGTCTGGGCATCCACTTCGAGGTTCACCTCATCGCCTACGCGCCGAAAGCCCAGGGTGGTGCGCGCCAGCGTCTCCGGGATAAGACTGACCTCGATCCAACTGGCCTCACGATCGACGGCTGAAATGGTCAAGCTGGCGCCATCGAGTGCCACGTATCCTTTGTGGAAGAGCATTCGCAGCCACTCCTGCTCGACAGCGAACCTCATCACCCTGTTTGCCTCGTCTGCTGCGATCGAAGTGATCTGCGCCGTGGTGGTCACGTGCCCCGAAACCCTGTGGCCCCCGATTTCGTCGGCGAAAGTTGCTGATCTTTCCACATTCACCTTGTGCCCCACCGCAAGTCGGCCCAGGTTGCTTCGATTGAGGGTCTCGGCAATAACATCGAAGCCCACTGCTGCGGCCGTCTGCCGAGCCACGGTCAGACAAGTACCGTTGATGGCCACGCTGGCGCCGCCGGCAAGCCCCGCCCGGCCCTCATCAGAGATGGCGATCTCCAAGCGGGTAATCCCTTCCTGCTGGCTCATGGAGACAACCGCTGCCAGTTCCTGAACGATCCCAGTGAACAAGTCGTCCTCCTTAGACGATACGGCAAGACCGATCCAGCCGCCCATTTATGCGGCGATGCCGGACCTCCCCGCGAATGACAGCCCTCCGGCGAGCGTCCTGGTGTACACCAGGCCTCCCGCTGACAGCTCAAACAGGCTGGAGCCTTCCGCCAGAATCGCGCGAAGGAATCCGATCACTTGGCCGAACCTCGGCAACCGTGCCTATCGAAAATTGGCGGCTGACCAAGGGTGGCGTGGCTCCAAGTGATCCCTGCAAGCTTCCTCCACCCGAATCATGCCCCGAAACGAAAACGGGAGTGCCGTTCGGCACTCCCGTTCTGGTGGCCTTTTCGAACCTGTCAGGCAGGATCGGCTGCCCGGGCGAGCTGCTCCTGCCGACGCTTCTCCCGCTCCACATGATTCCGCCACTGCGTCAGAGCGCTTATGTCCTGCTCAGCGCGATCCCGCCGTGCGATCCTGAGTCCTTCAGCAAAAGTGTTGAGGGCGGTGTCATAACGTGTGAGGTTGTATTCACACATGCCCTTGATCAGGTAGATCTGCCCCGCCCGATCCACTCCGCCGGCGGCAATAGCCCTTTCGGCCGATCGGATGCTGTTGTCGCAGTCATCCCTGTCCAGATAGAGCTGCGCCAGGCGATAATGGAGCTCGCCATCGTCTGCGCGCTCAGCAGCCCGATGGTACACTGGGATGGCCTTTTCCAGATTCTGCGCCATTTGCCAGGCCTGAGCCAAGCTTTGAAGATTGCGACGATCCGACTCGACCACGCCGTCCTCGATCGCGCGCTCCATAATCCGAGCCGCCCAGTAGGGAGCCTCTTCCTGCTGCAGCAAACCTGCAACGTTCAGAATTTCCCGCTCCTGATCCAGGTAGCCCTGCATGTAGGCCGCCCAAATGGCGCCGATCTGCTTCTTCTGCTGGCCCTCCTGCCCGTAGAGCCCCGACAGCTGGACCCAATAGTCCTTGGATGGGAAGTCCTGCACCAGGATTTCGAGGATCTCGATGACCTTGGCGAAGTTTTCCATTTCGTAATACGCAGCCCGCTTCAGCAGCCACCAGTTCTCACGCACCTCATCTCCGCGCTGACGGGCCAAGTCCATGGCGCTCTGCACCGCAGGAATGACATTGCGAAAATCATTGAGCTGATAGTAGGCCTGGGCAAGGAAGACGTAGGACTGGGTCGACGGGGTCTCCACCAGGTCGAACCAGCGGTTCAGATAGTGGATGGCTTGCTGATAATCTTCCTGCACGAAATAGAGCTGTCCAAGGGCATACATGGTGCCCAGCTCCAGCGCCAGTGGCACCTCCGGCGAAAAGGACAGGACCCGCTCGTAGGCCTCGATGGCGCGCGTGTAGTTGTCCGTGGAGAAATGGATGTAAGCCCGCATGTTCCACATGGAAGCCGCTTCATAAGCATTCAGGCCGCGCTGCCCTTCCAGTCTCGTGAGCGCTTCCAGCGCTTTGGCAGTGTCGTTCTCGTCGAGCGCCTCCTGCGCTTCGGAGAGCCGATTGAAGGCCTGCTCCCGCATGGCCGGCACCCGCTGAGTCCGCCGCTGCTCGGCCTCTTCCGAAACCTCACCAGGAGCCTGGGCATACACCTGCTCCAAACCTGGCCCCTTGCCACTGATGAAACCAAGGGCCGCGATCGTAGCGACCAGGGCGAAGCGCAGACCCAATCGGGACGGCAGCCGTCGGGAAACGAGTGCGGTATCAGTTTTCACGTAGTTCCTCCTCGCGCTG
>SLTB01000268.1 GCA_007130155.1 Pseudomonadales bacterium
ATCTGGCTGATCGTCGTCGTCTACGCCATCGTCAAGACGGCTGGGAGTTCCGCGAGCACGGGGTCGAAGGTTCTGTGGATCGTACTGATCCTGATTCTCCCCGTCATCGGCGTGATCCTCTGGTTCCTGCTGGGACCGAAGCGATGACAGCGTTCAAGACACCAGTATCCTGAGTCCGAAGTTCGCACAGCAGTGAGCTTCAGGTTCGGGATGGCCCGCGCGGTAGAACGTGAAAGCGCTGCGGCACGCAGAGCTAGACACGGACGCTGGCGCTGGCGCTGGCGCTGGCGGTGTTTGGCACGCCATCGTCCGTAACGAACGTTTTCAGCGACATGGACGCGAAGGACTCCCGCGACAGGCGCTCGAGCTCATCGAGAACAGCCTGTACCTGATCCTCACCCGCAGGAGGCACCCTCGACCCGGGATCTTCGCGCCCCGATCGCCGCACGGCCTCCAGGGCCTGATGCACCGAGGCCTGCTCCCAGGGACAGGCCGGCAAATAACCCTGCTGGCCGTTACCGGCCAGCACCAGCAGACCCGCACTCTCCAGAGGCCCGAGCAAGCCCACCACCACTTCCGTCGGCACTCGCAGCTGTCGCGCCAGTTGTGTGACGCTCGGCGGCGTCTGGCCGCCGTAGAAGCTCCTGCCGATCAAACGCAGGATATGCAGTGCGAGGTGCTCCTTCTCCACGAAGCTCAAGTGCACGGACATCCGCCGACCGGGCAGGTAGTCAGAATGCTGGTGGTAAAAGGCGATGGTGCCGCCGATGAGAAGGATGAGCCAGCCTAGATAGAGCCAGATCATGAACAGGATCGGCGTGGCAAAACCCGAGTAGATGGCCGTGTAGCGGGTGGCCTCGGCCACGAAGGCGGCGAACATCAAGCCCATACCGTGCCACAGCAGCGCCGAGACGGCACCGCCCAACAACGCCGAAACGAAGCGGACCCGGGTATTGGGCACGAACATGTTGATGAAGGTGAACGCGAAGACCAGGATCAGGACGGGGGTCATCCGGCTGAATAACGCCACCATCCGGCCGAGGGTCTCGAAGCCGAGCAGCCACTCCGCCATGGTGGTGCTCATGAGCATGGCCGTCATGCCCAGCGACACGAAGATGAGCAGCGGACCCAGCAGAATGACCGAAAAGTAATCCCGGAATCGTTCCGCCACCCGCCGCTCCTGGGTAACCTCCCAGATTTCGTTAAAGGCGAGTTCAATCTTCCGCATCAGCGACACGGCGGTATAGAACAGGAATATCAGACCCACCACGCCAAGCACGCCCACCTGGATGTTGTCCACGAAGGCGACGATCTGCCCGGCAATTTCCTCACTGCGTTCGCCCAGCGGCTCCAGCATGTTGAGCAGGAAGGGCTCGATCTGGTTGTGGACGCCAAAGCCCTTGAGGATCGAGAAGCTGATGGCGAGTATGGGTACCAGCGCAAGCAACGTGGTATAGACCAGGCTCATGGCGCGTAAGGTGAGCTGGCCGGCGGCCAGATCACGGCCCGCCGCAAAGGCCAGCAAAACGGTATGCATACCGGCCCGGACCGGTACAGACCGCTCACCGCGGTCCTGCCAAAGCCATGCCTCGCCGCGGCGGATCCAGGGCAGCAGGCCCCCTGGCTTCAGGCTCGGTTTTTCCCGGTCAGGCATATGTGATCATCCTGGCTGCCTGACCACCCTGAGGTAGGGCTTCAGGGTTTTGAAGCCCTCCGGGTATTTCTTCTTCGCTTCCTCGTCGCTCACGGAGGGTGGAATGATCACATCGTCACCCGGACGCCAGTTAACCGGCGTCGCCACGGTGTGGGCCGCATTGAGCTGGATGGAATCCAGCAGGCGCAGCACCTCGTCGAAATTGCGCCCTGACGTCATCGGATAGATCAGCATGGCCTTGATGCGCTTGTCGGGGCCGATCATGAACACCGACCGGACCGTGGCGTTGTCCGCCGCAGTGCGTCCGTCGGCGCCACCGCTCTCGTCCTCGGGCAGCATCTCGTAGAGCTTGGCCACCGCGAGGTCGGTATCGCCGATCATGGGGTAGTTCGGCGCCGTGCCCTGGGTCTCCTCGATGTCCCTGGCCCAGGCCGCGTGATTGGCTACCGGATCCACGGAAAGGCCGATGATCTTCGTATTCCGCTTGTCGAACTCGCCCTTCAGACGGGCCATGTAGCCGAGCTCCGTGGTGCACACCGGGGTGAAATCCTTGGGATGCGAGAACAGAATGCAGTAGCTGTCACCCATCCAGTCGTGGAAGCTCAGGCGCCCAGCCGTGGTCTCGGCCGTGAAATCCGGGGCCAGTGATCCGATCCGCAGTCCCATGTCATGTCTCCTTGCAGTGGTATTGCGAGTCTTGCGTAGCTGCCCAACATAAGCGCCCTGAGCGACGGCGCCAAGTGATGCCGACGACAGCGCAGTACGCAGCCGTCACGATCGCTCTCGACCCATCATGTATCCTGGCATAACCAAGACAGCCTGGAGCCTGCGATGTTCGGTCACCGGATCCCCCTGTTCACCTTGTTCGGCCTCGAAGTCCGCGCCAACAGCAGCTGGGTGCTGCTCGCCGTTCTCATATTCTGGTCCCTGGCCACAGGCTTCTTTCCTGCACGCCTGCCGGGGCTGACGGTACCCGTGTACTGGGCACTCGGCCTCGTCGGCATGCTGGGAGTGTTCTTTTCCCTGCTGTTTCACGAGTTCTCCCACTCCCTGGTGGCCAAATCCAAGGGCATGGAGATCCAGGGCATCACCTTGTTTCTCTTCGGTGGCGCAGCCGAGATGACTTCAGAACCACCGACGCCACGCATCGAGTTCGAAGTCGCCATAGCCGGCCCCCTGGCCAGCCTCGCGCTTTTCCTGGGTTTTGGACTGATCGCAGGGCTGCTGGCACAGACCCCGCTGCCCGAATATCTCGCCGCGCTGTTCGGCTACTTGTCCCTGATCAACCTGATTCTGGCCATCTTCAACATGTTTCCCGGCTTTCCGCTGGACGGTGGCAGGGTCCTGCGGGCCTGGCTTTGGCACCGACGCGGCGACCTGCTGTCCGCCACATTGACGGCATCGCGCATGGGCCAGGGGTTCGGCCTCACCCTGGTTCTGATCGGCTTCTGGGCCCTGATCAGCGTCGGCGCCCTCGGCGGCCTGTGGTGGATACTCATCGGCGTCTTCGTCATCGGCGTGGCGCGCGCCGCCTATGAGCAGACCGCGTTGCGCGTGACCTTCGAGGGTGTCCCCATCCGCCGCTTCATGGCAGAACATCCCGTGTCGGTATCCCCCGACATCCCGCTCAGCGAGTTCATCGAGGATCACGCCTTCCACGATCACTACAGCGTCTACCCTGTGACGGAGAACGACCGCCTCATCGGCCGCGTACGCACCCGCGACGTCAAACAGATTCCCCGTGAGGAGTGGGCACAACAGTCGGTACGCCGCATCATGGCACCCCTTGAGGAGGATCAACTCGGCCACCCCGATGACGATGCCCAGCAGGTACTCGACAAAATGCAGCGCAGTCGCAGCGGCCAGATCATCATAGCCGACGGCGATCGCGTCATCGGCATCGTGACCCTTGCCGACCTGCTGAACCTGCTTGCCCTGAAGCGGGATCTGGGGAGCATCTGAACCGGGTGCACCACCGCTCTGCGGGTCCTCCAGAGCCGGGTGAACCCAGGTTAAAGCCTCCCTAGCAGCCTGACCAACGGATACCAAACATGAGCAAAGCCACAACGGAGCCACCGGAATCCGCATTCGAACTCGCGCAATGGCTGAAGGACACCGACGAGGTGACCATCGCCGCCGAGCTGGATCACCTCGACGCCGAACCTCGCAGCGAGATCTTCAGTCAACTGTCACCCGATCGGGCAGCAGACATCTTTGACTACCTGGAACCAGCCATTCAGGCGCAACTGCTGACGGCCATGGACAGCGGCGAGGCCTTCGCCCTGTTCGAGGAACTCGAGCCCGACGATCAGGCCCGCTTGCTCGAAGAGTTCGAGCCGGAACAGGTCGCCACCTTCCTCGACATTCTGAGCCCGAAAGACCGCACCGCCACCGCACTGCTGCTCGAATATCCGGCCGAGTCCGCAGGCCGCATCATGAGCCCGAACTTCCTCGCCCTGCGCGCCGATATGACGGTGGCAGAAGCCCTGTCCCTGGTCCGGCGCGACGGCGAGGACGTGGAGACCATCTACTTCCTGCCCATTGTCGACGAGGCCGGTCACCTGCTCGGCTCCATCGAACTCGAATCCCTGGTCATGGCTGAGATGTCAGACCGGGTGGAAGATCTGAAGTATCTGAAATCAGACTCCTTTTCGGTACGCGACGATCAGGAGGACGTGGCCCGCTACATCCAGTCCGCCGACAGCATCGCCGTGTCCGTGGTGGAAGATGACGACACCCTGGTGGGCATCGTCACGGTTGACGACGCCATGGACATCATCCAACGCGAGGAAACCGAGGACATTGCTCGGGCATCGGCCGTGGCACCCCTCGGCAAGCCGTACTTCGCCGTGAGCAGCCTGCAACTGGTCAAGAGCCGAATCGTCTGGCTGTCCATGCTGGCCATCGCCGCCACCTTGACCGTGAACGTGCTCACCGCCTTTGAGGCCACTCTGGAACAGGTAGTCACCCTGGCACTGTTCATTCCCCTGCTGATCGGCATTGGCGGGAACACCGGCGCCCAGTCCGCCACCACCATCGTCCGCGCCCTGGCGGTGGACGACGTTCGCACCAGTGATCTCGTCAGGGTCGGTCTGCGCGAATCGGGAGTTGGACTGCTCCTCGGCAGCAGCCTGGCGGTCGTGGCCTACTTCATCGTCTGGGCCGTGTTCGATCAGGACATCGCCCTGGTGGTGTCCTTGACCCTGGTGGCCATCTGCACCCTGGCGGCGCTGGTAGGATCGCTGATGCCGCTGATCGCAAGAATGATCCACGTTGATCCGGCAGTGATCAGCGCGCCCTTCGTGACCACCATCGTCGACGCAAGCGGGCTCATCGTATACTTCACGATCGCCACCGTCGTGTTAGGTCTGTAGTTGTCCATCGCCCGCGCGGCGGGCCCCCACGAGGTGAAAATGCGCCTTTGGGAGCCCGCCGCACGGGCAATCAAGCCTAGTGATAAAATGCCGGGGCGAGATCGAGACTCTCGAACAGCTCCAGGGAGTGTTCGATCCACAGCGTGGCGCCCCACTGTTCCAGCAGTACTTCGAAGCGGTCCATGCTCGCGAGCGTGGCTTCCCGATCGTAATTGAACAGAGGCACCGCTCGAAGCCGTCGGCTCGCCTCGAAGTGCCAGAGGTCACCTGCGAGCAGAAGCGGCCCCGTCTCTGTCAGGTTCAAATATAACACCTGATGGCCGGGGGTATGGCCGGGCGCAGGGAGCAGCACAACGCGGCCATCCCCAAAGACGTCATAACGGCCATCGAGCACCTTCTTCGGTGCGTCCACCAGCGCCGCGTAGAGATCCGGATCGAAGAAATACTGTGCGGCCTCGGCACCGAATGCAGCCTCGGCCTCGGCCCGCTGGATGAGCTGGGTAGCACCGGCGAAAGCTGCCGCAGCACCGATGTGGTCACTGTGATAATGGGAGAACGCAATCCAATCGACATCCTCAGGCTGCCATCCCAGCGCTGCCAGCTGATCCACGAGACTGCGATCGAGGCGCTGGGAAAGACCGCCACGGTCCTCCACCCAGCCGTCGATCCCGGCCAACTCGGATGGCAAACCCCCTTCCCAGAGCAGACGGCCGCGGGGATGATCGATCAGGTAGCACGGCACGGCCAGTTCTCGGACATCCGTGTCGGTGCTTGCGAGGCCGAAAAGATGCACGCTCTCGAGCCGGATGCGACCGCAGTCGAAGACCAGCAGCCGCAGCATGTCCGCAGGAGAAACTTCACGAGGTGCATCCGGCGCGCCCTGGAAATTGGCGCAGCCCGTCACCACAGCGATGAGCAGGAAGATTGCCGGCAGCCGCCGCAAATCCAGTCCGTTCATGCGCCATCGAGCTCAGAGTAGAGCACTTCCGGCAACCGCTTGCGAAGGTCTCGAAGATCCTTGATCGAGGTCAGATCCTTGCCTATTTCATGGCGCACCCGCTGACGAACGGCTGCCGGAAGCGCGTCCCGAAGCAAGCCAAGGAAGCGCGGCGGTGCGCATAGCAGCAGACGACCGAACCTTTCCTCGCTCAGGGCTGTCTGCAGGCGCTCAGCGATTTCGCGGGCAAAAGTCTCCAGTTCATGGTCACGGGCGGAGTGCGGTTCGTTGACACCATGGGCAGTGCCGCCTCGGCCACGCTCCTGGCCGGGCGCATCCGTCACCAAGTCCTGTTCCCTCAGACGGGACTCGGGATGCAGCCAAGTGTCGATCTCGACGAGTCCACCACGCGCGCCTTCAGCACGAAACAGACGCGCCCGGGACCCATCCGCCACCAACACCCAGATCACCACCATTATCTTTCTCCACCAGACCTGCCGAGGCGCCACGATAACGCCGGGAAGCGCCAGCGGCCAACACCCTGGAGCCGTCCCGGCTCAGGGGGTGCCGCCCGATGCCTGTCGCCGACGCCCGTTGGAGCGGTCGCCATCCAATGCTGGCCAGTCCCGATAGAGGTAATCCCGGGTCAGAGGCACTGCGTCCTGATCCGTTCCAAGCTGGAAGTGGAACACCTCGAGTGCGCCACTGGCGAAGGCGGCCTCGCAGGCCGCCAGATAGAACTCCCAGAGCCGGCAAAATCGCTGGCCCTTGCTGCGCACGAAGGCTTCCCGGTGAGTCTGAAAGCGCTGCTGCCAATGGTGCAGCGTAAACGCGTAATGACGGCGCCAGACTTCGAAATCGCAGAGCACCAGCCCGCTGCGCTCCAATGGGGCCAGCACCTCCGACGCGCTGGGGATGTAGCCACCGGGGAAAATATGGCGCTCAATCCAGGGATTAGTCGCGAGAACGGGTGGCCCCGGCCGACCGATAGTATGCAACAGCGCAGTCCCGCCGGTTGAGAGTCGTGCGCGCACGAGCTCGAAGAACAGATCGTAGGAACTCAGGCCCACATGTTCAAACATGCCGACACTGACCACCCGATCATAGCTGCCCACATGCTCCCGATAGTCCTCCAGAAGGAACTGGACTCGGCCGTCGAGCCCCCGCCTCTTCGCTTCTGCACAGGCCACACGATACTGTTCCTGAGACAGTGTGAGGCCGGTCACGGCGACGTCGAAGCGGGCCGCCAGGAACATGGCGAGACTGCCCCATCCGCAGCCAATATCCAGCACGCGCTGGCCGGGTTCCAGCAGGAGCTTGCGGCCTATCAGTTCCGCCTTGGCGACTTGGGCGGCCTCCAAAGAATCCTGTGGGGTGCGGAAATAGGCGCAGGAGTAATGCATCTCAGAATCGAGAAACGCCCGAAAGAGCGGCTCATCGAGATCGTAGTGAACGGCGACATTGCGACGTGAGCGCACGACATCATTGCTGAACTTGAGCAGCGACTTAAGCCGGCGCTGCCAGAACGGCGTCACCGGCCCCGACGCATTGCGGTGAAGGACCTCCAGCAGCCCTACGAGGTCGGGGGTGTCCCACTCGCCTTCAACGTAGGTCTCTCCCAGCTCCAACTCCGG
>SLTB01000211.1 GCA_007130155.1 Pseudomonadales bacterium
GTCCGGCGCTGGTCGACATCTCCTTCCCGGAGATCGAGAAGTTCGACCGCCTGCCCGAGCCCCGCGCAGAGGGTCCCACGGCCTATGTTTCAGTCATGGAAGGGTGCTCGAAGTACTGCACGTTCTGTGTGGTGCCCTACACCCGGGGTGAGGAGGTCAGTCGGCCGTTGGACGACGTCCTCGTCGAGTGCGTGTCCCTGGCCGCTCAGGGCGTACGCGAGATCAACCTGCTCGGCCAGAACGTCAATGCCTACCGGGGGCCGACAACGGATGGCGAGACTGCGGATCTGGCGGAACTGATCCACTGCGTGGCGGCCATCGACGGCATTGATCGCATTCGCTATACCACCTCCCATCCGGTGGAGTTCTCCGATGCGCTGATTGAGGCCTATGCTACGGTGCCGGAACTGGTGAGTCATCTGCACCTGCCGGTGCAGTCCGGGTCGGACCGGATCCTGGCGCTCATGAAGCGGGGCCACACGGCGTTGGAGTACAAGTCCCGCATCCGCAGGCTGCGACAGATTCGTCCTGATATTTGTCTGTCGTCGGACTTCATCATCGGCTTCCCGGGTGAAACCGAGGCCGACTTCATGGCCACCATGAAACTGATCGAGGACATCGGTTTCGATACCTCCTTCAGCTTCATCTATAGTGCCCGCCCTGGCACGCCGGCGGCTGATCTGCCGGACGATACCTCTGAGGCCACCAAAAAGCAGCGCCTGCACATCCTTCAGGACCGCATCCGCCAGCAGGCACTGGCCATCAGCGCGGCGATGGTGGGCGGCGTCGAGAAAGTGCTGGTGGGCGGAGCCTCGAAGCGAGATCCCGGTGAGGCTCAGGGGCGGACCGAGAACAATCGGGTGGTGAACTTCCGGCCGCCAGCGGGTTCTGTGCCGGAGGATCTGATTGGGCGTTTCGTGGATGTTCGTATTAGTGAGGCCATGCCGAATTCCCTGCGTGGCGAGTTCATCGCTGCTGAAGATATTGCTGCATTGGGTCAGGCAGTCATGGCGTCGTCACCCCATCCTGCTGCAATATGAGGCATCTGCAGCCAGTCAGGAGGGGTGCTAGTTGGCGCGAGCCCGCGGAGCACGCAGCAGGAAGGAACACCCAGATCGAGGTTCTGCGCAGGGCGCGGGGCCTCCCCCCAAGGCGGTGGCCAGTCGCCGCCGCCCCCGCCCGGTCCTGGAGGCCGAATCCGGCTTGAATAACCCAACCTATTCCGAGTCGCTCGTACTCGAGCCCAACGACATTCATCGCCTTGCCAATCTCTGTGGGCCTTCCGACCAGAACCTGCGTCAGTTGGAAGCGCGTCTGGGCGTGGAGATCCGCAATCGGGGCAATGCCTTTGATCTCATCGGTCCCGAGGCTGCTGTGGCGCAAACGGCACGCCTGCTGCATCGGCTCTATCGGGAGACCGGTGATCCGGCCGGCCTGACGCCGGAGACCGTGCATCTACACCTGCAGGAGTCGGATCGTTCCAGTCTGGCGAACCCAAGCTCGGCAACGATGACCGACCAGTTCGCGGCCGAGGACGAAGAGCTTGCGGCGAATCTGGTCGATCCAACGCTGGTGCGCACGCGCCGCAAGACGGTCAAGCCACGCGGGGCGAATCAGATCGGCTATGTGGAGGCTGTTCGCAGCCACGACATCAATTTCGGCGTTGGGCCGGCGGGCACGGGTAAGACCTATCTGGCGGTGGCCTGTGCGGTGGAGGCACTGGAAGCGGAGCGGGTGGCGCGGATCCTGCTGGTGAGACCCGCGGTGGAGGCCGGTGAGAAGCTCGGCTTCCTGCCTGGAGATCTGGCCCAGAAAATCGACCCCTACCTGCGACCGCTCTACGATGCGCTCTACGAAATGCTGGGTTTCGAGCGGGTCCACAAGCTCATCGAGCGCAATGTCATCGAGATTGCTCCGCTGGCCTATATGCGTGGCCGTACCCTCAACAATGCCTTCATCATCCTCGACGAGAGCCAGAATACGACCCTGGAGCAGATGAAGATGTTCCTGACCCGGATCGGCTATGGTTCCACGGCCGTAATTACCGGCGACGTCACCCAGGTGGACCTGCCTCGGGGAACCCGGTCCGGTCTGCTGCACGTTGTGGATGTCCTGGCAGGCGTCGAAGGCATCACGTTCACCCGTTTCGGCTCCAAGGACGTGGTGCGCCATCCGCTGGTGCAGCGCATCGTCGAAGCCTATGACCGTTTCGAGGAGGCTCAGGCCAACGGCGATGGGGCTTGAGTTCGATCTGCAGTGCGCTGTGGCCGATCCGGATGTACCCGACGAGGTAGGGTTCCGGGGCTGGATCGAGGCTGTCCTAGGGGATCGGCGCGAAGCCACAGAACTGGTGATCCGGATTGTCGATGCCGAGGAGGGGCGGGCGCTGAATGCCGCCTGGCGGGGTCGGGATCGTCCAACCAACGTGTTGGCCTTTGCTGCCGATCTGCCCCCTGAATTGAAGCTTCCTCTGTTGGGTGATCTGGTGCTGTGCGCCCCCGTGGTCGCGGCAGAAGCGAGCGAGCAGGGCAAGTCTGTGGCCGATCACTACGCTCATCTCACCATCCATGGTGTGTTGCACCTGCTCGGATACGATCATGAGGACGAGGCTGCGGCCTTGATCATGGAGTCTGAAGAGCGCCGCGTCCTGGCTGGCCTCGGCATCGCGGATCCCTATCGCGATCATGGCTGATGTCGGAGCGCGCATGGCGCGCGATGAACGGCGCAAGCGCAAGATAGATGCATGCTGGACACAGCCAGGGGGTTCTGGCACAACCAACGGTCGACATTGCCGCAAGGTGCGTCGGCCTGAAACCAAGGGGTTCGAAGCTAACAATGGCTGAAGGCGACACCGGTGACGGTACCGGTTCGAGATCCTGGATCGAGCGGGTTACCCAACTCTTCTCGAATGAACCGGCCAGCCGCCGGGACCTGATGGTGATCATCCGAACGGCGGCCGAGCGTTCCCTGCTCGACGCCGAGGCGCTGGGTATCATCGAGGGTGCGCTGCAGGTCTCAGAGATGCAGGCCAGGGACATCATGATCCCGCGCTCTCAGGTCGTGTTCATATGCGTGGATGATGCGCCCAAGGACTTCCTCCCGGTGGTCATCGAATCCCAGCATTCCCGCTTTCCGGTGATTGGTGACGACTTCGATGACGTCAAGGGCATCCTGCACGCCAAGGATCTGCTGCCGCTGGCGCTTCGGAACAGCCTCGACGGTTTCAAGCTGCGCGAGCTGATCCGCGAGGCGCCGGTGATTCCCGAGAGCAAGCGCCTGAACGTGCTCCTCACTGAATTCCGTGCCAACCGCAACCACATGGCCATCGTCGTCGACGAGTACGGCAGCGTGGCGGGGGTGGTGACCATCGAGGACGTGCTCGAGCAGATCGTCGGCGAGATCGAGGACGAGCACGACGTCCATGACGAGAGCTTCATCAAGCAGCTCGATGCCAAAAGCTGGACCGTCAAGGCCGGCACGCCCATCGAGGACTTCAACGAAGTTTTCGCCACGAACTTCTCCGACGAGGAGTTCGATACCATCGGCGGCATCGTCCTGCAGCGCTTCGGTCATCTGCCCCGGCGTGAGGAGACGGTGATTCTCGACGGTTTCCGCTTCCGGGTCCTGAATGCGGACAGCCGGCGGATCCGGCTGCTGCACATGACGCGTCTGGCTGCGACCGAAGTCGAGTCGTGAGTTCCCGCCCCGGCCCCATGGCGCCAGCGCTGGCGCTGGGTTGCGCGCTTGTTTCCGGCCTGCTGCTGCCGCTGGCCCTCGCCCCCTTCGATCTCTGGCCTTTGGCAGTGCTCGCCCCAGCTCTGCTGCTGGCGGCCGTCCACGGCCAATCGCCCCGCTTCGCACTGCTGCTCGGCTACCTGCACGGCGTGGGCCGCTACGGCCTGGGTGTGTCCTGGATCTACATGAGTATTCACGTCTATGGTCCGGCGCCGCCATGGCTGGCCGGTACGCTGGTGGGCCTGTTCGTGCTGGCCATGGCCATCTTTCCGGCCCTGATGACCTGGCTGTTCTCGCGCCTGAAGCTGACCGGCCGGCTGGCGGCAGGGGTGGCGTTCTGTGGCCTCTGGGTCCTGTTCGAATGGCTGCTGACCTGGTTCCTCACCGGCTTTCCCTGGCTCTTCGTTGGCTATGCCCATCTGGAATCGCCGCTGGCGGGTTACGCTCCGGTGGGCGGCGTGCTGCTGGTCTCGCTGATCTCGGTTCTGACGGGAGTGGGGCTGTGGTGGCTGGGTCCGGTGCTGCGGTCGGGAGAGCAGCTTTGGACCCGTTCCGCCGCGCTGGGTACGGCGGTCCTGCTGCTGCTGTGGGTACTCGGCGCCGGCCTCAGCGCGGTTTCCTGGACCCGCCCGACAGGGGCGCCGCTCAATGTGGCCCTGGTGCAGGGCGTCATTCCCCAGGACATCAAGTGGCAGAGCGAGAATCGGCAGGCGGTGCTCAGCCGGCATCTCGCCCTGTCCGAACTCCATTGGGGCATGGACCTGCTGGTCTGGCCGGAAGCGGCGATCACCTGGTTCGCCCGCGATGCACCGGTGCTGCTGGAGGATCTCGGTGATCATGCCCGACGGCACGGCACCACCCTCATCACCGGCATCCCTGACTACCAGCGCGATCCCGATGATCCCTATCGGGCATACTTCCAGAACACGGCCATCGCCCTGGGCACCGGTGAGGGTCAGTACATCAAGCAGCGGCTGGTGCCCTTCGGTGAGTACGTGCCGCTGGAGGATGTGCTGCGGGGACTGATCTCCTTTTTCGATCTGCCCATGTCCCACGCGCGGCCGGGTCCGAGCGGCCAGGCGCCTCTGCGGGCGGGTTCCGAAACCCTCGCCATGGCCATTTGCTACGAGATCGTCTATCCGGATCTGGTGCGGCAACTGGGCCGGGACGCGACGCTGCTGGTGACGCTGTCCAATGACACCTGGTTCGGCGACAGCATCGGCCCGGAGCAGCACCATCAGATGGCCCGCATGCGCGCGCTGGAGCTGGGCCGCTGGCTGATCCGCGCCACCAATGACGGCGTCACTGGTCTGGTGGATCACAAGGGTGTGGAGCAGTCCCGGCTGCCGCGCTTCGAGCCTGACGTGCTGACGGGCACCGTGGTGCCGATGACCGGTCAGACGCCGTTTGCGAGGACGGGTTCCTGGCCTGCAGTGGTCATGGCCCTGCTTCTGCTGCTGTTGGGGTGGTGGCGCCGGAGCCAGCCCCAGGCACGCGACTGAAGGGAGCACCGTGCGAGGTGGCCAATCAATCGAAGTAGTCGTGGCGCACTTCCCGTACCGCGGCCTCCAGGCGGTCGATTTCTGAGACGATGCCGGAGTTGCGCCGGGTGCGGCCGGCGCTGTACTGGAAGCCGGGTCCGGAGATCAGCTCGTCGCATTCCAGGCAGGCGTTGAGCGAACCCTGCTCGCCCTGCAGCAGCGCGCCCTCGCTGCCGAAGAGGACGCCACGCCAACCGAGTACGCCGAGACAGATGCGAGCGCAGTGACTTCGCGTATGACGGGCGTTGTAGGCCCAGCTCTCGGCGCAGGCTTCGCTGAATCCGATGGCCTGCATGCACACTTTCTCGCTCCCGAGCGTCAGGCGCCGGGCGCATTGGGCCGCCATGTGGGTCAGATCCAGCGTCGCATAGACCGCCAGATCCTGCAGCGTCGAGCAGGTGCCACAGGCGCCGTGGTGCGTGAGCCTGTAGCCTGGCGCGTCCTCCAGGGCTGTGACATCCGGGAAGGTGGTCAGGCGGTACTCATGTGGTGCGTCGTCCGCGAACTGAACCCCGCAAACCGCGGTATCCATCACCCCCCGGCGCCAGCTTTCCAGTACCGTCTGCCGCCCTGGAAACACAGTCTCGCGCCAACCGAGCACGTCCCTGCCGTAACGGCAGGGCGCCAGTTCGGTACATTCGGCGTCGCGCAGTGGTGTAGGGGGGCGATACGGATCTGCCGTTTGGAACCCGGTCGCTGCGTCATCAGCTTCGAGCTGCAGTTCGGCCAGCACCGCCGCAAGATCCGACGCTTCACTCTCCGCGAGACGCTCAAGCAGCGCAGGTTCCAGTGCGGGGCTTGCCAGCAAGCGTTGCTCAGGATCTGAGCAGGCCGTGACAGCTGTCAGCATTACCGCGAGCCTAAGCCCTGCCGCCGTGCACGCGCTTGTGCGCACCCGCCGCGGCGGAGCGGCGGGACTTGCTGGTGGATCCAGGTTCCCAGCCGTGAACGGGTCGACGATGCGGGTTGGGTTCGGCCCGGTTCTCACCAGATCGTTTGGACGGGGAAGGCAGCGAAGGCCTGATCGCGGGTCACCAAGGGCAGGGCCTCCAGCTCGCTCTGCGCGGCCAGCATGCGA
The DNA here is from genome assembly GCA_007130155.1 of Pseudomonadales bacterium. Taxonomy (GTDB): domain Bacteria; phylum Pseudomonadota; class Gammaproteobacteria; order Pseudomonadales; family Azotimanducaceae; genus SLTB01. The sequence goes on from SLTB01000211.1 coordinate 6,355, forward strand.
TCGAAGGGGTCGCGGTGTGCAACGTCGTAGCTGCCTGCTGCCAGGGCGTGATGGTTTTCGATGGGCAACGGCGTGAATTCATCTGCGGCGAGCAGTTCTCCGAAGCGCTCACGGAGGCTCGGGAGGTCGGTGAGGCGCCCCAATTTCTGCAAAGTGGCGACTTCCCATGCGCTGGCCGCCCTCACGAAGATCTGATTGCCTTCATCCGCCATGGCCATGGTCGCTGCGGTGGACAGGCGCGGGACGGCGGTGAACCACCAGAGCATGGCATGGGTGTCGAGCAGCAGTTTCATGGACGCTCCCAGGCATCGAGTTCTTCGTTCGGCAAGGGTGCGAAGGCATCGTCCTCGACGCGTCCGGGGAGTCGACCGGGCTGACGTGGCCCAGGGGCCTTCGCCATTGGCATCAGCCGGGCGTAGGGCTTGCCCGCCTTGGCCAGAATGATCTCCTCTCCCGAGTGAGCGCGCTCCAGCAATCGGGAGAGATGGGTCTTGGCTTCATGGACGTTGACGATTTCGGCCATGGCGCAGCTTTGTAGACTAAGTCTTATGACTAAGGCTAATGGGTTGGCGAACAGGTTGCCATCGATGCAGCTGAGCTGATTCCCCCGCGCCCGGCAGATCGCAGGCCAAAGTAGCTGTCGTCAACCGGACACGATAACTGTCGTCAGATAGACGTGGTTCGTTTCGCGCTCGATGACTACAAGAGCAGTGGGGGTGCCGCGTTCACCGATTGCCTGATCGTTGCGATTGCCAGAAAGAGAAGCTTCCCGATATGGACGCTTCGTAGTTCGCGGCTGATTCATCACCGCGTTTCGGCAATGGTCAGTCCCAGAGGTTAAGCGGCATTGCTGTCCTGTGACCCGCCCGGTGGTTTCTGCGGAGACCTGTGGTCCGGACCGGTCAGCGGGAAGCGCTCTCGCATGATCGCATCCAGCCGACGTTTGCGGGCGATCTTCTCCTCGCGTTGCTCCGGGGTCAGAGGCTTCGGAAACGGGTAGCTGAAGTTCGGCCCGTGGCTGGCGCTGATCATGCAATCCATCAGCATGCGCATGTCCATCCCATGGCCCCACTCGGTGGAGGCCAGGGCTGTCTCCGCGGAGACGCCCAGCTTTTGCTGCCGATGCAGGTCCACGATGCTGGTGTAGGTGGTGGGATCGAGACGGAAGCTGGCTGACAGCACGCTGCCACCGGGATCGGTGAAGACCAACTCGCCGTCTTCATTGCGCTCACAGCCGAAAC
>SLTB01000062.1 GCA_007130155.1 Pseudomonadales bacterium
CGGGTCGGGGATCATGGAGATGTTGGCCAGCGGCATCTCGGCCGGGTGGTACGCCGGCACGACGTAGCCGCCCTCGGCGCGCCCGTCGCCGACACCGGCGAGGGTCTCCGTGTCCGGCAGCAGCGACGCGCCGTACGCGATCTCGGTGACGTCACCATTGGCACCGTGGCCCGGCAGGTCAGTCTCAGTCAGGCAACGGTCACCACGATCCTCGATCGCCTGGAAAGACGGGAGCTGGTCTATCGCGAGCGCAGCACCGTGGACAAGCGCAAGGTCCACGCCCACCTCACGGACGCCGGGCAGGCCGCGCTGGACGATGCCCCCACCCCACTACAGCAGTCGTTCACCCAGCGCTTCCAGAAGCTCGAGGAGTGGGAACAGAACATGATCACCGCGGCGTTGCAGCGGGTGGCTGACATGATGGATGCCGGTACCCTGGACGCATCCCCCGTGCTGCACGTCGGCCTGATCGACCGCTTCCACGAGACTGAAGGGGATTCCGAGACGGGCACCCAGCATTGAGGCGGATGCCAAGAAGGAAGTGCTCAATTGGGTTCGCAACGCTCTGGCGCAGTCAGTTCAGAGCCTCCCTCACCCTCCTCAGGTGCAGCCTTCCAAGGCCTACCTATTGACGTCATCAAGGGAGGTGAACGGCGATCCATCAGCCCAGGCTACCGAGCCGCCCGCTCGTATCAATCCCTCCAGCGCACCATGGAGAGCACCGAGGGCCAGCTGCAACGCCTGCAGAGAATCTACCCCCCGCGCCCGCGCCCGATCCCGAAACAGATTGATCAGCGCCGCCTCACACAACCAGCCGTCGCCATCCTCCATCGGAGCGTAGAGACAGAGCTGGACCAGACGCTCAGGCTCTCCTGCCGGGCGGCAGAGCAGGGCCCGTTCAGCAATAGGTGTGGTGTTGGCAGCAATGTCCACGGCAGTCTCCAGCAGCATGCCAAGCCTACCCTCCTCCCGCGCAGCGATCACGATGACCATGAGGGAAATGCTGAATCATTCGTTCTCAATGGTTCGGCATACGCCGCGACCGGCACGTGTCGGGACTCGGCTCCCGACTGAACCATGGCTTTCAAGAGTTTTTCGCGATCAGCACATCCATGTGCCGCAGGGAAGGATGATCCTTCAGCGTCTCCTTATTGAAGCGGTACCCTGTGTGTTAGAGAGAGCGAATTGACGATCGCCCCTCTCGCCCCAGGCGCAAAGATCTGCGTTGCCGGCCCCTTGCCAACCGCAGGCTCGATGCAGGCGAAAACGGCCAAACAAGTGAAACCGATGCCCTGGCCCGTGATCCCAGGTAGATTCCCGATAACCAGGCAACCAGGGATGCCCTCCGGCCCTTGAGCCCTGATGCCCAACCGCAAGGATGGCTGATATGAGTGCGAACGACGATCTCTGGCCCTTTCTTCCCGGACGCCAGAGCCTGCGCATCGTCGCCGCGAACGGCGCGACCCTGATCACCGATGACGGGCGGCAGATCCTCGACCTCGCCGGCGGAGCCATCGCCGTCAACATCGGCCACGGTCGCGCCGAAGTGGCCCAGGTCATGGCCGCCGAAGCGGAGCGGCTCACCTACGTGGTGCCGCCCTGGGCCACGCCTACCCGGGAAAGACTGGTGGCACGCCTGCGCCAGAACTGGCTGCCACCGAGCCTGACCCGCGCCTATTTCGCCAGCGGCGGCTCCGAAGCCAACGAAACTGCCATGAAGGTGGCTTTACAGCACTTCGCCGCCCGGGGCCTGCCGCGGAAAAGCAAGATCATCGGCCGGGAACTGTCCTACCACGGCACCACTCTGGCCACGACGGGCCTAGGTGGTCATGCCGCCCGCCGCATCGGACTCGAAGCCCTGCTGCAGGATCATCCGCGCGCACCCACGCCCTACCCCCTTCGGGCACCGAAGAGCGTGGCCGTCGAAAAGCTCGGGCGCCACTACGCCGATGCCCTGGAAGCGGTGATCGACGCCGAAGGCCCCGAGACCGTCGCGGCCGTCATGGCCGAACCCATCGTCGGATCCTCTGGCGGCGCCCTGATTCCCCCTGACGACTACTGGCCGCGCATCCGCACGCTGTGCCATCAGCATGACATTCTGCTCATCTTTGACGAGGTCATGACCGGTTTCGGCCGAACCGGTCGCCGCTTTGCCTGCGAGCACTGGGATGTGGTGCCGGATCTCCTGGTCGCCGGCAAGGGGTTGGCCGGCGGTTACGCACCCATTGCCGGCCTGTTCGCCAGTGACGCGGTGCTCGAGCCCATCGCCGCCAGCGGAGGTGAAGTCATGTTTCACACTTTCGGTGCCCACCCAGCGGCCTGCGCTGCCGCCGATCAAGTGCTGGCCATCCTGGAGCGGGAGGAGCTGGTAGCGCAGTCAGCGATGCTGGGCGGAAAACTGATCACCTGGCTGGGTGAAGCCTTCGCCGATCACCCCCATGTCGCCGAAATTCGTGGCTGCGGACTGCTTCAGGCCATCGAAGTGGTCGCGAACCGGGACACCCTGGAACCCTTTCCACAGAGCGCGGGGGTGACTCGCAAGATCGTCGCCGCAGGACTCGAACGCGGGGTCTACGCCTATTGGGGCGGCACCGGGGCCATCCGAGACATCGTCTGCCTCGGCCCCCCGTTCACTATCACGGAAACGGAACTGCAGCGGGGGGTGGCGCTGCTGCGGGAAGCGGTGGATGCGGCGCTTGCGGGGTTGTGAGGCCAGCCGTCGGGCCTCGCGCGGAACAGGTTTCCAGTCCTTGATCTTGCGTGGCGCCGGACGGGGCCCATCGCCCGCACTGCGGGCCCCCACATCCTTCGATCATTCGCCTCTCCAGAAGCTGGCAGCCACCTTGTTGTTGCTGGACCGCCACAAACTCATCGCCAGATCGAGGGAAGATGATCTCTTCCGGATGAGCCGCGCTAACCGATGCTTCAGCGCTCGGGATTCTCCCGACCCATGACGCCGGCCGTGAGGACGCCCTTCATGGCGTCCTCGACGGTCATCTCCAGAGTCGTCAACTCCGATTCCGGCAGCAGAAAGGTGTAACCACCGATCTGGTAGCTCATGGGAAAATACACCGACACTCGGTCCAGACCATCAGAACCGACGGGCACGAACGCCGGTCCAGTGACGAAACCCACCATCCATACTCCGGGCTTGCACTCCCAGGCCACCACCCGCCGGGCCTCCTCGTCCTTGCCAGGGATGGCGAACTGCAGCAGGTCGCGCACGGCTCCATAGATGGATTTCACCACTGGCACCCGATCGATCATCGCCTCCATGGCGTCGACGACCATGCGCCCCACATAGAGGTCGATCAGCACGCCAATGCCGATGAGCAAGCCTACCGCGAGCAGCAGCCCAGTGCCCGGAACATAAAGGTTCCCGAGCACGGCCTGAAGCGGCACGCCGAGCAGACCTTCGAGGGTGCTGAACAGCCAGATCAGCGCATAGAGGGTTACCAGGGCCGGCACCACTGCGAGCATGCCCTTGCCCAGCCAGGTCATGAGCTGCTTCATGGTGCTGCCCTCCTTCATGGGGTGCTCTGCCTCACACCGGATCCCAGTTGAAGACGGAAGCCGTGGCGCCAAGGTCAGTGAACTGGGGAGACATGGACTTGAAGGCGTGATCGACCACGGTCTCCGGGGTCCAACCCTCGAGCCGGGCCATGCCACGAATCGGCCGCGGCTGGCTCATGAGAAAGATCTCGTTGCCGCGCACGGTGAAGATCTGACCGCTGACGTGCTTGGCCGAGGGTCCACACAAAGCCACGGCAGGCGGCGCCACCTGATCCGCCCTCATGTTCTTCTGGAACGCCTCCACGCGCTTGGCGCTGGCTTCGTCCTTGACAGGAATCGTGGCGATCATGCGGGTCCAGGCGAACGGCGCGATGACATTGGAACGGACGTTCTTCGCGGCCCCTTCCATGGCGATGACCCGCGACAATCCGACGATGCCCATCTTGGCAGCGGCATAGTTGGCCTGACCCAGGTTGCCAATCAGGCCAGAGGTGGAGGTGAACATGACGAACGAACCCTCCTCCTGGTCCCGAAAGTGATTGATAGCTGCCCGCGCCACATTGAAGTGGCCGTTCAAGTGCACGTCGAGGACCGCATCCCAGTCCGCGTCGTCCATCTTGTGAAACATCTTGTCGCGCAGGATGCCGGCAGGATTGATCACCGCATGCAGACCCTTGAAGGTGTCCAGAGCCCTTTCCACCATGGCCTTGGCACCGGCGCGATCACTCACGCTGTGACCATCCACGACCGCTTCGCCGCCCATGGCTGCGATCTCGTCCACCACGTCCTGGGCCGGATTGCCCAGCCCCTCGTCGTCACCGCGCACCGAGGCGCCAAGGTCGTTGACCACCACCTTTGCACCTTCCTTGGCCGCAAGCAGCGCGCACTCACGCCCGATACCTCTCGCCGCACCGGTGACGAGCACCACCTTGCCGTCAAGCTGACCCATGAAAATCTCCCTGCCTGAATCGAAAGAGACGGCGATTGTAGCAACAGTCACCGGCCGAAAGCGCTGCGAGCGCCGCTGGAGACCGTGTCCGTGAGGGCGGAGTGCGCTGTCCCCGAGTGGTGGAATCGGGGCAGAATGCCCGCCGCCCTTCATAAGACGAGGAGTTTCCAGTCCGTGACATTCAATCTCGCAGCAGTGCAGGAAGCGGTGGCCGCGGCAGTCTCCGATCGCGAAGCCCTGGTATTCCGGGATCGACGCTTCAGCTACGCCGAGCTCACCGAGCGCACACGACGTTTGGCCAACGCGCTGACCGCTGCCGGTCTCGGCTGCCACACCGAGCGTGCTGATCTCGCCCCCCACGAATCCGGCCAGGACCACCTGGCGCTCTATCTCCACAACGGCAACGAGTATATGGAAGGTATGCTCGGCGCCTTCAAGGCAAGAGTGGCTCCCTTTAACGTCAACTACCGCTACGTAGAGGAAGAGCTGATCTATCTGCTCAACGACGCCAAGGCCCGCGGCATCATCTACCACGACGTCTTCGCACCGCGGGTGGCGGCCATTCGCGAGCAGGTTCCGAGCCTCGAGGTGCTGCTGCAGGTCGCTGACGATTCAGACGAGGCGCTACTACCGGGGGCGCAGCGCTACGAGGAAGCTCTGGCTGCCGCGGCGCCAGCCAAACCGGATCTCGCCTGGTCTCCGGACGATCTCTACATTCTCTACACCGGCGGCACCACGGGCATGCCCAAGGGCGTGCTGTGGCGACAGGCCGATATTCTGGTGGCGGCCCTCGGCGGCCGCGATCCACTGGACGGCCACATCATCGGCAGCCTCGACGAGTTCGCCACCCGCGCCGCAGCAGGTGGCATGCGTGTCCTGCCATCGCCGCCGTTCATGCACGGCGCCGGGCACTGGATCGCACTCGGAGCCTGGCACGGAGGCAACACCGTATTGATTCAGGACATCGTCGAGCGCTTCGATGCCGACGATGTCTGCCGCATCATCGAGCGCGAAAAGATCAACATGCTGCTGATCGTCGGCGACGCCTTCGGAAGGCCGCTGCTGGATGCCCTGCGCGCAGGCCACTACGACACCTCGTCGCTGATGATGATCCTTTCCGGCGGCGCGGCCCTGAACGCCTCATACAAAGAGGCGCTGCTCGAGCTCATGCCCCACGTCACCATCACCGACTCCATAGGTTCCTCCGAGGCCGGCGGTCAGGGTTCGAATGTGGCCACCAAGGACAGCGGCGCCCTTACCGGCCGTTTCCTCCCTGGGCCGGGCAGCACCGTGGTCAGCGAAGACATGACCCGTGTCCTCGAAGCCGGGCACGACGGCATGGGGTGGTGGGCCAAGGAAGGACAGGTACCGCTGGGTTATCTGAATGACCCCGCCAAGACCGCCAAGACCTTTCCCACCATCGACGGCGTGCGCTATTCCGTCCCGGGCGACCGCGCAAGGCTCCTGGCCGACGGCGCCATCGAGCTGCATGGCCGGGACTCGGTGACCATCAATTCCGGCGGTGAGAAAATTTTCGCCGAAGAAGTGGAGCACGCCTTGAAACAACACCCCGACGTCTATGACGCCGTAGTCGCCGGACGCCCCAGCGAACGCTGGGGCCAGGAAGTGGTGGCTGTGGTGCAGATGCGCCAGGGCGTGACCCTCGATGAAGCGGCTCTCCTTAAGGAATGCAGCCGGCATCTGGCCCGCTACAAGTTGCCCAAGGCCTTCGTGGAAGTGGCGCAGATCCTGCGCAGCCCTGCAGGCAAGGCGGATTACCGCTGGGCCAAGGAGCAGGTCAGCCGCTGACCGAACAGCAACGGAAAACGCCCAATGGACAAGCACGCGTGCATATGAAGTAAGCTCCGTCCTGAACCGAATCGAGGAGAATGATCGCATGAGCCATAAACCATTCCGTTTCGCCGTCCAGGCCTTCAGCGCCGACTCCGCCAAGGCCTGGAAGGACATGGCACGCAGCGCCGAAGACCTCGGCTATTCAGCGTTCCATCTCGCCGATCACTTCCTCGGTGAAGGTCCAAAGCTCGAGAGCACCAACCACCCGCACCAGAACCTGGCCTGCATTCCCGCCATGACCATGGCGGCGGCGGTGACCAAGACCATCCGCATCGGCTGCCGGGTGTTCTGCATCGACTACCACCACCCGGTGGTGCTGGCGAAGTCAGCGGCCACCATTGACTTCCTCAGCGAAGGGCGGCTGGAGTTCGGGCTCGGTGCCGGCTGGATCGAAGCCGAGTACGAAGCTGCGGGCATTCCCTTCGACCGCCCAGGTGTGCGCATCTCCAGGCTGCAGGAGTACATCCCACTGTTCCGCGCCCTCATGAGCGGCGAGCAGGTGGATCATCAGGGTGAATTCGCCCAGGTCTCGGGCTTCGCCGGCTCGCCGCTGCCGGTGCAGAAGCCCATGCCGCCGATGATGATCGGCGGCGGCGCCAAGCGCATTCTGTCCCTGGCCGCACGGGAAGCCGATATCGTCAGCTTCAACTTCAACAATCGCGCCGGCGTCATCGGCCCGGACGGCGTCTCCAGTTCTACCGCGTCCGCGACTGCCGAGAAGGTGGAGTGGGTGAAGGCCGCAGCCGGCGACCGATTCAAGGACCTCGAACTCGAAATCGGCGCCTACTTCACCGTGGTCACGGATCACGCCCAGCCGGTAGCCGAGCAAATGGCCGGCATGATGGGCCTTCCCACTGACGAGATCCTGCAGCATCCAAACGTGCTGATCGGCAGCATCGACGCCATCTGTGACACCCTGCAGGAACGCCGTGAGCGCTACGGTTTCTCCTACATCACCGTCGGCGGCGACAATGCCCAGGCCATGGCCCCCGTCGTGGCGAAACTGGCCGGAAAGTGATGCCCCAGAAGCGTGTCCGGCATTCCACCTAGAACTCTGGACACGCTTCCGTGGGAGCGGCTTCAGCCGCTGTCGAAAATCTCAGCGATGAGCCCCGGTGGGAGCGGATTTAGAGGGTGTCGCAAAAGGTTGGCAAGACTCCGTGGGAGCGGCTTCAGCCGCGAATGGACTGCCAGAAATCAATGACTTGCGGGGTCATTCGCGGATAAATCCGCTCCCACAGGGGCGCCAC
>SLTB01000088.1 GCA_007130155.1 Pseudomonadales bacterium
CGGCTTCAGCCGCGAATGGACTGCGAGAAATCAATGACTTGCGGGGTCATTCGCGGATAAATCCGCTCCCACAGGGGCGCCACGCTGAGTTTTGCGACACCCTCTTCAGCCGCGAACGCTTTCGCGGACAAATCCGCTCCCGCAAGAGACGCAGCGCAGGGGGACAATTGCGTAGCGGGCGTCAGATCGGCGCGCGGCCAGGACCACCCAACAGGTCCTCAATGGCGCCAGCGGCGCACAGGACGCCGAGGTCGTCGCGCTGGCGACCGATGATCTGCAGACCCACCGGCAGCCCGGTTTCATCGAGGCCGGCGTGGACGCTCGCTGCTGGATTTCTTGTCATGTTGAAGCCGAAGGTCATCTCCACCCAGGCTGCGGTGAGTTTGCCGTTGATCATGCCGCCCTCGCCGGACTTCGGCGTCCGGCCGGCGCAAGTGGGACTGAGCAGGTAGGGTGCGGCTGCAAAGGCCCGCTCGAGCTGGTCGTTGTAGTGATGGCAGGCATCGATGGCGAGAGCGAAATCCACACCACTCACCTTCAGGCCTGTGGCCACCATGGCCTTAAGCGCGGGGTCCACCCGTTCCCAGCGCGGATCTTCGCGCCAACCGCCGAGCTTGCGGGCCAGCAGCGTCGTCCAAAGCGCCCACCAGTGCCCCAGCGGATGTTCATCGAACACCGATTCGACCTCGATGACCTCGACACCCGCCGTCCGCAGACCATCCACAGCTGTCTGGCAGACCCGCGCAACCTCGGCATCGACCTCCGCGTAGCCCAGGGTCGAACACCACAGCACCTTCTCCGGCAGGCGCCGCTGCTCGAACACGGGCGCCCACGGCTCTCTCGAGTCGGGCAGGCCGAAAATATCCGCCGGATGGTCCCCCCGCACCACGTCCAGCGCCAGCACCGTATCGGCCAGGCTCAAGGTCATGGGGCCTCGCACCGCCAGCAGTCCGGTGGTGGGCGCACCACCCATGGGCACGCGTCCCTGGGACGCCTTGAAGCCGGAATGGCCGCAGAGTGCTGCGGGAATCCGAATCGAACCGCCACCGTCAGAACCGGTGGCCAGCGGCACCAGTCCTGCCGCCAGGGCGGCGCTGCTGCCGCCAGAGGATCCGCCAGGGGAATACGACAGGTTCCAGGGATTGTGGGTGGCGCCGAACAGGGCGTTGTCGGTAGCACCCTTACAGCCGAATTCCGGCGTATTGCTCTTACCGATCACAATGGCACCGGCTGCGCGCAGTCGCGCGACCTCAATGGAATCGGCAAGCGCCGGCGGGGCATCGTCAAAGAGCACGGAACCGAATGTGGTGCGCAGGCCTGCGGCGTCCTCGATATCCTTCACCGCCAGCGGTATCCCGGCCAGCGGGCCCGGATCATCGCCCCGAGCTAGACGCGCATCGATACTCCGCGCCTCGGCAAGCACCGCTTCCGGATCGCGCAGACTGGTGAAGGCATTGAGTTTCGGATCGAGCTCTTCGATACGCGTCAAGGTGCTCTCAAGCAGGCGCTCAGCTGTGATGTGGCCGCTGCGCAGCTCCTCGGCCAGTTGGCTCAATCGGCGCTCTCTGAAATCCATGGCTGCCCTCCTCGCTGACACAGGTTTTCTAAGAATGGACGCAGCATAAACCTTGTTTAATGCAGCCGCTTGACATTCCAGCATGCGCGCGCAAGTCTTGGCTCAGGAGTCGGGATGGATCCCCCGGTACGCCGTTCGCCTTCACCTAAAAATGACTCCAGGGCACTCGACGGCTGACCATAATCAGGGGGACCGTGGGGAGACAATCGAGATGACGCAATCCCGTCGCAATGTGCGGGTGCGGCTACCGGAGCGTGCGCTGCTTGCCAGCGCCATAGCCCTGATCTGCGCACCTGCCGTTCATGCCCAGCCAGCTACCGGAGCGCAGCAACGCGCCTCCATCATCGAGGAGATCACCGTCACGGCCCAGCGTCGTGAGGAGAGCGTGCAGGACGTGCCCATCGCAGTGAGTGCTTTCAGCGGTGCCATGCTCGAAGACCGGCAGATCATCAATCCATCCGATCTGCAGATGAACGCGCCCAACGTCAGCTTCACCTCCACCAACTTCGGCGGCAACAGCTTCAGCATTCGCGGCATTGGCAACCTCGTGATCGCAGCATCAGGTGAATCCGGCGTTTCCACCCACATCAACGAGATTCCGATCGGCACCAACCTCACCGCCATCGAGTTCTACGACATGGAGCGGGTGGAGATTCTGCGCGGGCCCCAGGGCACGCTTTTCGGGCGCAACGCTACCGGTGGTGCGATCAACTTCGTCACCGCCCGCCCGGACCCCACCGCCTTCGACGCCCACCTCGACGCTGAACTCGGCGACTACAGCCACAAGCGGCTGAAAGGTGCGATCAACATTCCCATCACCGACACCTTCGCCATCCGTGCCGCAGGCATGTGGCTGGACCGGGATGGCTACACCAAGAACCTGGCCTTCAATCAACAGCAGGAGGTGGGTATCGAGCTGCCGCTGGCCAGCAAGCGGGTGGACGGCCGTGACCTCTGGTCCGGGCGTCTCACCGCCGAGTGGGCCATTTCCGATCGCACCAATCTCTATGTGATGTATTCGCGCTTCGATGAGAACAGCAACCGCGCCCGAGTCACCAACCAGATCTGCAAACGCAACGACCTGCCCACCACGGGCTGCGATCCGAACGAGTTCGCCTTCGAGAGCCCTCACCTCGGCTCCACCACCGGCGGCATCTTCGGCGGTACCGCCGGCGCCCTGCCGCTGGGTGTGGACGGCTCCGAGGAGAACTTCCCCGGCCTGAACTTCGATTTCCCGCGCCCGGACAACATGGGCCTGCGCACCATGCACACCGACTTCGAGCCGATCTACAAGAGCACAGAAGACGTCTGGACCTTCGGCTTCGATCATCAGGCTGACCGCTTCAGCTACAGCCTCCAGGGCGCGTATCAGGAAACCGACTTCCTGTCCCAGCAGGACTACCTGATGAACATCGGCGCAACCTTGAATCCGACAGCTCAGAACCCTGCCGGACTCTGGCCGACCTCACGTCCTGCCGGTGGTGCGGGTGCCGACTGGCTGCCCGGCCCCTGTAACATCAACGATGGAAACACCGGCGTGGAGGGCGGCTGCATTCTGCCTGTTGATCAGACGCGGGTGTTCGCCTTCGATCAAGCCTCGGCCAAATCCGATTACTGGACCATCGAGGGCAAGGTGGCTTCGGCTTTCGAGGGCGCCTTCAACTTCGTGCTGGGCGCCAGCGCCTACTCAGCGGAGTCCAACAGCGATTACTACGTGCTGGCCAACACCCTGGATCTGGTGACCAGCTTCGGCTCCGCTTTCCTGGGCGCGCCCCCGCTCTACCCGGGCTATTTCAACAACACCAGCAACCCCTCTGGAGGAGTGAAGAGCGATGGTTATGCGTTCTTTGGCGAGGGTTACTATCAGGCCACCGATAGACTGAAGTTCACCGTCGGTCTGCGCTACAACCGGGACAAGAAGGAAACCAGCGACACCAGCGTACTGTTCAACGCCGTTTCGAACTCAGCCATCGCTGGCAGTTTCACGGTGACACCCACTCCCCAGGCGTTCATCGATTTCGGTTGCCCCTTCCCCACGCTTGCCGAGTGCGCCACTTTGTTCGGTCTCCTCGATCCGAATTTCCTGGCAAACGCCAATGTGGGCACTGATCCATTGTGGTCGCGGACGACGAACATTCTGCTAGGTGGCCTGTCCACCGATCCGGATGGGTTGCAGAGTGAACTGGCCCTGGCGTCCCTTTACGCCAGCCAGGCCGATATCGACGCGGCGCTCGCGACGCCGGCCTACAGCGCAGAGCGGGTAGCACTGAGCAACATGGTCCCGATCGTGCCTCAGTTCGGTGAGACGAGAACGCTCACCGGCAGCCCCAGCGAAGTGACGTTTAAGGAATGGAGCGGCCGGCTCGGCTTCGACTGGCAGATCAGCAACGATTCCATGATCTACGCCTTCTTCAGCCGGGGCTACAAGCCCGGTGGCTTCAACCCGGCCATTCCACCGGCATTCCAGGCCAGCTCGTCGTTCACCTTCGAACCGGAGAAGATCAACGCCTTCGAGATCGGCTCCAAGAACGTGCTCATGGACGGCAGCCTCGTGCTCAACGGTGCGGCCTTCTTCTATGACTACAGCGGCCTTCAGGTCACCCGCATCGCCAACAACTCCTCGTTGAACGACAACATCGACGCCGACATCTATGGCCTCGAGCTCGAGGCCATGTGGCGTCCGCAGGCTGTACCGGGACTTTCCGTTGATGCGGCCTACTCCTTCCTGAAAACCAAGGTCGACGGCGCGCTGTCGGTGGATCCTGTCAACCGGGTCGCCGGTGTGCCGGACATGATCCTGCTCAACAACATCGATCCGGGCTCACTCACCGCGGTGAACTACGTGGCCAGAGAATCCCAAATCACCCAGACCGTGGTCGATACCGCTCTGGCGGGCAACGCCGCACTTACGCCCGCTAACGGTGGCACCGCACCCGGCACCAACGTCAGCTACGCAGCGAACGCCGATGGCGTGGAAATCCCGGCCTACTTTTCTCGTAATTTCCTGGCGGCCAACGGTGTCGAGACCTTCGATGGCTTCCCCACCGACCTCGACGGCAACGCCTTGCCGAACTCCCCGGAGCACAGCATCCGGCTCGGGCTTGCCTACACTTGGCCGGTCGCAGCAATCAGTGGCTCCCTCACGGCGCGCTATGATTACTACTGGCAGGGCAAGATGTTCGCACGGGAGTTCAACACCGTCGGTGACAGGATCAGCAGCTGGGACCAGCACAACGCTTCGCTGATCTACGAGTCCGACGACGGCCGCTGGACCATGCGCGCCTTCGTCCGCAACATCGGCGACAAGGACAACATCACCGGCAAGTACCTGACCTCGGATACCTCCGGGTTCTTCCGCAACTACTTCCTCACCGAACCGCGGATCTTCGGCGCCTCCGTGCGCTACAGCTTCTCGGGAACCGGTGGCGGGATGTAATACCCGGCGTGAGCCAACGCCGGACCGCAGGACTCGCGGCCCATGGGCATTGCCCCATGGGCCGCGTTCGTTTCTGATGGTGGACACCTCGCCAGGGCCAAACCGCCATGCCGCATACGAATGTCGATCTCCAAGGACCGACAGGCCGCCTCGAAGCGCGCCTCGATGAAGTCAGCGCTCCCCGGGGCACGGCCGTGCTCTGTCATCCCCACCCTCAGTACGGCGGCAACATGCACGATTCGGTGCTCACGTCCGCTGCAGCAGCCATGCTGGCTGCCGGGCTGAACTGCCTGCGCTTCAACTTCCGTGGCGTCGGCAACAGCGACGGCGGGCACGATGAAGGCAACGGAGAGGTCGAGGACGTCCTGGCAGCCATGGCTTTTGCACGCGAGCAGCAGTCCGGTGATCCCCTGTGGCTGCTCGGCTACTCCTTCGGCGCCCGTATGGCCTGGGCCGCCGCTTCGCAGCAGCCACCCCATGGCCTGATCCTGATCGCACCACCCCTGGGCCTGATGGATTTCAGCGGCACTCTGCCCCCACAGGTCGGCGTCCATGTACTGCTCGGGGATCGCGATGATTTCGCTCCGGTGGCCAGCGTCAGGCCATGGGCCGAAGCGCTGCAACAACCAGCCGCTGTCCACGTCCTCGACGGCGCAGACCACTTCTTTCATGGGCAGGGTGAAGCCCTCGAAGATACCGTCAAGGCCGTGCTGGTCTCAGGATGACGTGCACCTGCGGGCGGCCCGTGCTGCAATACCCTTGGTAAAGCCATACAAGGCATGAGGCCGCAGCCCACCCGCCAAGAGGAGAGATTTGCCATTTCCGCATCGGATCAGCACGGCAGCAGACCGAAGCCAGCTGGGGCTGCTGCCATGACGCTCGACGAGCGGCTGGCCATCCTCTCTACTGCGGTGGACCACATTCCCGATCCGGTCCTGGTCACGAATGCCAGCAGCGAGCCGACCGGAAGGCGGGTACTGTGGGCCAATCCGGCTTGCTACGACCTGCTTGGCTACCCTCGCGGTGAGCCAGATCGGATACAACTCTCCCGACACTATCCCGCTCAAACCCAGGACGAGCTGAGGCGGATGCTGCGAACGGCCCTAGCCGGAAGATCGGTCCATGGCCGCTCCACCTTCCTGCGACTGGACGGCAGCAGCTTCCGGGCAGACTGGACGATCACACCCCTGCGCGATGCCAGCGGCGAGTTGCGCTGGTGGCTGATGACCGGGCGCGATGCCAGCGAACAGGAGCAGATCGATGCCCTTCTGGCAGAGCAGAACGCCCTGATTGGCGAGTCCCAAGGCATGGCAAAGCTGTCCGATATGGTCGCGGGCGTAGCCCACGACTTCAATAACGCCCTGACGGTGATTCAGAACCTGACCGCATTCGCCCTCGAGGAGCTAGGCGACAGCGCCGGAGAGGTCAGCAAGATCCGCGACGATCTGACCGCAGTGCTCGAGGCCACTGCCGACGCCAGCGATCTAGCCCGCAGCCTCACCACATTCAGCCGCCGCGGCGCTCAAACCGATCAGGTGCCTGCCAGCTTCGATTTCGATCGCGTCGTCAAGCAGATCGTCAGCGTACTGCGCCGAGCCCTGCCCAAGCGCATTGAGATCACCACCGATCTCGCCTGCGACATGCTGGTTGAGAGCAGCGAGAGCATGCTGCAGCAGGTGATCTACAATCTGCTGGTCAATGCAGGAGGGGCCATCGCTGACCGCGGCCGAATAGAAATCAGCTCCAGAGCCATCAGGGACGAGCGGGGCCAGCAGGCGGTGGAGCTCTGCGTCATCGACGACGGCACCGGTATGACCGAGGAGGTGAAGGCACGCCTCCTCGAACCCTACTTCACGACCAAGGGCGAACGGGGCTCAGGACTCGGATTGCCTATGGTCAACGCCCTGATCGAAAAGCATCGTGGCCGTCTCCGCATCGAAAGCGAACCCGACGAGGGCACCCGCGTCACCGTCATGCTGCCGGTGACCCAAACGAACAGCGATCGCAGCATCAAGGGTCGCCGATTAGCCCTGATCATCGACGACGACCCCATGATTCTAAAGCTGCTCAGCCGACTGCTGGCACGCTACGGCTTCGACAGTCACACCGCAACTTCAGGTGCCGATGCCCGCGCAGCCGCACTGCCGACTGCACCAGAGTTAATCGTCGTCGATCTTGCGCTTGGGCGGGAGAGCGGCGCGGAGCTGGGCCTTGTCATGCGCGAGCTTTACCCTGGTGCTGATCTCGTACTCACCACTGGCGGGCTGTTTCCCGCCGACTCCCGAAGCCTCTTTCCCTTCGCGGCCATCCTGCGCAAGCCCTTCACGTCGGGCGATGTCGGCAGAATACTCAAGACTCTGGCGCGATCCCCCTGCGCCTGAGAAAGTCGAGGCAGCGCACAAGCACGGCAGAGGTATTCTCCGCACCGAAGGCATCGCCGACGACCACATGCTGAGAACCCTGTCCAGAAGCGGCAATTGTCATGATTTCCCCATCAGCAAGGCTCGCCATGAACGTTCGCGTCCGTCGGGCGTCGACGACCTGATC
>SLTB01000184.1 GCA_007130155.1 Pseudomonadales bacterium
CGGGCGCTTCATCAGCCACGGACTCTGGTCCTGGTCCCGGCATCCGAACTACTTCGGCGAAATCACTCTGTGGATCGGCATCTTCATGATCGCCGCACCCGCGCTGGTGGGTTGGCAGTGGGTGACGATCCTGTCGCCACTGTTCGTGATCTTACTGCTGACCAAAGTCAGCGGTATACCCATGCTGGAGGAGCGAGGGAAGAAGCGCTGGGGCGACGATCCTGAGTATCAGGCCTACCTGGCGCGTACTTCGGTGCTGATTCCTCTGCCACCGAAGCGTCGCGGTTAGGGTGCAGCCGCGAATGGACCGGCAGAAATCAATGACCTGCGGGGTCATTCGCGGATAAATCCGCTCCCACAGGGGCACCACGCTGAGGTTTGCGACAGTCTCTTTATCCAGGAAAACCGAGCGCAAACCCATGAACTCGGCGTCAGGCGCGCTCGAGAACAACCGGAAGTTCGGAGTAGCCGTTGATGAAGTTGCTGCGGATGCGCACGGGCTCGCCCACGACTTCGATGCTGCGAAAGCGGGGCAGCAGCTCCTCCCACAGCACCCGCAGTTGCATCTCCGCCAAGCGGTTTCCCATGCAGCGATGGATGCCGTAACCAAAAGCCACGTGGTGGCGGGCGTTGGGGCGTTCGATGCGCAGTTCGTCGGCGGCTTCGAACACGGCCTCGTCGCGATTGCCCGAGTAGTACCACATGGCCACCTTGTCGCCTTTGCGGATGTGTTGGCCTGCCAGTTCCACGTCGGTGGCGGCGGTGCGGCGCATGTAGGCCAGTGGTGTCTGCCAGCGGATGATTTCCGGTACCAGGTTGCGGATCAGTGTCGGGTTCGCCCGCAGCTTCGCGAACTCGTCTGGATACCGGTCCAGGGCGAGCACGCCGCCGCTGATGGAGTTACGGGTGGTATCGTTGCCGCCGACGATGAGCAGCAGCAGATTGCCGAGGAACTCCATGGGCGGCATGTTCCGGGTGGAGGGACCATGGGCGAGCATGGAGACCATGTCGTGGGCAGGAGGGCGCTTCGCGCGTTCGTCGCGCAGGGCGGTGAAGACCTCGAGACACTCCTGCAGCTCGGCCCTGGCCTGTTCGCGGCTCGCCACCACGCCCGTCTCCGGACCTCCGGTGGCGACGTCCGACCAGCGCGTGAGCTTACGGCGGTCGGCAAAGGGGAAGTCGAACAGGGTGGCCAGCATCTGGGTGGTGAGCTCAACGGAGACCGCATCCACCCAGTTGAACGTCTCGCCGACCGGCAGCCCGTCGAGAATGGCGATCACGCGCTGCCGCAGGGTGGCCTCCAGGGCCGCCAGATTGCGTGGAGCCACCACCGGTGCGACGGTATTGCGCTGCTCGTCGTGCCGGGGAGGATCCATGGCAATGAATTGGGACAGCTCGAAATCTGCCGGCTGGTCCATCAGCACGATGCTGCCTGCAGACGAGAACAGGTCATGGTGAGTGTCCACGAACATGATGTCCGCATGCCGGGTGATGGACCAGAATGGTCCATTGTGGCTGTCGGGATGGTAGTGCACCGGATCCTCGGCCCGCAGCCGTTCGAAGTAGGGTGCGATCACGCCCTGCTCCCAGAGATCCCAGTGGGTGACGTTGATGTCCTCGATGGGCATGGAGTGCGCATGTTCGCGAGCCGCCGCGAGTCGATCGGAAACCGTTACATCAAGGCCCATGCCAGAACCTCCCGGCAGTTGCTCAGTCACGCCATGATGCCCGTTTCCGCGGTGCGGACGCGAGTCGGGCGGGGGGGCGAGGGGGCATGTTGAACGGACTCGACACCGCGACGCTGCTCTGGGTGCTGACCGGCAGTGCCGCAGGCGGTGCTGCCCGCTACGCGGTGTCCGAGGCGGTGGCCCGTCGCCTGCTGGAGCGATTCCCTTGGAGCACGCTGGTGGTGAACGTCACGGGTGCTGTGGCCATCGGGGGCTGGTTTGGGGCCGCGGTTGCGAACAGCTCAGTGCAGGCCCTCTTCGTACTCGGCTTTCTCGGCAGCTACACCACCGTCTCGACCTTCGCCCTGCAAAGCCTGCTGCTGGGAACAGAAGGCCGATGGTGCGCCGCGGTGGCCTACGTGCTGGTCTCGTCCCTGGCATGCCTGCTTGCCGTGGCGCTGGGCTTCGCCGCCGGCACTGCCTTTGCTGGAGGCGTGTGACCCATGAGCGCTCTGCGCTCAGACGGTATCACCGCGCTGCTCATCGGCTTGGGCAGCGCGTTCGGTGGTTTGAGCCGGGTTCTGGTTACCGCCCATGCTGCGGCGCTGCCCATGCTGGGAACGGCCATCGTGAACGTCAGCGGCGCGTTTCTCATCGGCCTGTTGCACGTGGCGACGCTGCCCGACGGGCGCTTGCCCATGCCCGTACCGCTGCGGCAGGTCGTGCTCGCCGGTTTTCTCGGAGGCTTCACCACGTTCTCCATCCTCAGTGTGGAGACCCTGACCCTGCTGCAGGCTGGGCAGACTCTGGCGGGGGCCATCAACCTGTTCGGTTCCCTGAGCCTTGCACTGCTGGCGGTGGCGACAGGCTATACGATCGGCCTGCGCCTCAACGGATGACATCATGTTCCTGGTCAAGAAACTCGTTGCCACCTTTGCCATGCCTGTGCCCCTGACCCTGATGCTGCTGCTGTTGGCGGCCCTCCTGGCGCTGGCGGGAAGGCGGCGGGGCGCCCGCGGCCTTGCCGCTGGGGCCTTGGCGTTACTGCTGTTGGCTTCCTGGGCGCCGGTGGCAGATGCCCTGCTCGGGCCCCTCGAAGCCCGCCATCCACCGATGCTCGACGCCCGCAGCCTGCAGGCTGTCAGCCACGTGGTGGTGCTCGGCAGCGGGTACCATGCGATGCCGGATTTGCCCATCACCTCGCAGCTCGGTGACTCAGCAGTGATCCGACTGGTGGAGGGGGTGCGTCTGTGGCGACAGGTGCCGCAGGCCCGCCTCGTTCTCACTGGCGGTAACGTTTTCGACCGCGAATCGGTGGCGAGGGGCTATTCCCGCCTCGCCATCGCGCTGGGGGTCGATGCCCTGAGTATGGACCTGCTTGAGATGCCCATCGATACCGCTGAGGAAGCCTATGCAGTGAGGGCGTTGGCGGGTCCAGGCGCCCGCATCCTCCTGGTCACCTCGGCCTCCCACATGGATCGTGCCCGCCGGCATTTCCACCGGGTAGGTCTTGAAGTGATTCCAGCTCCCACCCGACACAAGAGCCTGGGTGAAGACAGCTCGAGCTATGACTATTGGGTTCCGAGTTCCATCCATCTGCGCAAGACGGAGCGCGCCATCTACGAGTATCTGGGAAGGGTTTCTTTGTGGATGGATCCTCGCGGATAGACCGCTGCCACGGTGAGCGTGGTCGCAGGACGCGACTCTGGCGGACGGCAGATTTAAGTAAAAAAATCCATTAAAATCATATTATTATCGGTAATTCATAATAAAATTCTTTAAATGACAGCTTCGATCAGTCGCGGTCCACGGTGGCGGAGGGCGCTTTCGATCTGGCTGTTGAATGCTGCCACCGTGGTGGCCCGCGAAGCCTCCATGCCCATGCCTTGCGCGAGCTGTACCCAGTCTAGGTCCGGGTTGGAAAGGTTGAGCATGCTCATGGCTTTGGGACCCGGGTTGTGGGCGCCGACGCGCATGAATTCCACCTGCAGGATGGCGTACTTGCGGTTGGCGAAAATCACCACCGTGATGTCGAGCTGCTCCCGGGCCATGGTCCAGAGGGCCTGCAGGGTGTACATGCCTGAGCCGTCCGCTTCCAGGCTGAGAACCTTGCGGTCCGGACAGGCTATGGCGGCACCCACGGCAGCCGGCAGACCCTGGCCGATCGAACCGCCGGTGAGCCCGAGCCAGTCATGAGGAGCGCAGCCGGCGGTGGCCGCAGGCATGCCGAAACCGCTGGTGGCGGCCTCGTCCACGACGATGGCTCCCTCGGGTAGCCAGGCACCGATGGCCTGGGCAATGGTCTGGGGATCGAGCTGACCGCTGCGTGCGGGCTCGGGCCTGGCGGATGGCGCTGACGCTCCGGCTGCACGGGCGTCGAGGGCATCAGCCAATGCCTCCAGGGCGGCACCGAGATCACCCTCGGCACCTGCCAGGGAATGGATCTGACAACCCTCAGGAACCAGATGACTGGGCTTGCCGGGATAGGCAAAGAACGCCACCGGCGGGCGGGTACCTACCAGGATCATGTGGCGGACCCCGGCGAGGACTTCCTCCACCTGCTCGCCGAAATAAGGCAGGCGATCGACCGCCACGATGCCCGCGCCCCGTTCGATGCGGGCAACGAAAGTGTCGGAAAAGAGCCGGGCGCCGGTGGCCGCGGCAATGCGTCCAGCCACGGCAAGATTGTTCCGCCGCAATGCGGCGCCATTCATCAGCAGGACGGCCTGTTCGCCGGAGCGCAGCGCCGCGGCTGCCGCCGCCACCGCATCCGGCTGTACCGGTGCCGCTGCAGGAATCGGCAGGGGCGCAGCGTAGCCTTCAGGTGCCGGATTCCAAGCGGTATCCGCTGGCAGAATCAGGGTGGCAATCTGTCCTGGAGGCGTCCGGGCTGCACGCACCGCTTCGGCGCCGTCACGGGCGACCTCGGCAGCGAATCGGGAGGTGCGCAGCCAGTGAGACATGGGCCGGGCAACCCCTTCGATATCGGCAGTGAGGGGCGCATCATATTGGCGATGGTAGGTGGCATGCTCACCCACCACGTTCACCATGGGGCTGCGGGCGCGCTTCGCGTTGTGCAGGTTCGCAAGACCATTGCCAAGACCGGGCCCGAGATGGAGCAGGGTGGCTGCAGGACGGCCCGCCATGCGCGCATAGCCGTCGGCGGCCCCGGTCACCACGCCCTCGAATAGTCCGAGCACGCAACGCATGTCAGGGTTGTCGTCCAGGGCGGCGACGAAGTGCATCTCCGATGTGCCCGGATTGGCGAAACAGACGTCGACACCCGACGCCACCAGGGTTCTGACCAGGCTTTCTGCACCGTTCATGGATCATTGCCTCCCCTGCCGAATCCGTGAAGGCTAACCCACAGGCGTCCCTGGGCACAGCCGGCACTTGCTCAAACTCCATCTTGCAAAGCGCAGCGAAGGCTTTAGCCTTCCCGGTCGCCACCCCCAATGCGGGACCATCGCTACGGAGTCAGCCATGAAGCAATACCAGACCACTGGGGCCGGGACGCCCCTCGAATTGATCGAGAGCGCGACCCCGGAACCCGCAGGCAGCGAGATCCTGCTACGCACCCGGGCCTGCGGTGTCTGCCATTCGGATGTACATCTGCATGACGGTGCATTCGATCTCGGCGGCGATCGCAAGCTGCCGGTGGGCCAACCCGGCATGACCCTGGGCCACGAGATCATGGGCGAAGTGGTCGCACTCGGGCCGGATGCCGAGGGTGTCGCCGTGGGCGATCTGCGGGTGGTCTATCCCTGGATCGGCTGCGGGGCCTGCAGCACCTGTCTGCGTGGCGACGAGCACCTGTGCATGGTGCCAAGCGTGCTGGGCATCCAGAAAGGGGGCGGCTTCGGTGATCACGTGCTGGTTCCCAATGCACGCTACCTGTTCGATTTCGGGTCGGCGGATCCGGCCCTGGCCGCCACCTATGCCTGCTCCGGACTCACCGCCTACAGTGCACTGAAGCGGGTGGGCGAGCTCGCTGCCGGGGATAGCGTCGTCATTGTCGGCGCCGGCGGGCTCGGCCAGATGGCGTTGCAGATCGGTCGCGCGGCCTTTGGCCTGGCACCCATCGTGGTCGATATCGATGACGCCAAACTCGAAGCCGCCAAGGCTGCCGGTGCTGCCCATGTCATCAACTCCAAGGACGCCGATGCGGCCAAAGAAATCAAGGCCCTGACCGACGGTGGCGCCGTCGCGGCCCTGGATTTCGTCGGCTCGGAGCCCTCCGCCAACTTCAGCCTGTCGATCCTGCGCAAGGGCGGCAAGCTCGTAGTGGTGGGACTGTATGGCGGTCAGCTCTCGTTTCCTCTGCCCTTCTTCCCAATGATGGCGCGCATCATCGAGGGCAACTACGTGGGCAGTCTTAAGGACATGACGGAACTCATGACCCTGGTGCGGGAAGGGCAGGTTGCGCCCATTCGCGTCGATCGTCGTCCGGCCGCTGACGTAGAGTCCATTCTCGGCGAGCTCAAGGCGGGACGGGTGCAGGGCCGGGCCGTGCTGGTCTATGACTGACAACGAGCACATCGGGTCGTGTTCACGCGGCTGCTCGATCACGTTGGCCGTCAAACAGATGGAGAGCCCTGATCGGCCTCGAGCGAGGCCTGTCGCGCCCGAATCATCCCGTTTCAGGAGGTCCGCGTGACTGAGTTCGACTATGACCTGTTCGTGATCGGAGCTGGCTCGGGCGGTGTTCGCGCCAGTCGGATGGCCGCAAGCTACGGCGCCCGGGTCGGCATTGCCGAGGAACGCTATCTTGGTGGCACCTGTGTCAATGTGGGCTGCGTACCGAAGAAACTCTTCGTCTACGCTTCCCATTACCGGGAAGATTTTCACGATGCCCAGGGCTACGGCTTCGATCCGGTAACACCGGGCTTCGACTGGCAACGATTGCGCGACAACAAGGATGCCGAGATCAAGCGCCTGAACGGCATCTACGGTGGCCTGCTCGAGGCGGCCGGCGTCACCCTGTACGACGGCAGGGCGCGGTTGCTTGACGCCCAGACCGTTGGCATCGGCGCCACCACCGTCCGCGCTCGCCACATCCTCATCGCCACTGGAAGCTGGCCCTTCGTGCCGGAATTTCCCGGTTCCGAGCTGGTCGTGACCTCCAATGAGATGTTCCACCTCAACGGCCTGCCGAAGCAGGCGGTGGTGGTGGGTGGTGGTTACATAGCCGTGGAGTTTGCCGGCATTCTCGCCGGCCTCGGCGTCGAAACCACGCTGATCTATCGAGGCAGTCTGTTTCTGCGCGGTTTTGACCAGGGCATCCGCAGTTTCGTGGCCGACGAGATCCGCAAGAAAGGCGTCAAGCTAAAGTTCGACACCGATGTCACGCGAATCGAGGAACTCGAGAACGGCCAGCGGCGTTTGCATTTGAAAGGCAAGGAAGCGAGCACTCTTGATACCGGCTTGGTATTGTATGCGACAGGAAGACGCCCCCTGGTGGAGGGTCTCGGTCTGGATGCCGCAGGGGTGGAACTCGATGAGAGAGGGGCGATCCGCGTGGATGCTGCTTTCCGCACGTCAGTGCCGAACATTCTGGCGCTCGGAGATGTCATCGACCGCTTCCAGCTCACTCCGGTAGCGATTGCCGAAGGTATGGCCGTGGCCAAGGCCCTGTTCCGCGGAGAACCGGTGAAGATGGATTATGATGCCATCCCCACGGCGGTGTTCTGCCAACCCAACATTGGCACGGTGGGGCCCACCGAAGCCGAAGCTCGGCAACGCTACGGTCATATCAAGGTGTTCGAATCGCAGTTCCGTCCCATGAAGCACACCATGACCGGGGCCGAGGAACGCAGCCTGATGAAGCTGATCGTCTCCTCAGCC
>SLTB01000251.1 GCA_007130155.1 Pseudomonadales bacterium
ACTGTCGAGTACGCCTGCGCGCCCGAACTGTCGCGCGCCTTGTCTTTACCGGCATCTCCGCGCCCTCGCTTCGCGTATCGGTGAGATATGCGGGCTAACGCCTCACGCCTGACCCACAAGTCGATCCCACACCTCGATGCGCCCTTCATCGGCACCCACCATGTGGCCAAGGGCATCCCGCACGAAGGCCGTGTCGACATCCTGCCCTCTAACCTCCCGCAGGCGCGACAGCGCCCGGACCTCTCATAGCGTTGTCAACGCCGCGTGGCGTTCAACCCTTACTTTGCCAAAAGCGCCAAGCCCGTTGGTGGGATAGAACCCGAGTCAGAGTCGGAGCAACAGCCATGCCAGTCCCGCCACGTAGGCCACGTTCACGAGAATCACCAGGAACAGGAACAGGCTCAGCATCCGGGTTCCCGGATCCGCACGCTGGTGCAGCGCCGTGGCGATCATCAGCGCCATGCCTGGAAGGGCGAGCACCCACCACAGCGGCAGGGACGCCATGGCCAGCGCGTCGTGAACAAACAGCAGGTGTAACAGCAGGGCGCCGCCAGCCAGCACGAGTATGAAGCGTCGAGCCGGACCCGGACCATGGATGACCACCAGCGTGCGCTTGTTGGCGCGGGCATCCGAGGGGGCATCCGGAAGCGCTGTGGCGATGGCGGTGGCCAGATTAAGCGGCAGCAGGACGGCGAACAGCAGCCAGGGAAAGCCGACCAGATCTCCGGCCTGGGCCGCGAACGCCAGCAGTGGCAACACGCCCCCCAGCCCCAGCGTCTGCAGCAGCTCGCCGCCGCCCCGATAGGAGAGGCGCAGGGGCGGGAAACTGTAGGCCCAAAGCAGGGCTATGCCGAGCATCGCCAGGGGCAGCGGCAGCCAGTGGCCGGCGAGCAGGCCGATCAACGCCGTGCTCGCCAGCGCCAAGCCCGCCATGAGCCATGCCGCCTGCAACAACACTGCTGACGACAGCACACCTTCCACGAGCACCCTCGATCCGCCTGAGTAGAGGGTCGCCGTGGCGTTATCGCGATCGGTGTCCTCATCGGCAACGTCGTTGGCATACACGATATAAAGCTGATCGAACACGCCGAAGGTATGCACCAGCAAAAAGACCAGCCAACTCCACTCACCGGTGACGCGCCAGGCCAGCACTTGGCCGAGCAGCAGCGGCAGGAACAGATAGGCCTGGGATGGCAGACGCGATGCCTGCAGCCAGGCACGCAGCATGATGGGCATCAGGCGGGCCTGGGTCCCGGTGGCAGACCGAGGGCCCGGGCACGCTCTTCCCGTAACTCTGCGAAGGGCAGATCGAAGCGGGGACGCGCCGTGGTGCACCAGGCATACACCGGAATCAGGTCCCGGCCGGCAAGATCCATCAGCAAACGGGCCTCGTGCCGAGGTGTACGCGAGAACGGAAACGGGTTGCGGAACTCGCCTCGTGGCAGTCGCGGAAAGCGCACATCGCCTGCAGCGATGGCAGCGGTGATCTCCTGGCCACGACGCTCGACGTGGGCGAGGAAGGTAGCAGAGAAGGGACCCACCCCGGCACGCTCAGCCGGTTTTCGTGCCACCCAGCGCGCCCAATCGAAGCCATAAGTCAAGTCATGCAGATAACGAAAAGCGATCACCGAGTGACAGCCGAACAGTTCCTGCAACCGCGCCACCGTCGCCGCCCCCGCACGCAGATCATCCGGCCGCCCGGCTTCCTCGATCAGCGCTGCCAGCAGAAAATCCAGATCCCAGTAAAGATTGCCCGGAAAGTGTTCCAGCAGTGAGCGCAGGACGCTTGTCGTGGCCTCCACGAAGGCGTCCTGCCATGCCGCCTCGCGCTGGCCCACCAATTCCGTGGCGATGGATAACAGCGATTGGGCCCGGGGGCGGCCGGGAGCCAGCGAAGCGGGCACGCCAATGCCGGCTTCCAGCTCGGCGTCGAGGGCCCGCATGGCCTGCACCCATTCAACGGCGGGACGGCCTGTCATGGTTCTGCTCCGATTCCAGCCAACGCCAGTCCGGTGGCAAGCAGCAGGGCGGCGGACCATATGGCCCGGTGCAACCACTGCTTGTATTCACCCTGAGCCGGGAAAGCTCCCGTGACCGCTCGTGGACTGATGCGCAACATGCCAGCAAAGCATCCCAGTAAAGCCAGTACCGCGGGCACCATAGCCCACAGAGCGATCGCCGGCATCCACAAGCCCGCAAGCAGCCAGCATGCGGCACCCAGCAGGACCAGGGTTTCTGTGGCCCTTCGGGTCACGGCGTTACCCGCCGCAGTCGCCAGGGTGCGCTTGCCTCCTGCACGATCGCTGACTTCGTCGGAGAGGCCGCTGGCCAGAGCGCTGGCCAGCGCCAAGGCAATAAAGCCGACCAGCACCCACCACTCGGGCGCCCAGAACACGCCTGCCTGAGCGTGGCTGTGGAACAGCGGCAGCAGCAAGCCGACGCCGAGCGCTTCCAGAGCCTCACCGCCACCCCGGTAATTCAAGGCCACCGGAGGCAGACTATAGGCCACGAATGTGAGCACGCAGGTCACCCCAATCCAACCCAGCCAGGGTCGGTCGATCCAAGCGCCGAGCAGATACGCCACCAACACCGATCCGAGGCCGGCCAAACCGCCGACCAGCAGCAGCGCCCGCGCCGGCAGGATGCCGTCCGGGATGGTCTTGGGTGAGCAACCATCGGGGAACATGCGCCGCTTGATGGCATCGACTTCACGATCACCCCAGTCATTGATGAGCACGATGAACGTGCCAATCAGCAGGGTGAAAACGGTGCCCAGCACCAACGCGGGCCAGGACACCCTGCCTGCCGCGAGCATGCCGAGCACCTGACCGAGCAGCGCAGGGACCAGGAGCTTGGGCCAACTCGCCGGCTTCAGCGCATAGCGCCAACGAGCCACGGTACCCAGCTCAGCCAAGCTCATGGCAAAGCAGAACCGTCAAACAGCCTTCTTGGCCTGTTCCCGGATGACCTTGGCACCGGCCGGGTCCGCCGCATAGCCGTGCACAATACGGTTATGGGCATGACCCAGCTGCTGCAGGGACATGGCCGCCTGCAGTGCCGTCCAGATGCCCTGGGCGTCCTGCATCTGGTTCACGGACTGCTTAGCGAGCTTCAGACCGATACTCGGGCGCTGAGCGATATGCTCGGCTAGCTCCAGCGTATGCGTGGGCAGTTCCGCCAAGGGCACGACCCGATTGACCATGCCCAGGGTCCGGCCTTCCTCGGCACTGATGGACTCACCGGTGAAAAGCATCTCCTTCGCCTTGCGTACCCCCACCTCCCAGGGATGGGCAAAGTACTCCACCCCGTTGACGCCGAAGGCTACGACCGGATCGGAGAAACTGGCGTTATCGGCCGCAACCACCAGGTCGCAGACCCACATCAGCATCAATCCGGCGGCAATCACCTTGCCCTGAACCTCGGCAATGGTGGGCTTGGGCAGATTGCGCCAGCGCCAGCACATGCCCAGGTAGAGCTCGTGTTCGAAGGCCATGTGACCTTCCGCCCCGGGCAGACCGAAGCCGCCCCAGTTACCGATGGGTTCGAAGTCAGTCACCGGGCTGCGATCGCGCATGTCGTGACCGGTAGAGAAGTGCTTGCCCTCGGCTGCGAGGATGATGACCCTTACGGCATCGTCGTGAGCAGCCCGGTCGAAGGCATCATTGAGCGCGTAGATCAGCGCCTTGTTCTGAGCATTACCCACATCGCCCCGGTTGAGGACAATGCGGGCCACGCCCGTGTCATGGCTTTCGTATCGAATCAGGTCGTTGCTTTCAGTCATGGCAGGAATGGCCTCAGTGCTTGGCGCCGTCAAAGAAATCCGTGAATCCCGCCGGTGCGTAGGGCCCGATGCAGATCTGCTCGAGCACGCCGATACCCTCGCTGCTGCCGTCGCGGGCACGCACCACCTGCTGCACGTGCAGATTTTCGCGGGCGAGATTGTCCACCTGGCGGGGATCGAAGCTTTCACCTCCGATTTCGAGCTCACCCTTCCACATGCCCTGCCCCCATTCCGGATGCAGGTAGCCGAGGCCCTTCATCTGGAACTTCAGGATGGGTTCCAGCTCGATGGTCCGGGTCTTGCCATGGATGTCGATGAGGTCAATTTCAGCCGACTTCGCCAGACGCGTCCCAGGATGGTACTCGACCCGGTGACGGGCATCCGCCATGCGGGAGCAAAGGCCATCCTCCGATCCCGGCGGGATCGCCGACTCGCTGGGGTACAGCGGCGCCTCAAGCCCTTCTCTAACCAGGGCCTCACCGTGAGGTCCGTCGAAGAAGATGGCGTGAGAAATATGCTTGTCCCAGATCAGCGGCGCCCAGAGAAAGAAGATGCCATGGGGTCGCGTGGGTGCCCCACCGGCATCCGGCTCACCGACGCCGCGCAGGCCCCAGGAGCGATCCTTGGTGCCGAGACAGACCCTCTCGTCCACCTCGATGTCGCCATCAGGATGCTTGATCCAGCCAGTCCAGCGGCCAAACTGATCAAAGCGGGTGGCGTCCATGATCCGACGGGTCCCGCTCCAAAGGGTTTGATGCTTTTCCTGGATCGCCGCCGTGCGGGCGGAGAAGGTGAGATCACAGGTGATGCCGCTGGGATTGTCTTCAAGGACCACGCGAGCCCGACGCATGGGTGTGATGACCTCGATGCGGAAAGGGCCCACCTTCATGTCACTGCGTTCCGCGGGGGCACGCCGGGATCCATAGAAGCAATGCTGGCGACCGTTCGGCTCCACCACGCTGAAAGCGCCGTCGAGAATACCTCGATGCGGATAGATGGCCATGCCGACGCCGAAGTAGTACGAACCGTCGGACGCATAACCGTTGAACCAGGTCCGGTCGTAGACGTTGCGGTCGCTAGTGGCCGGGTAGGCGAGCGGCTCCGCGGTCTGATGAATCGGGTAGTCGTCGAATTTATTGAGCATGGCGCCCCCTCCTCCTCTCCCTTGGATCGGAAGACAGAATACAGCCTGGGCGGGCGCGGCGCCCCCATTGTAGGAGTTTGCCTGGAACCTTCGTTCACGCTGCTGCGGAATCAACAGGCGATCGGCGCGGCATTGCTTGGTGGCAGGCCCTATTGGGGGGCCATCAAGCCCGACCCGACAGGCGCGGCAGGGGCCCATCGCCCGCACTGCGGGCTCCCACAGGGAAGCGCTCAATCCCCGACGAGATGACGCTGCAGGAACTCGGCAGCCACTGCCAGATAGGCGTCACGGTTGCTGCGCTTGCGGAAACCATGGCCCTCATCAAGCGCAAGCAGATAGGGCGCGGGCTGGCCCTGGGCCCGCAATGCGGCCACCAACTGGTCGGCCTCGCTCCGGGGCACCCGGGGATCGTTGGCACCCTGCACGATCAGCAGAGGTCGGGTCATGCGTTCGATGTTGTTCAGCGGCGAGATCCGCTCGAGATGGGCACGCATGGCGGCATCCCGCTCGTCGCCGTATTCCTCGCGCCGCAGGTGACGTCGATAGTCCTGAGTGTTCTCCAGGAAAGTGACGAAGTTGGATATGCCCACCACATTCACTCCAGCCGCCAGGCGATCGGCAAAGTGCATGTGGGAGGCGAGCACCATGTAGCCACCGTAGGATCCGCCGAAGGTGGCTACCCGACGCGCATCGAGCCCGGGCTGGTCCGCGATCCAGTCCAGCAAGGCCCCGATGTCCCGCACCGAATCCTCGCGCAGCACGCCGTTGTCGAGCTGGTGGAAACTGCGACCGTAGCCGGTGGAGCCACGGACATTCGGCACCACGACGGCAAAGCCGAGTTCGTTGACCCAGAACTGATGATTGGACGAGAACCCGGGCCGCGCCTGAGCCTCCGGGCCACCGTGAATCTGGACCACGACTGGATGGGGACCCGGACCTGCCGGCCAATAGACGAAGGCCGGGATCATCCGCCGTTCCTCATCTGTCGCCGCCTGTCGACCATCCGGCGTATCGAAGGTGGGGAACATGAAGTGCTCCGGTGTCACGAAGCTGGCTGTGTCGAGACCACCCACCTCGCTGCGGGTCCAGCGCGTCAGGGTTCGTCCACGGAGGTCGATGCTGTGCACATCTCCGGGTGAGGTGGCCGTGTTCAAAGTAAAGCCGATCCGATCACCCTCGCTGCTGAACTCGAGACCCGAGATGATCCCAACGGGCAGACCGGGCAAGGCGACGAAACTGTTGTCGCTGAGGCGACGGACGTAGAGCCGGCTTACGGTGTTCTCGTTCAAGCTGAACGCCAGGTAACGCCCATCCCGGGACATCTCGAACTGCTCGAGGTCATGATCCACGGCGCCGGTGACGGCTTCAGGCTCGGCACCGGCTTCGGCCAGGCGGTAGAGACGAACGAACTCACCGCCGAGGTCGGCACTGAAGTAGATGCTGTCGTTGGGCCCAAACCGCAGCCGCGTGACGTTGGCGACCATGCCATCCGGCAGCAGTGGCGTGAGCGCGCCGGTCGCCAAGTCGACCAAGTGGGGCTGGACATCAGAACGGGACACATAGCGGGTCACCAGCAGGCGTTCACCCCTTGCCGAAAAGTCCTGGGTAAACCAGGTGCCGCCGGCGGTGACCACCGGCCGCGCTTCGCCATCCAGCGTACGCAACCAGATGTCCGTATCGCGCCCGTTGCGCAGCGTCGACGACCAGGCGATCTGTCGACCCTGCCGGTCCCAGACCGGCGACGAATTGCGGGAGCTGCCATCACTGAGCATGTTGGAGCGGCCGCTGGCCAGATCGAAAAAGTAGAGTTGCCAGAACTCCGAGCCCCCGGCATCCCGCAGATAGAGAAAACCGGGGCGTTGGTCGTCCGGAGAAGCCAAGGCGCCGGTAATCGGCTCCGGAAAGAAGGTGATCTGTTGTCGTGCGCCACCTGGCCTGGCTACCCGGTGGATTTGGGCCGTCTCGCCGAAGCGCGTGCTGATCAGCACCTCGCCTCCCGGCAGCCAACCCTGGAAGCCCGCACTGCGAACCTCGAGATACTGGGCCAATCGGGCCTCGATGGCTGCCGATACCGGCGGGATATCTTCGAAAATCAGGTTCCCCGATTGCCACCGCTCAACAACTTCAGCCCGGTCGACGGCCGGTTGCGGTGTGGGGCCAGTGGCACAGCCGGCAAGCAAGGTCATCACGCCGATAGCGGAGCACAGGGACCCGAGGGCGGAGCACAAGGAGAAGGTGCGCTGAACAGTCAAGGTCGGCCTCCAGCAGTCGTCCTGGGCTGAGGATGATGACAAGCCGGTAAGTATACCGACCCCTGCGCCGTAGACAGAAGCCGTGGCGGTCAGGTCAAGGTTGAGGACAGTGCCGCATGCTCTTTCAGGTCCATCCTTAGACCGATGTCAGCCACAGTGGGACTTCTTGACGCAAAGCGCCCGAGCATCCCAACCCAGCACCCCAATAAGGTCAGGGAGAGGCCATGATTTCGAGGTATCGATGCACGCAGGTAAGCCGAACCGGAACGGCTCAGCCGCCGTTGCACGGGCCATCAACGGAAAGGGGGAGGTGCCGGAAGAGTGCGGGCGGC
>SLTB01000198.1 GCA_007130155.1 Pseudomonadales bacterium
AAATGATTTGGGCGGCCCCTGGCAGCTCATTGGGAGTGAGGGGCGTGCGGCTTCCGAGCACGATCAGGGTGTCGATGCCGGGCTTGGGCTCGGCATGGGTGTCGCCGGCGGTGGCGGTCTGAAACGAAGTCAGGGTGAAGACGACTGCAAGGAGCAGATGGAGAGATCGGGAATGAAACATGCTGCAGCTCCGAGCCGGCGCCCCCCGCACTGGCCCATTCGGGCGCGCGGGTTCGGCTGGACACGGGGCGTACCCCTAACATCCACAGCGCCGCCCGCCGCGCGCTTGGGGTAACACACCGGGCCGGTCTCCGGGCTCGCGAGCGGGAACGTATGCACGTTCCGGATTCGATGCCTTCCCACTCCGATCAGCGGGAGATCCCGCTGTTTCGAGAGCAGTGGCTGCTGATCGAACCTGACTCGCCTACCGTTGCGGGGGCAGCGTCGGCATTGGACCGACTTCCCGATTATCCACCTCCATAGAGGCGGCACCGCGGTGTGATGAGGCGCTGATTCTAGACTGAAGCGCTGCGCTCGTGCACGCCGATGGCGCATGTGGGCATGAACGGCTCGCATATCCACCCAGCTCTTCGTTCGAAGGGCCGAGTGCTGACGCTGACGCTGTCCCCGTGTGAGCCCGCACTGCGCGCTCCCACGAGAAGCCATGCAACGCCGCCAGCCGCGAAAAAGACCGCGCTATCAAAAACCCTTCATTTGGCGGCCGCCGACGAGGTGTAGATGCAGGTGATAGACCGTCTGCCCCCCCTCCTTGTTGCAGTTCATGATCAGCCGGTACCCCGACTCGGCAATGCCATGCTCCACCGCGAGTTTGCTCGCGGTGAGCATCATGTGTCCGAGCAATGCCTGGTGGCCAACGCCTGCATCATTGAGGGTCGGAATATCCTCATGCTTCGGGATGATCAGCAGATGCACCGGCGCCTGGGGATTCACATCCTTGAAGGCGATCACATGGTCGTCTTCATGAACGATGTCTGCCGGTATCTCGCGCCGGATGATCTTGCCGAAGATGGTATCCATGGTGGCAAAGGGCTCCTGATTCAAATGTCCCCGTGACGCAGCAGATTGAAGAACTCTCGGCGGGTCTTGGGGCCGTAGGTCGCGAAGTGGGGATCCGGACGTTCCTGATAGGCCCCTCTTCGCATGGCCATGGCGTCACTGCGGGTGTGGCGCTTCAGTTCCTCGGCGCTGATGCGATAGGGTTTCACGGCGTTGAGGCCGAAGACCTTGGCGCGGGTCTCAGGCGTGATGGCTGGATAGCCGTAGCGCTCCTGCAGTTCCTTGGAGATCTGGAAGCTGCGGAAGGCCTGGATCTGATCCTGGGGTGAGCCGTACCAGATCGAATCCGTACCCCACAGCACGTTGTCCTCGCCCACGTACTTCAGCAGCTTGCCCATGGCGTGGGCGGCACTGTCCGGGTCGCGCATGAGAAAGCGCCAGGTGCTGCCGAGTTCCGCATAGACATTGCTGCCCGGGCCGATGTCATTGTCGATCATCGATTGGATCAGGGTGTCGATCCCGTCCGTGCCTGCGCCCGCAGCGAAGGCACGCTCGGGGTGGTCGGCCACAAAGCCTGAGTGGTAGACAATGAAGGTCATGTCCGGATAGCGTCGGGCGATGCGGCCGATGTCCTGGCACTGGCTGTGTTCGTAGGAGCGCGGACCGAAGGGCAGGCCCTTGTGAATGCAGATAACCTTGACGTCGAGTTCACGGGCCTTTTCGACGAAGGGTATGCCTGTGTCCTCGTCGTCCATCCAGAATCCCCGCCCGTCCGGTCCCCACTGGGTGTAGGTCTTCCAGGCGGACACGCCCCAGCGCTCGGCGAGTTCGTCCATCTGCGCCACGTCACCGTCCTGGTTCGGGTTGACCCGCCCGTGCAGCAGCAGGCGCTGGGAGCCCTCCATCTCGTCGACGATTCGCCGTACCGAGTCTGCTGCCTCGATGGTGACCGGCTCGGCATCGGACCGGGACGGCACGAAGGACAGGACCATGAGATCGGTGTCAGAGTCCATGAACACGTCCTTGATAAAGGCGTCTGGACCCAGACATTCGAGGTAGGCGCGCTCAGGCTCCACCGGGCAGTCGGCGGCGCGAGGCAGCGATGCAAAGGGGCGAGCGCCAGCCGGGACCTGCTGCAGCCAGGCTCCGGTGGGGTCCACATAGTGGCCCTGGACGTCGAAGATGAACTCCTCGCCGTCGAGGATCGAACTGGCCAGTTGGCTGTCGTAGGCGGCGTCCGTCGGCAAGTCGAAGTAGCCACCGCTGCGCCCGGCGGCGGCCTGGGCCGCATTGAAGGCCAGTAGCGTGGCCGCAGCGCCGCTGCTGGAGATCAGAAACTTGCGGCGGGTCTGGCCGCTGCGGCGGGCGGCGGCGGCCGTCATTTCCCGCGCCAGGCGATTGGCATAGCGGCCGGCGGCATCCAGCGGAACCGGCACGAACTCCCCATTGGATGTGGCGTCAAGCTTGATGGGTAGCCGCAGGCCGTCCGGGTCAGAATCCTGTTTTTTCATGGTGCACCTCCGAGTGTGGCACGTACCGCGTCGCGGCTCTGGGCCATGTTGCTGGCGATGAGTTTTGCGGTCTCACCAATGGCGCTTTCGAGATCGCCGTCAAAGTCCACCCATGAGAAACCGTTCCAGATCAGGCGGGCCCCGGCCCCGTCCCGTGTGTACCCATAGACCTCCACCACCTGGCGGCCCGGTGGGGGTGGGGTCGGTGGACGGTGATCGTAGCTGGCAAGAAAGTCCTGCAGGGTTCGATAGGCAGGCATGCCGCGCTGGGGCTGCTCTGGAAAGTCGGCAGCATAGCGGTCGTCGTCCACGGCGAGACGGCGCACCATGAGAATGAGCCCCGCCTCGCTCTCATCGGCGGCGGCCAGAATGGCCGCGTGGCCGAGGGCTGCAAACGACGGGATGGAGATGTGGCTCTGCATGGCGTTGACGTCGTGGCCGAGCAGGGCTTCCTGAAGCCGGTCCTCGAACATGCGCCGAACGTCGGCGTTGGGGCTGTATCCCACCAGCAGGACACGCTGATCCGTGATGTCCTCCGCAGTAGGCCGCGGGGCCGGCGCATTGCACCCTGTGATGAGCATGGACAGCAGGAGCAGGAGGATGCTGGCAAGGGCCTGGTGCAAGCTGGTCATGGGGCATCCTGACAAGGGGCTCAAGATCAGCCTGCCCCCAGCTTTGGCCTTCGTCAACCGGCGCCATTGACTTCGCGGTGGACGCCGTCGGGGATCGCTGCGGATTTGGCGCCTGGGCAGGGTTTGTGCCATAAGGTTCGACGGGTTGGCGAAGGCTCTCATATGGAACGAGTTTTGAGAGATTGCTTTCAAGGCAGCATCCAGCGGCGCGCAACACATCCTGTTGGAAGCCCGCAGTGCGGGCGATGGGTGGGTGCAGCGCCTGATGGCGCTGATCGCGCCCAATGGGGGCTCCCACGAGGCTGTGCTGCGGCTGCGGGATTGCATCATTCTTGCCTCCCGCGAAAGCATGAACGAATGTTCTTGGCAACATTCCATTGCAACATCTGAAGCAGACCAGTTCACCAGAAGGCGCCTTGCCGACTGGCATGTTCGCCGCTCTGAGAATTCGCGACTATCGCCTGTTGTGGATGGCCAATCTCGGCGCCACCTTTGCCATGCAGATGTCGGTGGTGGCCCGGGGCTGGCTGGTGTACGCCATGACCGGATCAGCGGTGAAACTGGCCTGGGTCATGATTGCGTTTCTGGCGCCGACAGTGGTGTTCTCACTGCTCGGCGGTGCGCTGGCGGATCGTGTCGCGAAGAAGTCGATCATGGTCTTGGCCCAGGGCGCCAACTGCGTCTCCACGGTCCTGCTGGCGATGATCATCCTCACCGGGCGCATCGAGTTCTGGCACTTCATCGCCTTCGGTCTTTTCAACGGTTCTGTACTTGCGCTGGCGATGCCGGCGCGCCAAGCCATCATTCCTGAGATCGTCGGCGAGCGAGGCATCTTCAATGCCATGGCCCTGTCTGCCGCGAGTATGAACCTGTCCCGGGTGCTCGGGCCGGCAGCGGCGGGTCTGGTGATCGCGGTCATGGCTGGCGGCGATACGGGCTCGACCTTCGGGGTCGGCGTCGTGTTCTGCATTATCGCGGCGCTTTACGGCATCGCTGCTTTCAGCACCCTGTTCCTCGATCATGGTGGTCTGCCCAGCGACCGTGAGCGTGGAGGCGTAGCCGCAGAAGTGGGCGATGGTCTTCGCTATATCGCTGCCGACCCTCAATTGCGGGCGCTGATGCTGGCGGCCTTCGCCACCATGCTTTTCGGCATGCCCTTGCAGTTCCTCATGCCTGCCTTCAATGCGGATGCCCTTGGCGGCGGACCCGATGCGCTCGGTTGGCTGATGGGTGCCATGGGCGTTGGTGCGATCTTGGGATCGCTGCTGCTGGCACGGATGGGTGAGACCCGCCACAAGGGGATGGCTATGTTCGGTCTGGCTCTGGCCTGGGCGCTGGCCAGCGGCCTGTTTGCCGTCAGCCGAGAGCTGGTGACCGCGGTGCTGCTTGCCGCTCTGGTGGGTCTCGCCAGTTCCATGTTCATGTCGCTGATCATGAGCCTGATCCAGATCAGTGCCTCCTCGGATATGCGGGGGCGGGTCATGAGCGTGACCATGCTGATCTGGGGACTGATGCCGCTGGGCGTACTGCCCATCAGCTTTCTGGCCGAGCGCTTTGGCATTGCAGCGGCCCTGGTGGTGAGTGCCGTTGCGCTGGCCATCCTGACCCTGCTGGTGGCCGTGAGCTTCCCGGTGCTGCGCCGGATCGACCGTGGCTACACGATTGAGTGACGCCTTGCGCTGGCATCGAATCGCCGGCTTCGTCAGACTTCCACCCCGCTCGCCGATACTGCTCCGGAGCCCGCCCTTGCCCAGCCTGCGCTGCCGACTGTCTTCGTTCATGCTGTTCATGACCCTGCTGCTGGCTCTCGGGGCCAGGGCGGAGCCCGAGTGTGTGCCCCTGACGGAGATGCCCCTGGACGACCATGGGATCTTTGATCGTCTGCCGGCCACGGCTGCCCCCGCCCTCGATGGGGAGCTGCGGATCGGGCGCATCACCACCGAGCGGCTGCAGATTTTCGATCTCGACGATCCGGAAGAGGACAACTGGTTGTTCCGGCTCGCCAACCGCTTCCACATTCTGACCCGGGAGCAGGCCCTGCTCGAGCAATTACAGTTCGCAAGCGGGGAGCGCTACGATGCGACGGCCTTGAACGAGACCGAGCGCATCCTGCGTGAGCGAGTCTGGTTGTTCGACGCCCGTGTGGTGCCTGTGCAGCGCTGCAACGACTCCGTGGACGTCAAGGTGGTGACGCGTGACGTCTGGTCCCTGGTGGGTACGGGCGATCTCGATCGAGCCGGGGGCGATACCGCCGTGGCCGTGGGCATCCAGGAAACCAATCTCTTCGGCCGTGGCGAGCGTCTCGGGGTGCTCTACACCGATGGCGTGGATCGATCCGGGCCTGGCTTCTTCTTTCTGGATGACTACCTCGCCGGCGGCCCGCTGGCGCTGGAACTGCGGGGCAACAAGCACAGTGACGGCGGCCGCCTGCTGCTGGACGTGACGCGTCCCTTCCGCAGTCTCGACGATCGCCTGAGCTATGGTGCTGAACTGCTGTTCGATCAGCGTGATCAGCCGCTTTTCGAGGCCGGTGAACGGGTGGCCCGCTTCGAGCAGCGCCACATCCGCCTGCGCAGTTTCGTGGCAGCGTCGAGCGGGCGGCGGGATGGCGTGGTCCGACGCTGGACCCTCGGCCTTGAGTTCGAGGATTTCAGCTTCGATCTTGCCGACGGACCGCTGCAGCCAGAGCGGATTGCCGACGACAGGCGCCGGACCTGGCCCTTTGTACGCTATGAATACATTGAGGATGACTTCGACTCGAAGCTGCGTCTGGACTTCCAGCAGCGCCCTCAGGACACCTACCAGGGGCTGCGCTATGGGGTGACGCTGGGCTACGCGCCCGAGGCGCTCGGGGCGGATGCTTCCCGCGTCATGGTCCGGGCGGATCTGCGCAACGCCCATCGGCCGGCGCCGCGCTGGTTCCTGGCCTGGAGGACGGACCTTGATGCCACCATTCGCTCGGGTGACGAGGCCGAAAATCTGGTGACCCGGGCGGCTGTCGAGACTCACTACCGGCATCACGATCACTTCGGCTTCTTCGCCTCCCTCGAAGGGGTCTACACCCGCAATCTGACCGAGGACCGGCAACTTCTGCTCGGCGGTGACAGCGGTCTGAGAGGTTATCCGAGCCGCTTCCAAAGCGGTGACCGCAGCGTTCTGCTGCGACTCGAGGAGCGCTGGTTTTCTCCTGCCAATCCGTTCCGGGTACTGCTGGTGGGGGCTGCCGTCTTCGTGGATACCGGGCGGGCTTGGTTTCCCGGGGATGCCAACGACAACACCACCGGCTGGTTGACCAATGTCGGGGTGGGGTTGCGTTTCGGCAGCAATCGGGGCTCGGGCAGAAATCTCTTTCACATCGATGTCGCGGTACCCTTGCGGACAGGTGGGCCGGATGTGGACGACTTTCTTATCGGCTTGACGATACGTGAGACGTTCTGAATACAGTGCTGAGTGGTCAGCAGGGCCTCGCGCCGCGATACCCTTGGGCCAGGCGAGACCTTATCCGGCTTTATGTTCGCCGCCGGGTGCGAATCAACCGCAGGCGGTCAGACCGGCAAAGGCGCGTCACAATCAAATGGTTTCGAGTTTTCAAGGGTAAGGAGAGGGGAGCATGGGATATCCATTGGAGGGCATCAGGGTCCTGGACTTTTCCCGGGTTCTGGCCGGACCGTTCGCCAGTCGCTTGCTGGTAGATCTCGGAGCCGAGGTGGTGAAGGTGGAGCCCCCGGAAGGTGATGTCACTCGCTACTGGGGCAGGAAGATCGCCGGCATTTCCGGCTACTTCAATCAGCAGAACCTGGGCAAGCGCGATGTCTGCATCGATCTCTCCAAACCTGACGGCGTTGCCCTGGTGCGCGAGCTGGCTGCGCGGGCGGACGTGGTGGTGGAGAACTTCCGACCCGGCGTGATGGACCGTCTCGGCATCGGCTGGCAGGTGCTGTCCGCTTCCAACCCGCGGCTGGTGATGCTGTCGGTGTCGGGGTTTGGTCAGGGTGGCCCGGAGTCGCACCGTGCGGCCTATGCTCCCATCATCCACGCTGAGTCGGGCGTCATCGATCGGCAGGCGCGGGCCACGGGTCAGCCAGCGTCCGAGCTGCCCTTGTCGGTGGCGGATACCAATGCGTCCCTGCACGGGCTGGTGGGTCTGCTTGCGGCACTCTACCGGCGCGAGCAGACCGGCGAGGGCGATCATGTGGATATCGCCATGATCGACGCCATGCTCGCCACCGACGATCATCTGCACGTGGCTCTGGAGCCTGAAGACGAGGAGCCCGAATCGGCGCAGCGCAGCGAAGTGTGGGAAACCGCGGCGGGGCCGTTGATGATCTCCGGCGATCTGCGCTGGATC
>SLTB01000231.1 GCA_007130155.1 Pseudomonadales bacterium
AGCCGGCCGCTGGTGACTTACGGCTTCTCCGAAGACGCTGCAGTGCGCGTCGCGCATGTGGAGACCGAGGGTCGCAGCAGCCGCTTCACCGTGCTGCGGGAAGGTCGGGAACCGCTGCCTGTGATCATGCCTCTGCCGGGTCGGCACAACGTCCTCAACGCCCTGGCTGCCATTGCGGTGGCCTCCGATGAGGGCATCGACGATGAGGCCATCGTTGCTGGGCTGGGCTCCTACTCCGGAGTCGGGCGACGCTTCCAGGTGCTTGACATGATTGTGCATGGTCGCGCGATCACGCTGGTGGACGACTACGGCCACCATCCGACGGAGGTCGCCGCGGTGATCCGCACGGCACGGGACTGCTGGCCGGGGCGGCGCCTTGTCATGGTCTATCAGCCCCATCGCTACAGCCGGACCCGCGATCTCTACGACGACTTCATCCATGTGCTCGCCCGGGTCGATCTGCTGCTTCTGCTGGAAGTCTATGCGGCCGGCGAGGCACCTGTCGCGGGTGCAGACGGGCGAGCCCTGGCGCGCAGTCTGCGCCAGCGTGGCCCCCTGGATCCCGTGTTCGTCAATGCGGTCGATGAGGTGCCGGTTCTGCTCTGCGCTCTGCTGCAGCCTGGCGATGTGCTGCTCACGCAAGGTGCCGGTGACATCGGCAACCTGGCTCGGGAACTCATACGCAGCGGAGAGGGAGGTGGCTGATGGGCAAGGGCATCGTTCGCTCTCTACTGGGCACGACGCTGCTGCTGCTTGTGGTCGCCCTGGGGTGGCAGGGCTGGCAGGCCCTCGATCGGACCGTCACGGTGGTGCGGGTGGAGGGTGAGTTGACCGCCGCGGAGCGGGCCCGGGCCACTGAGCTGGTATCGCTGTTCCTGCCCGCCGGTGTCCTGAGTCTGGATACGCTTGCGCTGCGTGATCTGCTGGAAGGCGAGTCCTGGGTTGACAGCGTGTCCTTGTGGCGGTCATGGCCGGACGCTGTTCGCGTCGAGATCCGCGCCGAGGCAGCCGTGGCGCGGTGGCGAACCGACGCGCTGTTGTCGGCACGCGGACGCATCATCGAGCCCCTGGAACTGGTGAGTCTCGACACCTTGCCGAGACTGGCCGGGCCGGACGGCAGCGCTGAGCGGGTCATGCAGATGTTTCAACGCATAGGCGATGTCCTGCGGCCTCATGGCTTGCGCATCGAGACCTTGGATATGAATGCGGAAGGCGGGATTGAAGTCCGTCTGCGGGAGGGGCCGTTGCTGGTGTTCGGCCATCGCGATCTCGGCGCACGTCTCCAGCGTCTCGACCTGGTGCTGCGGCAGCAGTTTCCCCAAGGGCTCGAGGAGGTTGAGCGCATCGACGCGCGGTATGACAACGGCATCGCCGTGGCGTGGCATTCCGCTGACGCCGGGCGCGCGCTGGCAGCGCGACAATTGGCAAAGGGGTCCTGACCCGATGGTGAGCAGCGGAAATCAGATCATCGTCGGTCTCGATATCGGCACCTCCAAGGTGGTAGCGATCGTCGGCGAGATCGGCAGCGATGGCTCTATCGAGGTGATCGGACTCGGTTCACATCCTTCCCGGGGCCTGAAGAAGGGCGTGGTGGTGAATATCGAATCCACCGTGCAATCGATTCAGCGTGCAGTGGAGGAAGCCGAGCTCATGGCCGGCTGCCAGATCGATGCCGTGTATACGGGTATAGCCGGTAGTCATATCCGCAGCCTCAACTCTCATGGCATCGTCGCCATTCGCGACAAGGAAGTGATGCAGTCAGATGTGGATCGGGTCATCGACGCCGCCCAGGCTGTGGCCATCCCGGCGGACCAGAAGGTGCTGCACATCGTGCCCCAGGAGTACCTGATCGACAGCCAGGAAGGCGTCAAGGAACCGCTGGGAATGTCCGGCGTGCGCCTGGAGGCCAAGGTGCACTTGGTCACCTGCGCGGTGAATGCGGCCCAGAACATCGAGAAATGCGTTCGCAGATGTGGGCTCGAGGTGCGGGACGTGATCCTGGAGCAGCTGGCATCGAGCTACGCGGTGCTCACCGACGACGAAAAGGAACTCGGGGTATGCATGGTGGATATCGGTGGCGGTACCACCGATATCGCGGTGTTCACTGAGGGCGCGATACGTCATACCGCTGTGATTCCCATTGCCGGTGATCAGGTAACCAACGATATTGCCATGGCGCTACGCACACCGACACCCCATGCCGAGGA
The DNA here is from genome assembly GCA_007130155.1 of Pseudomonadales bacterium. Taxonomy (GTDB): domain Bacteria; phylum Pseudomonadota; class Gammaproteobacteria; order Pseudomonadales; family Azotimanducaceae; genus SLTB01. The sequence continues at coordinate 2,208 of SLTB01000231.1, forward strand.
GATCAAGATCAAATACGCCTGCGCTCTGACTCAGCTTGCAGGCGCTGACGAAACCATAAAGGTGCCAGGCGTGGGTGACAAACCTCCTCGGTCGCTGTCGCGGCAGATGCTCGCCGAAGTGGTGGAGCCGCGCTATGACGAGTTGTTCACGCTAGTGCAGGCGGAGCTGCGCCGCAGTGGCTACGAGGACCTGATCGCTGCCGGCATCGTGCTGACGGGTGGCTCCTCGAAGATCGAGGGCGTGGTGGATCTTGCCGAGGAGATCTTCCATAAGCCGGTGACCATCGGTGTGCCCCGCAACGTCAATGGGCTCGCGGATATCGTCCGCAATCCCATCTACTCGACCGGCGTCGGCCTGCTGATATACGGCCGCATGGAAGAGGAGAAGCACCGGCATCGCGGCGGTCGCCGGGATGCCAAGGTGAGTTTTGTCGATCGCTTGAAGGCATGGTTTCAGAACAATTTATGAGGCTGTCGCCAGGAAGGCGTCGGCCATGCATGGGTGATGAAGCGCGTCGTTTCTTCGCCAACCCGCTGCAGATGCCCGCAGAGGGTTAATACCGGAGGCTCAGGACGAGTGCTCGGGCCAACACGCTACAACGTCTGTGGAGGACGCTGACATGTTCGAACTCGTAGATAGCACGCCGCAAAATGCGGTGATCAAGGTCATTGGAGTCGGTGGTGGTGGCGGCAATGCCGTCCAGCACATGATCAATCGCAACGTGGAGGGCGTCGAGTTCATCGTCGCCAACACTGACGCGCAGGCGCTCAAGAGCCTCAGTGCACGTACCGTGCTACAGCTTGGCGGCAACATGACCAAGGGGCTCGGTGCGGGAGCCAATCCGGAGATTGGGCGCCAGGCCGCGCTCGAGGATCGCGATCGTATTGCCGAGGTGCTCGAGGGCGCGGACATGGTGTTCATTACCGCCGGCATGGGCGGTGGTACCGGAACGGGTGGTGCGCCTGTCATTGCCGAAGTGGCGCGTGAGCTCGACATTCTTACGGTGGCCGTGGTCACCAAGCCGTTCCGCTTCGAGCGGCGGATGCCGGCGGCGGAGCGCGGCATCGCCGAACTTCAGCATCACGTGGACTCGCTGATCACCATTCCCAATGAAAAACTCCTGGCCGTGCTCGGACAGCAGACCAGCATGCTCGACGCCTTCGCGGCGGCCAACGACGTTCTGCTCGGTGCGGTGCAGGGCATTGCTGATCTCATCATCCGTCCCGGCATGATCAACGTCGACTTTGCCGATGTGCGTACGGTGATGTCGGAGATGGGCATGGCGATGATGGGCACCGGTCGCGCTTCGGGCGAGCATCGGGCACGGGAGGCGGCCGAGGCTGCGATCCGCTCGCCGCTGCTCGAGGACGTGGATCTCAACGGTGCCCGCGGCATTCTCGTCAACGTCACGGCCGGCCCCAACATGTCCATCGGCGAGTTCTCGGAGGTTGGCGAGACGGTGGAGCAGTTTGCCTCGGACTCGGCGACAGTGGTGGTGGGTACGGTGATCGACCCGGAGTTGACCGACGAGATGCGGGTGACGGTGGTGGCGACCGGGCTCGGTGGGCATCAACCGCGGGTGGTGGTCGACAACGGTCCGCAGACCACAGCGCCGGACGGCAGCGTCGATTACGACCGACCCACGGTCATGCGTCGGCGGCATAGCCAAAGCAATGCGGCGGTGGATACCCAGCGGCGACCGGCGGACCGGGCGGACCTGGACTACCTTGATGTCCCGGCCTTCCTGCGACGGCAGGCGGACTGACTGAAAGTGGCGGGGCGTGCTGCTGCGGTGTCCCGCCTGCGGAAATGTAATGAAACAAACCTCAAGGGACTCTCCATTGGTGGGCCTTCGAGGGCTTTGCTAGTCTGCGCGCGGAATTCAGGGAACCCTAGGTCACGATGATCAGACAACGAACATTGAAGAACGTCATTCGAGCCACCGGAGTCGGGCTCCACACGGGGGAAAAGGTCTTCCTTTGCCTCCGTCCCGCTCCAGCCAATACCGGCATCGTGTTCTTTCGATCCGATCTCGAGGATGTGGTGGAGATCCCGGCTCGCGCAGAGTTTGTGGGTGACACCACCCTGGCCACGACCCTGGTCAGGGACGGTGTGCGCATTTCCACCGTCGAGCATTTGATGGCGGCGTTTGCCGGTCTGGGTATAGACAACGCTTATGTGGAGGTCAGTGCGCCTGAGGTGCCTATCATGGATGGCAGCGCGGCACCCTTCGTTTTCCTGTTGCAATCAGCGGGAGTCGAAGAGCAGCAGGTGCCGAAGCGCTTCCTGCGCATACGCCGTCACATAGAGGTCGTTGACGGTGATGCGAGGGCCGCTCTCTTCCCCTTCGACGGCTTCAAGGTCTCCTTCGATCTTGTTTATTCACATCCGGTGATGGCCCGTCACAGCCGCTACGCCAGCGTGGACTTCTCGACGGCGTCGTTCGTTCGCGAAGTGGCGCGGGCGCGCACCTTCGGTTTTCTGCAGGACTTCGACAAGCTCCGGGCCATGAATCTGGCCCGCGGTGGCAGTCTAGACAACGCCGTGGTAGTGGATCACGAGCGCATCCTCAACGAGGGCGGACTCCGTCATGAAGACGAGTTCGTCAAGCACAAGATCCTCGATGCCATTGGCGACCTTTATCTGCTCGGCTACAGCCTGATCGGCGAGTTTCGTGGCTATCGATCCGGACATACGCTCAATCATGCCCTGCGCCAGGCCCTGCTGGCGCAACCGGAGTGCTTCGAGTTGGTGACCTTCGAAGACCCTCAGGTTTCGCCCATCAGCTATGGCTCACGGCCGGCTCTGGCGGTCTGAGCCGGCCTTGGGCCACTACGACGAGCCTTCGAGTCCTGCTTTTTCGGGCCCTGGCCGGCCTCGGGGCAGAACTTCCCACCCCCTCGATGTTCGGGTGGCAAAACACTGATTCCTTTGCCATAGTCTTGTTACGGGGTGCGTCGAGCTAGGCGCTCGAGGGCCTTTTTGAGCTCTGGATCCGATTCCTCGCGAGCCATTTCTGCGAAGTGGGCTGCTGCGGCAGCCGGGATTCCGATGGGCTCGAGCGGCGAGTTTTTTGGGGATGCGATGGCGTGGGGCCGAACGGCCACAGTGATGCGCTGAACCGGTTCGCCGGTCAGTTCTGTGAGTTGCGTCTGAAGCAGGCGCTGCTGGAAGCGGAGTTGGGTGGCGCGAGCGGAACTCGAGGCGAGCAGACTAAGATGGCCAGTATCCAGACCAGCAACGGAGACATGATGCCGCAGACCCTCTGGCAACAGCCTGTTCAGGTCGCGTTCGATTCTGATCAGGCGTTCCGCCTGACGAACCACGCGGCCGAGCACGGATCTTCCGGGTTGCATGCGATCGGGAAGGGCTTGCGGGCCGCGATCAGTTCGATCCGCCATGGGAGCCTCCAGGCGTGAAGCGTTGGCGCCAGCAGATCGACCAGTGCCTGACCTGGCTGCGCCGAGAGCGTCTTGCGGTGATTCTCCTTGATGCCCGCGAAGGAAGCGAGTGGCGGCTTAAGTTCACCATGCGGGCCTTGCTCGGCGGCTGCGGTGGTGCGCTGGCGCTGGCGCTGCTCTGCGGCGTTGGGCTCCACGCCTGGCAATCCGATGCCGTCGATCCGCGCGTTGCAGCCCAGTGGCGGGCCGCTCTCCACGAACAGCAGGAGGAACTGGCCACCATCCGGCGCGAATCGGATCGCATGGTGGGCGCGCTGACTCGACGCTTCGCCGACCTGCAGGGTCGTCTGGTGCGTATGGAAGCTGTCGGCAAGCGTATGATGCTGGTGGCAGATCTGGACCAGGGCGAGTTCGATTTCAGCCAACCGCCGGCGCTGGGCGGGCCGGATGAAGCGGAACTCGAGAATCCAGTCCCGGTAGGGGTGCCGGATTTCGTGGCCATGGTCGAGCAGCTCTCCGAACAGATTCTCACCCGCCAGCAGCAGCTCGAAGTTCTCAACGGCCTGATCCACGACCGGCAGTTCTTCGCTGATCTCAAACTGACTGGCCGCCCCGTGGACAAGGGCTGGCAGTCCTCCGGCTTCGGTCGCAGGGTGGATCCCTTCAGCGGCCAGATGGCCTGGCACGGCGGCCTCGATTTCGCCGCCCCTGAGGGCAGCAAGGTGCGCGCGGTGGCAGGGGGCGTAGTGGTGTTCTCCGGGCGCCGTGGCGCTTACGGCAATCTGGTCGAGATCAATCACGGTAACGGGTACAGTACGCGGTACGCACACTCCAGCCAGAATCTGGTGGCAGTTGGCGATGTGGTGCGCAAGGGCGATGTGATCGCCACCGTGGGCGCGACGGGCCGCGCCACCGGGCCCCATGTGCACTTCGAGGTGCTCAAGGACGGCAGAGCCGTCGATCCTGCCCGCTATGTCGCCCGCCGGAGCGGCTGAGCGGTCTGCCGAGCGCAGTTCGGGCAGTTCGGGCACCATGACTCAACATTAGGAGACTTCGCGCCGGCGCCTGTGCGCAACAGGGCCGGCCCGCGTACCGACCATGATCGCCAGCCTCTTTCGCAAGCTTGTCCCATCGAAGAACAGCCGTGAACTCAGGCGCATGGGCCGCATCGTGTCTCGGGTCAACGCCCTCGAGGAGTCGATGTCTGCGCTCTCCGACGCCGACATCGCTGCGCTCACGCCGAAATTCCGCGAACGGCTGGACGGTGGGGAGGCGCTCGATGCCCTCCTTCCTGAAGCCTTTGCTGCGGTGCGTGAGGCATCCAAGCGAACGCTTGGGATGCGCCACTTCGATACCCAGCTGCTCGGGGGTATTGCCCTTCACGAGGGCAATATCTCCGAGATGCGCACGGGTGAGGGCAAGACTCTGGTGGCGACGCTGGCAGTGTATCTCAACGCGCTCACGGGCCGCGGCGTTCATCTGGTCACGGTCAACGACTATCTCGCCCGCCGTGATGCGGGCTGGATGCAACCCATCTACGAAGCCCTTGGCATGACTGTGGGCGTGGTGGTTCCGGGTCAGCAGACTGCGGAAAAGCGCGAGGCCTACCAGGCCGACATTACCTACGGCACCAACAACGAGTTCGGCTTCGATTATCTGCGTGACAACATGGCGTTCACGCCCGAGGACCGGGTTCAGCGCGACCTCCATTACGCCATCGTAGACGAGGTGGACTCGATTCTCATCGACGAGGCCCGTACGCCCCTGATCATCTCCGGTGCGGCCGACGATTCCTCCGAGCTCTATCGCGCCATCAACAAGCTTGTCCCCAAGCTCCACGCACGCGAGACGCCCGCTGGCATGGAGCCTGAGGGTGAGGAC
>SLTB01000139.1 GCA_007130155.1 Pseudomonadales bacterium
ATATGACCTAATTGAACGGCCCAGACGAAAACACTCTGTTTCCGCCGCTGGCCTATCCCGATTCTGGCGGGTTCTCGCTCGCCCTGGCTTGCTCTTCCTTCAACACGTAGCTACGGCTACGACTTTCAGTCCAGAGCGGCGCCAGAACGGCTGCGAACCTCGCCAGCTCTCGGGATACTGGTGAGATTTCCGGGCTAGGGTTGGCACCGGGGAGCCCCCCCCCGCGCGCGAAGCATGGGTTGAGCATGGGTTGGGCATAGGTTGGGCATAGGTTGGGCATAGGTTGGTCTGACCCGGATCTTTGGACATGGTGCGCTGACTCCGGCGTCATCCTCACAGGACAGGAGTAGCATCAACCACACTGACGGCATCGATAATGAGCGGCCCCTGAAGCTGGAGAACGGCGGACATGTTGGGAAGTGGACTGCAGCGATTTCGACCCGAGGATCCGCGGCGGGTCCGCGCCTTTCGCGAGGCGACGGGCGACATCGACTGGGTGGGTGAGGATCCGGCGCAGGCGCTGAACAGGCTTTTTCGAGCGGTCGATGATCTGGCGGTCGCTGAGGTGGACTATTATTACCGGCGCCGCGGGACCCGTGCCTGGATCTCTGGCGTCGCTCGATTCGCTGCCTGGTCGCTGGGTTCCATCGGCCTGTTGATCCCGCTGCTGGCGGCGACGAACGAGCCGAGGTTCGCGGAGCTTCATCCCTACGGTTACGTATTCCTTGCTGCGGCGGCGAGCTGCCTGGGGGCGAACGCGCTGTTTGGCGGCACGGAAGGACATATACGCTTCGTCGCCACGCAGCTTGAACTCGAGAAAATCATTACCGAGGCCAGAATCGGCTGGTACGAGTATCTGGCGTCTGCCTCCAGCGGCACGCCCGACGTCCAGGCCGGATTCGAACAGATCCGTATGTACGCAGAGGCGTTGTACGCGGCGACTATTGCGGAAACGGCCCGCTGGGGTGAGACGCTGCTCCGGGAACTGGCGAAGCTTCAGAAGCGCCAGTCGACAGGTCGGCTGCCAGCGAACGAATAGCCTGGCCATCTTACGTGCCGGCCGTTGGTTGGCCCATTGCAAGGCCCATTGCAAGGCCCATTGCAAGGCGAGGGTCTCGCTGCGATCCACTCGTACAATCTCTGCATCATTGTTCCGGGAAGGGGAGCCGCGCGTGACCTTCGATCAGTACATCGGCATGGAGCGGTATCAGGAGGAGGGCGAGCAGGAGGGGAATGCGTTATCAGCCGTCATTCACATCGAGCCGCACCACTGCAACCCCTTGGGCAACATCAATGGCGGCGTGATCATCTCCCTGGCAGACAACCTATCCACAGGGGCTGCCAACCGTGCCTACTTCGAGAAGACGGGTGACCGGCGCTTCATGGTCGGCATCGACCTCCACGCGGTTATGCTCGCCAACCAGCAAGGCGGCACGATCAAGGGCATTGCGCGCATCGTCCGCGCCGGCCGTCGGGTGACAGTCGTTCGGACCGAGGTCCGGGGAGACGGCGACAGGCTGCTGGCTGAGGTCACCACCACTCACATGCCGGTGGACGTGCCGTAGATGCGATCGGGTCTCCTGCCGGCTCAAACCAGGGCATGCGCGCTAAGCAGCCGAACGAAGACACATCGGGCCCTTGCGGTGGCCTGACCCCGACCCCTGGCCGATGACCTTAAACCGGTGCTGACAGCAGCGCGGCAGAAGGTTAATGGCCAACAAGGCCGATGGAATGATTGCGCTCGAAAGGAGAGACAAAAGCCATGAAAGTGATCATCGATCTCTGCGTCGTCCCCCTGGGCGTCGGTGTCTCAGTGTCTGAGCATGTGGCCGCCTGCGAACGAGTGATTCGCGAGGCGGGCCTGAACTCGAGCATGCACGCTTATGGCACCAACATCGAGGGGGACTGGGACGACGTGATGGCGGCAGTGAAGCGCTGTCATGAGGTGGTCCACGAGATGGGGGCGCCACGCATCAGCACCACCATGAAGCTCGGCACGCGCACGGACCGGGTGCAGACCATGGCAGACAAGGTGCGTAGCGTCGAGGCCAAGCTGACGCAGGATGGATAGCGGAAACCGAAAGTCAGCCTGACGCTCGTATTCGCCATCACGCCGTCTTCCCTGTGGACGTTGAACGGTCGAACCCACCGAACAATGTAGGGCCCTTTCCGGGACATAAAGCGGTGCGGCCGACGCCATGTGTCGTGCCGGCACGCGGTGATTATTCGCTGCCCGCAATGGACCAGGTCGAGGTGGCGAAGACCGCGGTCCTGCCATCCTCGGTGCGGATCTCTGCCTCGAGGAAGGCAAGGTGCGCGCTGCGGCGCAGGACGCGACCCTGTCCGAGCACCTCGGACGGCTTCACCGCACGGATATAGCTCAGCTTGGTTTCCGCGGTGACGGCCCATTCGCCTTGCCCGAGCACCGATGCCACAGCGGTGGCAAGCAACTCGTCGATGAAAACAGCCAGATAACCACCCTGCACCAGACCGAAGGGATTGAGCGTCGCAGCTGGCTGTTGCTCCCAGCGCCACTCGGAGGCGCCTTTGCTGAAGGCAATCGGCTGCATGCCGAGCTCGCGATTCGGGCTGGCATAGTCGTCGACGCGGTTGTCACGAATGATCTGATTGATAGCCTCGAGTGGCCCGAGGCCTTCCCGTTTGGTCATGCGGAGACGCTCCTGTTCAGGGGGATGTCGGTGTCCGTCCTCGGCAAGCCTTCTTCTACCGTCTACCGTCTACCGTCAGAGCAGCCTATTCCTTTCGAAAAAGTAGCTTCCAGGGCTTCAGAATGGGCACGCTAAGCGGCTCGATCAAGGTGAATCATGGGTGTTGATGGCCATCTAAAGTGACCCACCTGTGGCCAACGCTTTTGACCCACCCTGGGGTGGCGATGATGCCACGAAGCGAACTACCGTCGCGGCCCTCAAAGAGCAGGCAAGGGCCGGGTGGCGAAGGCGTGGGTTGTGATTCACAAGATCAAGGCGATGCACGCCGGGGGCATGGTCTGTCCATCTGGGCGATCAGTCAGCAGTTGAACGTCTCCCGCAATACGGTCCGCAATTACCTGCGCATGGACGAGCCGGCGATCAGCGAGGCTCAGCTCGACCGGAGCCGGGAGAAGCGGTTGGATGTCCACATCGGTGGTTCTCGAGACGGAGTGGATGCTGCGATCGGTCTATGGGTTTGCCAAGGATAAAGTCATCGCGGTGTTCGTTGGGCTGCTCGAGGCTCTGGAGATGACGTTTCAGGACGAAGCATCGATCGAGCGTGCCCTGCATCGGTATCGCGAGTTCGACCTCGACTTTGCGGACTGTCTGCACCTGGCCACGGCGGAAACCTTTGGGCAGTTGCCTCTGGCAAGCTTCGAAAAGAAGGCGCGCGGCATCGATGGCTTCGATGCGCTAACTGCCTGAGCGTTGGTCCGCCCCGAGCGTCTCGATGATCGTTGCGACGTCCTGCACCACCGGATGGTCCCGACGATGCAGGCGGGAGAATGCAAGCAGGAGGTGGACGTGACCGAGGCCGGGGTAGACCCGGCGCTCGGCGTGACCGCCGGCGGCCTGTTGCTTCTGCATCAGGCTCTTGGAGTGCCCACGTCGGACACGGGTGTCATCGGCGCCGTGCAGCAGGAACAGCGGCGGCGCGTCCGCCCGGACGAAGTTGACAGGTTGTGACGCCGGGTAGGCGGGTTCGGGTCCGAACAGTTCCCAGTGGTCGTCCTCGGTGAAAGGGTAGAAGTCATAGGGGCCGGCCAGCCCCACGAAGCCCGTGATGCGAGCGGGGTTGGAAAGCAGCGAGGCATCGAGGGTCAGCAATGCGCCGATCTGGGCGCCGGCTGAATGGCCCATCAGGATCAATGGTTGCGCCGGATCGATCCGGGCAAGCACCGTTTCCGTAGCCCTGCGCGCATCGAGCAGGATGTCGTCGAATCGGACGTGGGGGTAGAGCCGGTAGTCCGGCACCGCCACGTCGCAGCCGAGGGTCATCAGGGTATCCGCCACAAACCTGTAATCCTGGCGCCGGCCGCTGCGCCAGTTGCCGCCATAGAAGAACAGCACGAGCGGTCGGGTACCCGGTGTCGGGTGCCGATACCAGTCGAGATGGTGGCGCGGGGCGTCGCCATAGGCGACCCCCTCGTGTTTCACGGGCACGCTGCGGGCAATGGCATTGATCACGCGCAGGCCCATGAATTGCCAGATATCAGTCCACCGGCGCATGGGTTCTCAGGCGCCATCGTCGGCCCGCATGGATTGCTGTCGTGGTCATAGTTCGCGCTACCTGTCCTCTACTGCGCGTATGGCGTGTCGCCGCGCTGTCACCGCCACGATAATGTCATGTCCGGAGCGCCTGGATGATGTCTGGCCGATGACAATGCTTCATCCGGGACGTTCGCTGTTCGCCGGGCGCATGACCTTGAATCCCCAGGAACTGATCGATCGGCTGCTGCCCGGTGCCCGGGTCAGGGGCTGTGAACGGCTCACCGGCGGCGTGCCCGCTGAAGTCCTGGCGGTCACCGTGCGCCCGCCTGTGGGTCCGGTCGAGCATCTGGTCATTCGCCGCCATTGCAACATCGACGGCAAGGCGGATCGCCGTGACCGGGCAGCGCGGGAGCATGCCCTGCTCACGCACCTGCACGCCGCTAGCGCTCCAGTGCCGCAGCTGCGGCTGTTCGTTCTGCTCTGGCACGAAGGTCGCCTGGTCGCGGTGCTGGACTGGGAGGACACGGCCATCGGCGATCCCCTCGCTGACGTTGCCTGCGCCCGGGTGGAACTCGAATGTGCGGCCGGCGATGAAATGGCCAAAGCGTTTTCCCGTGCCTACTTCGAACGGACCGGGGCGGACGACACCCGTCTCCCGGCCTGGGGATTGTACGTGTCCACTTCGGCGCTGCAGTACATGGACAGCTGGGGCCTCGCGCGGGATGCTCTGGCGGGCCCGTAAAGCCAAGACCCAGGCGCGCCAGGCGGGCGCGAGGGCAGCGCTGGGAGTGGCATCGGCGCCGACCGGTGAGCCGTGACTCTGACTGGGTCTTCCGCACCCGGTTGCAGATCAAATCGCGGTCAATCGTCCAGCCGCGCATCCAGGCGTGGCCCTTGCGCAGAGGTTATCCTGGTCTGACCTGCCCAAGCCGCCCCCTGGGGCTGCGCTGCAGGATGTCCGGTCGTGAATTGCATCGGCGCTGGACCTGGGCTATCCATTCAATCCGGAGTCGCCGGGAGACGTGATCATGTTGCCGAATGAGCGGGAGATCGAGGAATACTGGGAGGTTGGCTACTGGGTAGCGCCGCCGCTCTTCGATGCTGACGAGATCGATAAGGCGCGTGAGGCGGTTCTTGCGGTGCACTCGGGCCGAGAGCCTGAGGGGGGATATCCCTTCATGCCACCGCTTAACGCTGACAAGCCGCGAGCGGTCAAGACCCTCATGTATGCCTGGTACTTCAATGATGTCATCCGAAAGATGGTGACGGACCCGCGTATCACTGCAATCGCTGCGTCACTCATGGGCGTGGACCGCGTCCGGCTGTGGCAGGATCAGGTGATCGTTAAGCCGGGTTTGGCTGATGGCGAACCGGACCCGGAAAACAACGTGGGCTTCCATCAGGACTACAGCTACTGGCAGGACAGCAGCACCACGAACATGATCACGGCAAACATCGTGCTGCAGGACACCACTGAGGCCAACGGCGCGATGCGCGTTCTGATGGGATCTCATCGCTTCGGGCTGCTCGAAGCGGCCAGCCATTTTTTCGACCCGGACCTGGATCGGGTGCGCGCGGACTATGCAACGGAAAGGGGCAGCGGAGCTGGAGAGCGGGCGCTCGAAGTGCTGGGTGGACAGGTTACGTTCCACCACTCGCTGCTGGTGCACGGTTCAGGCCCCAACCGCTCGCCTGAGCCGCGTTTGACCCTGGCTCCCGCCTATTTTCCCGATGGCGCGCGGATCCGGTTGGATGACCACCCCGAGAGTCCCCATCGCGTTCTGATGCATGCACCCGTGCCCGGATCAGAGATCACCGGCAAGTACTTTCCTTTGGTCTACGATGGCAGTCGAGCTGGCCAGAGCGACTGATGTCGGAACGCGGGGTCTGCAGGACCTGACTGGCGAGGCTGATGCCGTGACACCTTCCTGCGTCGGAGTCATCTGTCGTTCTCGAGCTGGCCTGCCAACAGGTAGACGCGGCTGCGCCGACCCTGCTCGAAAGTGCTGTGTACGGCGAAGATTCGCCCGTCCGTATGCAGCGCGAGCTTGCGCATGAGCAAACCCTGCCGCCCGCCACTTGGTGCTTCGTCCGTGCCGGTGAGGTTGCGCAGTTCGGTGAATGTCTCGTCGTCAGCCGCCCAGGCGTGCAGCAGTCCCTGGAAGCCCTGGCCTGCGTCGTGAATCCGTTCGGCGATCACGTGGACACCGCTGTCGCCGGCAGTGAGCGATGGGAACGCGGCGCCATGAGGCACGTCGTTGCCATGATCGAGCAGCTGCACGCCCGAGAAGCTGCGGCCGTCGTCGTCGGAGTGGGCGAGGGCAATCCGCCCCTGCCGGGGTGCGCCCGGGTCCCGGTAGCTCCAGGCGAGATGGACACGGCCGTTCCCGTCCACGGCCAGGGTCGGCGCGTCGGCATGACCGGGACTGACATGAACCCGCTGCGGGTCGCTGAAGCTTTGTCCGCGGTCGGTCGAGCGCGCCAGATGAATGTCGGCGGTCGGGTCCTCGCCGACGGTCCAGCTCAGGAGCACGACACCCTCGTCGGTCACCGCAAGGGTGGGCCCTCGGGCCGGCGCGTCGCTGCCCGTCGGCACCACTTCCACCGGTGCTGAAAATTGCTTTCCGTTGTCGGTGGAAGCGGCGACCCACAAGCCGCCTTCGTACTCGGTCCACGCGGCGTACAACGTGCCCTCGAAGGCGCGGGCGAGATCGAGACTGCCATTGTGCCAGTGCTCGGTGGTGAGCCGCCCTTTGCCTGCGCCGGCGGTGCTCTGGGACAGATTGACCGGGTCCGCGAACGTGTGACCGCCATCCTCGGAGCGGGCGAACAGGATCTCGCCACCGTGGGAGCCGCCGGTGAACAGGATCTCCTGCCAGAGGACATAGACGGCATGGTCGTCGCCGAACACGACGCGGGGCAGCCAGGAGAACACGTCAGGGCTGCGGGACACGTTCACCGCTCCGTCGCCGAAGCGGGGTGAACCGTCGGCTTCGAACACCGTGAGCATGACGTCCTTGCGGGCCTGGTCCACCCAGGCCACGGCGATGGCGTCGTTGGCGGCCACGCTGGGATCGTCCACATAGCGGAAATCGGATTCGTTCATCCGCCAGGGGCCCTGCCAGGCGTCACCTGAGGCGACTTCCACGGGCGGCTCCCAGGCAATACCGCCTGCGGAGGCCTCGGCCATCCCTGCGTTTCCTCCGCAGGCCGTGAGGCCGGCAACGGTCAGCAAGGCAAGCAGGCGGGGAGGACGGGTCATGGCA
>SLTB01000323.1 GCA_007130155.1 Pseudomonadales bacterium
CAGATCCTGATGCAGCATCTCGCGACCGCGAAAACGCAAGGTCACTTTCGCCTTGTCGCCTTCCTCAAGGAAGCGGCGGATGTTGCGCAGCTTCACCTGGTAGTCCGCCTCCTCAGTTCCGGGGCGGAACTTCATCTCCTTGAGCTGCGTCTGCTTCTGCTTCTTCTTCTGCAGATTGCGCTCTTTCTTGAGGTCGAAGACGTGTTTGCCGTAGTCCATGATCCGGCAAACCGGCGGCTCTGCGTCGGCAGCCATCAGGACGAGATCGAGTTCCTTGGCTCGCGCTCGCTCGAGTGCTTCTGCCGTGGGAACGATGCCGATCTGCTCACCTTCGACATCGATCAGTCGAACTTCGGTGGCAACAATGGCGTCATTGATGGTGGCGCGCTTGGACTGCGTCTGGCCCTGACTTCCTCGCTTGATGTTGCGATCTCCGACCGGATAACGAAAATCACGGCGATGACTCCCCGTCCCCGGACGGTAGGAGCTCGCTGCGACACTTGACGCGTGGGACGTGACCGCCTTCGCGTGGAGCGATTCTAGAGCCGGGGCCAGCCGGAGGCAAGCACTGCTGGCACCTTAATTGGCCATCCGAATTGCAAACAGGTCAGTCGCTTAGGATCCGGACCCACTTCATTCTGACTCACGCGGGATCAGGTCGCTGACAAAGAAAAGGGCCTCCATGTGAGGAGGCCCTTTTAGTGTTGGTAGGCGCGATTGGATTCGAACCAACGACCCCCACCATGTCAAGGTGGTGCTCTAACCAACTGAGCTACGCGCCTGCGGTCGCCTTTCGAGGGAGCAGCCGTAACGCACTGGACCCGCGAAAGGAGCGGGAGTATAGCGATGCCGCCTGGAGGCAGCAATAACGACTCCCGCATTTCTGGACACCCAGCACATTTCTGGACACCCAGAATATTTTCTGGATGTCCACTAATAGGAGCAAGGTCGGGTCAGCTGGCGAGCAGGAGACGCTCGCGAAGACTGTGGAGTTCATCGCGCAGGGCAGCGGCCTGCTCGAACTCGAGATTGCGGGCATGCTCGAACATCTGCTCCTCGAGACGGGCGATTTCCTTGCCGATATCGACCGGTTCCTGGGCGATGGGTGCTGCCCGACCATACCCGCCCCGACGATCCGCCACCTTCTTCTGACCGCGCTTACCGGCTGCGGTGCCCGGCGCGCTGCGCCCAGCCTCCATGACATCACCGATGGCCTTGCGGATGGTCGCCGGCGTAATACCGTGAGCTTCGTTGTGGGCCACCTGCTTGGCGCGGCGACGATCGGTCTCATCGATGGCCCGGCGCATGGAGTCGGTCATGCGATCCGCGTAGAGAATCGCCCGGCCGCGCAGATTGCGGGCTGCCCGCCCGATGGTCTGGATCAGGGAGCGCTCGGCACGCAGAAAGCCCTCCTTGTCCGCATCGAGAATGGCCACCAGCGCCACCTCGGGCATGTCGAGGCCCTCCCGCAGCAGGTTGATGCCGACGAGCACATCGAATACGCCACCGCGCAGGTCGCGGATGATCTCGTAACGCTCCACGGTCTCGATATCGGAATGGAGGTAGCGCACCCGCACGCCACGCTCATCAAGGAACTCGGTGAGATCCTCCGCCATACGCTTGGTGAGGGTAGTGACCAGCACGCGATCACCCTCCTCCACCGCCAGCTTGATCTCCCCAAGCAGATCGTCCACCTGGCTGGTCGCCGGGCGGATCTCCACGGCGGGGTCGATGAGCCCCGTCGGACGCACCACCTGCTCGACCACCTGGCCGGCTTTCTCGGCCTCGTAGTTGCCGGGGGTCGCCGAGACGAAGATGGCCTGGGGGCAGAGCTGCTCCCATTCGTCGAAGCGCAGCGGGCGATTGTCCAGGGCCGACGGCATCCGGAACCCGTACTCCACCAGGGTTTCCTTGCGGGAACGGTCGCCTTTGTACATGCCCCCGATCTGGGGGACGGTGACATGGGACTCGTCGATCACCAGCAAGGCGTTGCTCGGCAGATAATCGAACAACGTCGGCGGCGGCTCACCTTGGGCCCGTCCCGACAGATAGCGCGAGTAGTTCTCAATGCCTGAGCAGTAGCCGAGCTCAGCAATCATCTCGAGATCGAAGCGGGTGCGCTGTTCCAGGCGCTGGGCCTCGACCAGCTTGTCCCGTTCCCGCAACCACTCGAGGCGGTCGACCAGTTCGAGCTTGATGTCGTCCAGCACGGCCAGGATCCGCTCCCGCGGCGTCACGTAGTGAGTCTTGGGATAGATGGTGTAGCGCGGCACCTTGCGCAGCACCTCGCCGGTCAGCGGGTCGAACAGCGAAATCTGCTCGATCTCGTCGTCGAACAGCTCGAGCCGCACGCCCTCGTGCTCGGATTCGGCCGGATGCACGTCGATGACGTCGCCGCGGACGCGATAAGTACCGCGCTGGAACACCATGTCGTTGCGGGTGTACTGCATGTCCGCCAGCCGCCTTAGGATCTGGCGCTGATCCATGCGGTCGCCGCGGTCGAGGTGCAGCACCATCTTCAGGTAGGAGGCTGGATCACCGAGGCCATAGATCGCAGATACCGAGGCCACGATGATGCTATCGCGCTCTTCGAGCAGGGCCTTGGTCGCCGAAAGCCGCATCTGCTCGATGTGGTCATTGATGCTGGCGTCCTTCTCGATATAAGTATCCGACGATGGGACGTAGGCCTCGGGCTGGTAGTAGTCGTAATACGAGACAAAGTATTCGACGGAGCTGTCGGGGAAAAAACTCCGAAACTCCCCGTAAAGCTGGGCCGCCAGGGTCTTGTTGGGCGCCAGGACCAGGGTCGGGCGTTGCACCTGCTCGATGACCTTGGCTATGGTGTAGGTCTTGCCGGATCCAGTGACACCGAGCAGCGTCTGATGCGACAGGCCATCGCGCAGCCCACCGACAAGCTTCTCGATGGCCGCGGGCTGATCGCCTGCGGGATCGAAGTTCGCGTGGACTCGGAAGGGTTGTGCTGCCTGCATCGGCGGCCTCGCATGCTGCATGGGGCGACGGAAAGTGCCGGCGGCGGAGCATAACACGTCGACCTAAGCCTTGAGGCATCGATTCAACCGATTGAATTAAATGGTAAATTCCAGGACTGCAACGACCGCGGCCGGAAATCATCACGGCCCTTGCAAATCCCGGGGCGGGCCTTAAACTACGCCCCCGTCGCCGCCCCCGCAGGCGGAGACGCTATTCCGCCTTAGCTCAGTTGGTAGAGCAGCTGACTGTTAATCAGCGGGTCGCTGGTTCGAGCCCAGCAGGCGGAGCCAAAAAAGCCATCAGAAACAGCGGGTTAGGATTAACGCCCCAACCCGCCAATCCGACAAAAATCAGCTTGTCACCGGATTGGTCGCCAGCAACGGTGACACGGTAAGGGTTTGTCATCATCCCGCGCCCAGGATGGCCGATTTCCTACGCCCCCCAAGTACTCTGACACTACCGCGCACGTTGGCCGACGGCGCGGAACTCTGAGTCCTTTGCCTTTGGGTCAGCCTAAACATTGCTCGGCGGACAGCTGGGGCCCCATAAAGCAGACATCCACATCAATACTGGACACCCAAAAAACTCGCGATGAGCTCAACGGCAGACATCTGAGATTTCCGCCCCGGAGCATCGGCGAACGCCGACGCATCAGTGGGCGTCATCCCACAAAGTTTTCAGCCCAGATCACTACCGCGGGTTGGGCCTCCCCCGCATGCTGTACCCATGACCACAGCACGCGCACATGTCTTCGATCCCCATAACGCCGCGGCCTACCACTGCTACTCGCGCTGCGTGCGCGGTGCCATGCTCTGCGGCACCGACCCCATCAGCGACGGCACCCTGGTGCACCGGCGCGACTGGATCGAAAGCCGGATATTCAATCTCTGCGAAAGCTTCGCGGTCAGTCTGTTCGCCTGGGCCATCATGGGCAATCACCACCACCTGATTCTCGTGGTCGATCCCGTCCTGCCCCAGGCCTGGAACGACCTGGAGGTCGCCCGCCGCTGGTGCCGACTCACGCAGATACCCGGGACCACCAAGGATCCCGAAAAGCTCGAGCGCGAAGTCGCCAACCTTGTCAGAAATCAGGAGAAACTGGAGGTCAAGCGCCTGCGCCTGGGCTCGCTGAGCTGGTTCATGCGCTGCCTGAACGAAGGCATCGCCCGGCGCGCCAACCGCGAGGACGGCTGCACGGGTCGGTTCTGGGAAGGGCGCTACGACTGTCAGAACCTTCTGGACGAACGCGCGATGCTGGCGGGCATGGCCTACGCCGACCTGAACCCGATCCGGGCCGGCATCTCACATGAGCTCAAAGACAGTCATTACACCGGCATCCATCGAAGGCTGAACCTGCTCACCAACGAGGTCAGCGACGCGCAAGCTCCACTACGAGCACTCGCGGGTCCTATGGGCACTTTCGCGCCGGACCTGAGCAACCGGCAATATATCGACTTGGTGGACTGGATGGGCCGGTACCAACGCCCAGGCAAGGCTGCGATCCACGCAGCCGCACCGCCCGCACTGGCCCTTACCCAATATCAGCCGTCCGACTGGCTGGAGTTCAGCGCCAACATTCAAAGGCGATTCGGCTCCGCCGTCGGTTCCCAAGCGGCTCTGACCGCCCATGCGCGCAGCCATCAGCGGTCCTGGCTGCGCGGTATAGGCTTGGCGAGAGAACTGGAGCCGCCGCGTAAATAGTGCCCAAGCGTATATGGTTCGATAACGCCTCGTCGAACAGCGAACGCACAGCACTCATTGGAGCGCATGACTCATGCTGAGCCATAAACGAAAAACGTTATCGCAGCAGCTTCATACCGACCACGCTGGCCCCAGGGCATAGCTTCGTCAACGACGGCTGCTCACTCCGATCTAGCTGATGCCACCATCAATGCCTCGATTGAGGCCGCATCGGGATGCCCATCGGCCACCACGCCGATCGAGCGCTGGAACTGACTCAAGGCCGCCCGGGTTGCGGGCCCGAAAATACCATCAGCCGCACCGGCGTCGAAGCCCATCTGGTTCAGCTTGTTCTGCATGTTCGTGACGTCCTCACGCGCAAGCGCTTGAGCATCCGCCGGAGGCGGACGCCGCAGTGGCGGCGCGCCACCGATGCGGTCGGCAAGGTGACCCACCGCCAAAGCAAAAAACTCGGAACGGTTCCAGCGCATGATCACTTCAAAGTTGTCATAGACCAGGAACGCCGGGCCCTGATGGCCGGAGGGCACCAGCAGCGACGCCTGGAGATCCAGGGCTGGCAGTGCCTGACCATCGGCCATCTTCACTCCGCGCTCGCGCCAGCTTTGCAGGGAGTGTTTCTGGTTGCGACCAGCCAATTCATAGGCAAAGCCTTCGGGCAGGCGAACCTCCCGCCCCCATCGGAGGCCAGGTTCCCAGCCAATGCCGCGCAGGAAATTTCCGGCTGAGGCCATGGCGTCGGGGATGCTGCCCCAGAGATCCCGTCGCCCACTGCCATCGCCATCTACCGCATAACGAAGGAAAACCGAAGGCATGAACTGCACGTGGCCCATGGCCCCCGCCCATGACCCGAGCATCCGGTCAGGCGTAATGTCCCCGGCGTCGATGATGCGCAAGGCCGCCATCAACTCACCGGTGAAGTACTCGCTGCGGCGCGGGTCACAGGCCAGAGTGGCCAACGAGTTAGGCACCGGCATACTGCCGAAATAGCTGCCGAAATTGGTCTCAAGGCCCCAAAAGGCCACCAGGTAGTGAGGTGGTACACCAGTCTCCTCTAGCACCCGCTGCAAAAGCCCACTGTGCTCTGCGAGCAACGCGCGGCCACGCGCAACCCGATCTTCAGTCACCCGGCGGCCGAAATAATCAGTAAACGTCTGCGTGAACTCCGGTTGACGCCGATCGAGCTCGATCACCCGCGGAACGTACTGCACCGCACCAAGCACATCGGTGACTGTCTCCGGCGAGATGCCCTCCCCGCGGGCACGCTCCTGCAGCCCAGCCACGCACTGGCGGAAGCCCTCGTGATTCTCCTCCTGTGCCTGAGACAGCGGCAGCAAGCCGACCCACATTGTCACCAGCGCAAGCACGTGGCGAGAAGCGCCAGGCTTCAGCCATGCACGGATAACCATTCGAGATACTGCTGACATCTGTCGACTCCCTGTGAGGCTTGCGTGTTTACGCCGTCAGCATAGCCGGAGTCACTCTCCCGACACAGCTCAAACTGGACACCCAGAAAACGGCGGAGTTCCCCGGATCTACCGACACATCTGGAGCCAGGCCACATGCTGGCGCGACCTCACGGAGCAAAAAGAGCGGACATCCAAAAAAGTTTGTGGATGTCCTGTAATGTTCGAACTATTCGTCCTGAATCGTTCAGCATCTGCTGAATCCGGCACATGTCTGTATTCGACCCCCGACGAAACAACGGCTTAGACCATTGTTTCGCGAGCTGCAGCCATAGACCGCAGGAAGCGGTGATGAACCAGCGTTTCCTCAACTCATCCGCATATCTCACAGATCCACGAAGCGAGGGCATGGAAATGCCGGGCGTTAAAGTCAAGGCGTGCGACAGTTCGGGCGCGCAGGCGGACTGAATGTACCTCGATCACCCGGACGGAGCGATTCGCCATGAGCGAATCGCGTCGCACGAAGTGCGCCTCCAGGGTGCGCACCACGGATGGTTCGCAACAGCGCAAAACGGAGTTTGCCGGCATAGCGACATCCGCAGCCGTAAATTGGTGAGATATGCGGGCTAAAACCTGGGTGTGCTATTTCTCGCTCCGAGACCGCTCCTGCAACGCAAGCATCCGGCACTCCTCCCAATCGGCATCGAGTTGATCAGCCTCGCATGCACCGATCAATCCGAGCCACTTCGAAGACCTTCAATAAGCGTATGGACAACTGAAACCCTCGTATCGCCCGCAGGTGACGTCCGCGAGAATGACTCTCGTGCACTGGCCAAGAACCTGGATGTCCAGAATATTCCTGGCTGTCCCGTAGTATTGTGGATGTCCGGAATTGGATGTCCGGAATTGGCGGGGGGTGATGAGGCCGGCCTTCCGTGGCCGGTGAATTGACGGCGGCGCTTAGCGCACCCAGCTTTCCACTTCATCTGAACCGTATTCGGCCTTCCAGGCCTTCAGGACGTTGTGATTGCCGCCCCGCGTTTGAATCTTTTCACCGTTATGGGGATTGATATAGGTCTTGAGCTTGCGCTTCTTGCGAGTCTGAACCGGAGCGGCCTTAACGCCCTTCACCGCCCGGCCCTTGCTGGGTTTCGGCAGGTCGTTCATGGTTTTGCCGTGCTTCTTGAGCAGGCTTTCCAGATCCTGGAGAAAAGCCAGTTCCTTCTGAACCACCTTACTCTTCTTCATCTGGTCAAGCTCCTGCTTGACCTTCTCGAACTCCTCCTGCTTCTTCAGGAGTTGCGCGACCTTGTCCATTTCATGACCTCAGGAAATAACAAAAATATTGACCCGTGGGTGGCCGCTATTATTCCAGAGTGCAAGGCGATATTAAACCGCCAAAAGAACAAGCTCAAAGTGACATTGCCTTACGCCCGAGAGTCGGCCCTCAAACACTCTCTGGCCAGGACTTCGAATTTCTCCTGGGTATCAGAATGGGCCGGCATGAAGTGCTGAAACTCGGCATTTCTAAATAGTAACGAGTCGGCGAATCCCGCAGCCATCGCATCCGCGTTGCGAAACTGATGGGACATCAGAGCCAAACAGCCGAAGAAACCAACCCTGCCAAGCACGGCCGGGCCATCCCCGAATCGACCCGCAAGGCTGCATTGGAAATGAAACGCCTGGCATCACCGCTCCCCCCCGTCACTAAATACAGCGCTTCCATGCCGAAGTCGACGCCAGTCCCGACTACCTAGTCGATAGCCCTGTCGCCATCCGCATCGGGACCAGGCAGGCTCGCCAGGAAACGCGCCAAGCCCCGCGTGTAGTGTTCTCCTGAAAGCAGAAAGCCGCGGTTGTGATCCCCCCGCAACTCCAGGAGCTCGGCACCAGCGGCTTCGGCCAGCACCTGACCGTGGCGGAACGGCACGATGTCGTCGTCGCGACTGTGCACCACGAGGACCGGAACCCGCCGTCCTTCCGCCCCCTGCTCCACACCATCCTGCAAGCAGGCCAGCGCATCGTATTGCAGACGCGCCAGCCTGCGTACCGGCAGCCAGGGGTAGAGCTCAGAGGCCAGCTCGGGAACTGAGATGAAAGTGGACTCGAGGATCAATCCAGCCAATGCCTCTCGGGACGCCAGGCAGGCGGCAAGGGTCCCGCCTAACGACCGACCAAAGGCGATCACCTCCGCCGCCATGATGCCTCGCTCACGTTCGAGATACTGCAATGCCGCCAGCGTGTCGGCATTCAGGCCAGCCTCCGACGGTCTGCCCTCACTCTGGCCATAGCCACGGTAATCGAAGATGAAGACGTTCAAACCCAGACGATGAAAGATTCGAAGGGAGTCCAGCCGATGAGAAATATTACCGGCATTGCCGTGCAGGAACAGAAGGGTCCGGTCGGCTCCGTCCGCCGGAAGGTACCAGCCGTGCAGTCGAGTGCCATCCGCGGCAACGAAGTTCACATCCTCGTATTGGAGACCGATGCGCTCAGGCGTAGCCAACAACGTCCGGCCAGGCACGTGGGGCAGATGCAGCAGCGAGGACTGTCCGAAGTACATCAGCGCCACCAGCACGGCATAGCCCAGCGCCAGCAGTCCCAGTACCCGCAGCACCATCACCGGCGCGGAGCCACCCGCATCGGATTCGGTATCGTCACAGCGGGCACCCTCTGCAGCATCAATCTGCTCCTGCCAATAGCGTCTGACCCAGACGCCGCTCGAACACCAGGCCGCCTCCGTAGCGGTCCACCCTTGCAGCCTCCAGCAGCCAAGTGAGGACGCTCTCAGCACGTTCGGCCTCGACGATGACGTAGAACACGTTGCGGCGTTCCGGAATCAATGTCGCCCGCCGACGCCTGCGAGTGGTCCGCCCCACACCACGGGCGCTGTGTCGAAACGTCGCGCTAATGGCAAAGTCACGCTCAAGCACCGCGGCCAGATCAAGGGTATCCACATCCTCCGGCAAGATGGCCGTAATGAGGTGCTGATCGCTCATGCCTCCTCCTCAGCGGCGGCACTACCGTGGCCATAGGCAGCCAGACGCTCCACAGGCGTGGTGAACAGAATGCCCCGCCCGGGTCGATCGAGGCCTTCCGCGGCGGCCATGGCCGTGAACACCACCGATTCCAGCTCCCGCTGCACGAGAACGTAGACGATCTCTCGCTCCACATCCAAGGCCAGGCCCAGCACGCCGAGTCGCTCCCGATAGCCCACACCACTGCCATAGCAGACGGTGCCGCCATGGGCCCCGGCACCGACGGCAGCCTCCACCACACCGTCGCCGAGGCCCCGTTGCACTACCGCGGTGATCAGCACCACGTCATCCCGATACATCAAGCCGTGGGTCGTCATAATCTGCCTGCCTCCCTTTGCGTCATCGGTCGCAGTCGGCTGGACTGCCAGCGCGCCCAGAGCCCGGTGGTCAGCACACTGATGATTGGGCCCAGAGATGCCAGAGCCAGTACTCCGAAACCCTGCAGCGCGCCTGTGGCTCCGCCCAGGCCCAGACCCATGGCAATCACCAGGGGCACGGTGATCGGCCCGGTCGTGACGCCGGCCGAATCCCAGGCCACGTTGACGAATTCCTCCCGCGAGAACCAAGTCAATGCCAGCGCCAGACCGTACCCCGGCAACAGCAGCCAGGGCAGCGGCAGGTGCCACAGCAGCTTGACGATGCCCAGCGCCACGCCGATGGCAACGCCGATGGAGACTGCCATCCGCAGCGTCCGGTTGCGGAAAGCACCATCGGTGAGTTCCTCGACAGTCGTGCCAAGGGCATTGAGGGCCGGCTCCGCCATCGTAGCCCCCAGCCCAAGCAAGGCGCCGAAGGCCAGCACCAGCGCAATGCCCGGCAGCAGATCATAGAGCGGTGCCACTTCGACGCCCGGCACCGCAACGAATGCCGTGGGCAGCAGGCTGCCCACCTGCTCACCCAAGGCTGCAAGGCCGGTGGCGACGCCGACTTTGAACAGCGCCATGCCGAGTACGCACAAGGTGATGCCGTAGGCGATTTCGCCAGGCCGCGGTAGGCGACTGCCCAGCATCAGCAGCAACACCAGAAGCAGAAAAAGCACCAGCGGCACCACCGCCTGAACCGCGGCCAGCACCTCTGCCAAGACCGCAGCGAGCCAGCCCTGCGCCGCCGTCGATCCGGCTTCGTTATCGACCATGGCGGCCGCAGCCAGAATATCTGCTGGATCGAGCATCAGTACCGCTGCCAGCCCCAGCAGCAGCACGGCCAGTACCGGGAACAAGGAAGCCAGGGTAACGACGCCGAATCCCGCCAGAGGATTGTTGCCGGTGCCCACGGCACTGGCCACGCCCACCCCCAGCGCCAGCACGATGGGCACGGTCACCGGGCCGGTGGTGACGGCGCCGGAATCCCAGGCCAGGCCCAGGATCTGCTGCAGATCCGGATGCAATCCGAATACCCCAGTCAGGACCAAGGTTGGCAGCAGCGCCAGATGAATCAGGGGCTTGAGACTCCAGCCCCGCAAGAGGCGCAAGGTTCCGAGCAGTGCGGCCAGCCCAACACCGCTGCCCACTGCCAGGATCAGCGGTATTCTCCAGAGTTCCAGCAAGGCGTACAGGTAGGGCGTCTCCTGGACGTCAATGAGCGCGGCCGCAGCCCGCAGGGCTGCGATGGCCGGTTCTGCAAAGGTGACACCAATGCCAAGCAGCAGCGTCACGCCCAGCACGCGCGCGAGGGTGCTGCGCGCCGGCAGCTCTCGACCGAGGGTTTCACCCAGCGGCATGAGTCCGAGCCGGAGCCCCTCCATGAACAGCATCAGGCCCACCACCACCGCCACCAGACCCAGCAGGATCCAGCGCAGACCGGTGACGTCCTGGCGCAGCACCAGCCACTGGAAGACCAGCAGCCACGACGCCAGGGGCACCACCAGACGCAGCTGTTCGGCCAGCAGCCGGCCGACGTGCTGTGCCACGAGCGTGAGCAGTTCACGACGGTCCAGTTCGGCCGTAGCCGCCAGCAACAGGATGTTGGGTGCCTCGCGAGGCGGCGGGGAAGCTGGATCGGTCATGTGCAATTCCGTGGAAACAACCGTGCCATTCAGCCCTGCCCCAACGCTGGCAGCAAGCACTTAGCCCGCCTATTCCACCGATTCACGGCTGCGGACGCGGATCTAACGGCCCATGCGCCCCAAACGGCTGCCAGTCCCCAAGTCCCCAAGTCCCCAAGCTCAAGCCCAAGCAACGAGGCGAGGCCTGCCCTGGACAGGGCCTTGTTGGATAAGGCAGCGAAGCTGGCTTCCGCAACGAATCGGCGTCGCAGACGCTGCGGGCGGGGCTTGGCTTTTCGTGACGATCCGTCGGCGAGAGACCCGGCGAAGGTGAGCCTGGCTGCGCCCGAGAAGCGGCAGCAGCCAGGTAAGCTGAGATCACTCAGTCATCATCGCGAATGCGGATGCGCCCATGATTACGGTCCACGGTGGCGAGCCCGATACCGGTGACGTTGGCCAGTTCTTCAACGGTCATGAACCCGCCGTTGGACTCCCGGTAACGGACGATGGCCTCGGCCCGCGCCAGGCCTACGCCATGCAGCACCCGGGCGAGGGTCTCCGCATCGGCCTGGTTGATATTGACGGTGGGCTCCGGTGCCATGTCGTTAGCCGCGGCGATGCCGCCGAGGGTCAGCACAAGGGCCAGGCCCAGGCTGGAAAGTGCGTGTCGTAGCTGCATGACGGTTTCCTCATGATTGGCGTACAGATAGGAAGGTTCTTGCGAACCTGCATCCCGATCCCCGGAATGCAGCCATCACCCTAGCGTCAACGCGGCCGTGGCCAGGACGGCGAAAGCCCCTGATCGTCGTGCGTTGGAAACAACGGGAACTGTGGGAATTCGACATCGATCAGTCGCCGAAAATGTCCTCACGGGGCGCCGTCGTACCCCAAGCCTTACAGCCTGGGCACTGCCAATGCAGCACCGGACCACTGAAACCGCAGGCCTCGCAAAGATAGCGATCCACCGCGTCGATCAGCCTCGAGCTGTAGTTCTCGAGCTCAGCCAGCGCGGCGGCCTCCGGCTCTTCGAACAGCGGCAGGTGATGGCTCAGCAGGAGCTTGAGCCCACGCAGCGTGGGACGGCGGCTGAGCGCGGACGCAAGCAGCCTTCGCGCCCGCTCCGGATCACCGACGCGGACATGATGCTGCGCCAGCTCTGACGCCAGCGTCACGGAGGGATGCCGATCGAGACTCGCGCCGAGGAACCGCAACAGGTCGCGATCACTGCCGAGTTCGTGGTGGGCGGACAGCAGCTGCGGCAACACTTCAGGGAGAAACCTCGGGTCCTGATCACCCACCCGCTGCAGCGCAGTGATGGCCTCACGATAACGCCCCGCCTCCAGCTCCAGCCGCCCAAGGAGCAGGCTCGCGCGCACGCAATCAGCATCACCCTCAAGGGCTCCGCCGAGATGCCGCCGGGCGCCAGGGAGATCCCCAGCCTGCCAGGCTTCTTCCGCCAGCTCGCAGAGGTAGTGGGCCAGGGTGCGAGTGACGGCGTCGCCGTCATGGGCGGCGAGTTGCCGCGCCACATCAGCGGCGGCGTGCCAGTCGCGCTCACGCTGATGCACCTCGAGCATCTGCTCCAGGGCGGCGTCCCGCAAATGACCCTGCTTGATCAGCTGGCGCAGCAGGCTCTCGGCGCGGTTGAGGAGTCCGGCCGCCAGATAGTCCCGGGCCAGTTCCAGCTCCACCCGGCTTCGGCTTTCGACGCCCAGGTGCGGCCCCGCCAAAAGCCCCTGATGAAGGCGAATGGCGCGATCGATCTCACCCCGCCGCCGCAGCAGGGTGCCGAGGGCGAGGTGGGCATCGAGAGTGGCATCATTGACTTCAAGACCCGCCGCCAGCGCGTCGACATCGGTATCGGGAGCTTCATTGAGCAGATAGTTGAGGCCACGCACCGGATTACGGGCACGCCGGCGGGCCATGCGACCACGTAACAGGCTGCGTCCAAGCAGAAGCAGAGCAAGCAGTCCCAGAACCGGCAGCACCCAGCCAGCCGCAAGGATATCGAGGACCATACTCACAGTATTCAACGGCTACCGGACGGACGCCGTGCCTTAAGTTCGCGTCGGGTGGCGTCCAGATCACGCTCGGCCAGGCGGCGCCCACGGCGCTGGCGCAGGGTGCCGATACCGGTCAGGGTGATACCGAGCAGAAACCCGATCATCATCGCAAGACAGACCCAGACAAAGATCGGCAGGGCCGGTGAAGTCCAGTCAAGAAAGACCAGCGGCACCGCATCGCTGTTGTCGATACCCACGAGCACACCGAGTAGCAGCACCAGAAGGGTGATCATTAGAAAGAGGAGGGAGCGCAGGGCCGCCATGGATCAGGCCTTGAGGGGTTCGGTGCGGGGGGGCGTCATCCCTGGCCTTCGCACCGACCTGGCGCAACTTCGAGCTCTGTGAGCTCGCTCGCACCCTGCAGGCTGAGGTTGACCCGTTCACGCAGTTCCTTGCCGGGCTTGAAATGCGGGACATACTTACCGGCGAGGCCTACGGACTCTCCGGTCTTGGGGTTGCGCCCGAGCCTCGGCTCCCGGTAATGCAGGGAAAAGCTGCCGAAGCCACGGATTTCGATGCGGTCGCCGCCAGCCAAGGTCTGCGCCATCTGCTCGACCATGGACTTCACCGCCAGCTCCACATCCTTAGCGGACAGCTGGGTCTGGCGTTCGGCAATCCGCTCGATCAACTCCGATTTAGTCATGCGCCCGCCACCATCCCCACGATTGGTGCACTCTGGAGCACTCTGATGAAGAAGGCCCCGGAATCCATGTTACGAAAACTCAAGCTAGCACAGTCAGTTGTATGCAACAACCGAACGCTATCGAGAACCTGATCGCAACTCACTGATTTCCGGGGCCATCCCTTAAGGACCGTCAGCCCTTCTGCTGATCCATCTCCTTACGGATCAGATCACCAATGGTGGTCGGAGCAGCGGACGGGGCTTCTTCCTTCTCGCGATGATCGCGAACCGCTTGGCGCTCGTCCTCGAAATCCTTGGCCTTGACCGACAGGCTGATGACCCGATTCTTACGGTCCACGGAGATGATCTTGACCTCGATCTCTTCGCCCACCTTGAGAACGTTGCGGGCATCTTCCACCCGATCGACGGAGATCTCGGAGGCCTTGAGAATGCCCTCCACCTCGGGAGCGAGCTGAATGCGGGCTTCCTTGGCATCCACTTCGACGATGCTGCCGGTGACGATGCTGCCACGATCATTGATGGTCGTATAATCGGAGAACGGATCTTCCTCGAGCTGCTTGATGCCGAGCGAAATGCGCTCACGCTCGGGATCTATGGACAGCACTACGGTGGCCACTTCCTGACCTTTCTGGAAGTTGCGCACGGCAGACTCGCCAGGCTCGTTCCAGGCGATGTCGGAGAGGTGAACCAGACCATCGATACCGCCGTCGAGGCCGATGAAGATCCCGAAATCGGTGATGGACTTGATGGTGCCGGAGATGCGGTCGCCCTTGGTGAAGCTGCCAGCGAAGACGTCCCAGGGATTCTTCTGGGTCTGCTTGATGCCCAGCGAGATCCGACGCCGCTCCTCATCGATGTCGAGGATCATGACATCGATCTCGTCGCCGACATTGACGACCTTGGACGGATGGATGTTCTTGTTGGTCCAGTCCATCTCGGAAACGTGCACCAAGCCTTCCACGCCCTCTTCGATCTCGACAAAGCAGCCGTAGTCGGTGAGGTTGGTGACGCGGCCCTTGACGATGGCGTTCTCCGGATAGCGCCCCTTGATGCTGACCCAGGGATCCTCACCAAGCTGCTTCAGGCCGAGGGAGACACGCTGACGCTCGCGGTCGAACTTGAGTACGCGGACGCGGATCTCATCACCCACGCCGACGATTTCGCTGGGGTGCTTGATGCGGCGCCAGGCCATGTCGGTGATGTGCAGCAGGCCGTCGACGCCACCGAGATCCACGAAGGCACCATAGTCGGTGAGGTTCTTGACCACGCCTTCGAGGTCCATGCCTTCCTGCAGCGATTCGAGCAATGCATCGCGCTCGGCGGAATTCTCCTCCTCGAGCACGGCGCGGCGGGAAACCACGACATTGTTGCGACGCTGGTCGAGTTTGATGACCTTGAATTCGAGTTCCTTGCCTTCGAGGTGGGCCACATCGCGCACTGGGCGCATATCCACCAGCGAACCAGGAAGGAAGGCGCGGATGCCGTCGACATCGACGGTGAAGCCGCCCTTGACCTTGCCCTGAAGGAAGCCAGGGATCTTCTTCTGCTCTTCGAAGGCTTCTTCGAGGACCATCCAGACCTCGGCGCGGCGCGCCTTTTCACGAGACAGGCGGGTCTCGCCGAAACCGTCGTCGACGGCCTCCATGGCGACCTTCACCTGATCGCCGATAGCGAGGTCGAAGTTGCCTTTTTCGTCGAGGAATTGGGCTTTGGGGATGACGCCTTCAGACTTCAGGCCAGCGTGGACGGTGACCCAATCGTCATCGATGTCGACCACGGTGCCGGTAACGATGGCGCCAGGGGCCATTTCGACGCTCTTCAGGCTTTCTTCGAACAGTTCCGCGAAGGTTTCGCTCATGTGGAATGGTTTCCGGTGTTGCCTCGCGTCCCAGCCGACACGGGTTGATTAAATGACCCTTCGTCATCGCGCTGCTGGCTCCAGCAATCACGAAGGGGCTTGATCAGTCCTTCACGAGCCCGCGGGCGCGTGCTGCCGCCAGCACTTCTGCCAATACGCCCTGGGCATCGACGCTGGTGCTGTCGAGGGTGAGGGCGTCTTCGGCAGGCCTCAGCGGCGCCACGGGGCGCTGGGCGTCCCGGGCATCCCGGGCCGCTATGCTCGCGAAAAGGTCGCGGAGATTAGCATCCAACCCTTTATCTTTCAACTGCTTATATCGCCGCTGGGCGCGCTCCTCCGGACTGGCCGTGAGGAAAATCTTCAGTTCCGCATCCGGGAAGATCACGGTGCCCATGTCGCGGCCGTCGGCGATCAGGCCGGGAGCGACCCGGAACGCCCGCTGACGGTCCACCAGGGCATCGCGAACCGCAGGCAGCGCCGCCACTTCCGAGGCCCCCTGGCCGGTGTCGTCGCTGCGCAGGGCGTCGCCCACCGGACGGCCGTCGAGCATGACCTGGGGCTGATCGGAGTCCGCTGCCAGGGTGAAGGCGACGTCGAGATGGCGGGCGACTTCGGCCAGGGCGGCCACGTCGTCCAGGCCGACCCCCCGATCCCACGCGGCCAGGGCCACCAGCCGGTAAAGGGCGCCGGAATCGAGCAGGTGCCAGCCGAGATGCCGGGCGAGGCTGACGCAGAGCGTGCCCTTGCCGGCCCCGCCGGGACCGTCGACGGTGATGACGGGGGCGGAGGTCATGACATGTCCCTCACACGACAGAACGTCCTTCGCGGCTGAATCCGCCCCCACGGAGGCGGCGTGCGGCGCGGCAATGTGGGAGCGGACTTGTCCGCGAACATTCGCGGCTGAAGCCGCTCCGACGGAGGAGTCCGCAGGGCGCTCTCACGATCATTCATGACCGCCCCCGGCATGGCCAGTCACATGGGCATCCCGCAGCGCCTTGGCGCGAGCGAAGATGGTGCGCAGGCCATCGCGGTCGCCGGTTTCGAGCAGGCCCCGCAGTTCGGCCAGTTCGGCGTCGAGGCGGTCGAGCACTGCGCTCACGGCTGCGGCATTCGCAGTGAAGATGTCGCTCCACATCACCGGATCGGAGGAGGCGATGCGGGTGAAATCGCGGAAACCACCAGCGGCAAAGCGGAATACCGCTTCATGTTCCGGTGAGCGGCCGAGGGTGTCCACCAGGGCGAAGGCCAGCAGATGGGGCAGATGGCTGGTCATGGCCAGCACCCGGTCGTGCTCGTCCACGGCCATGTCCACCACCTCGGCGCCGAGCTGCTGCCAGAGCCCCGCCACCCGCTGCCGGGCCGCCGGGGCAGTCTCGGCCACCGGGGTGAGAATGACCCGATGATCACGGAAGAGATCGGCCCGGGCCGCGCCCACCCCGCTCCGCTCGGAACCCGCAATGGGATGGCCGGGCACGAAATTGGCCGGCAGACCTCCACAGATATCCCGCGCGGCATCGAGTACCGGCTGTTTGACGCTGGCCACGTCGCTGACCACGGCACCGCCGGCCAGCAGGCCCTGCTCCGCATCCCACAGTGCCTCCAGGATGGAGGCCACGGACAGGGTGGGCACTGCGATCAGCACCAGATCGTCGGGGCCGAGGTCCGCCGGCCAGCCGGCCCCATCGAGCAGACCCGCGCGGCGGGCTTCATCGAGGACCACGGGGTCAGCATCGACCCCGACGATGGCCCCTGCCATGCCCGCCTCGCGGACGCCGGCGGCGATGGACCCACCAATGAGGCCGAAACCGCAAATCACCAGGCGGCCCGATGCGGATCCGGGCAACACCATCAGGACGTGGCCCCGGATCCAGTTCGGGCCGCCAGCACCCGATCCAGCGCTTTGATGAAGCGGGCATTCTCCACCTCGAGCCCCACCGTCACCCGCAGGTGTTCGGGCAGTCCGTAGCCGCCGATGGGCCGGACGATGACGCCCTCCCGCAGCAGCGCCTCGTAGACGCCATTGCCGTCGCCGACCCGAACGGTGACGAAATTGCCGGCCGACGGAATCCAGGGCAGTTGCCGGGCGTCGAAGGCGGCGGTGAGCTCAGCCATGCCCGCATCATTGAGCCGACGGCTCTCGCCCATATAGTCGTCGTCGCCCAGCGCCGCCACCGCAGCCGCCTGGGCCAAGGCGTTGGCGTTGAAGGGCTGGCGCAGACGGTTGAGCAGATCGGCGATGGTCTTCGACGACACCGCGTAGCCCATACGCAAAGCGGCTAGACCGTGAATCTTCGAAAAGGTGCGGGTCACCACCAGATTCGGATGATCCGCCAGAAGGCGGATGCCGTCCGGATGATCCGGCGCGTCCACGTACTCGAAGTAGGCTTCATCGAGCACCACCACCACGTCGTCGGGAACGCTGGCCAGAAGTTGCTTCACTTCAGCCTCAGCAACCCGGGTGCCGGTGGGATTGTTGGGGTTGGCCACGAACAGGATGCGGGTGCGCTCATCCACCGCCGCTGCCATGGCCTCGAGATCGTGGCCGTAGTGCCTAGACGGTACGCGGACGATCTCGCCGCCTGACGAGGTGATGGCCAGCGGATACACCACGAAGGAATGGGCATCCACCACGCCGCGGTCGCCGGGACCCACGAATACCCGGCCGAGCAGTTCGAGGACGTCGTTGCTACCGTTGCCGAGGGTGATCATGG
The DNA here is from genome assembly GCA_007130155.1 of Pseudomonadales bacterium. Lineage (GTDB taxonomy): Bacteria > Pseudomonadota > Gammaproteobacteria > Pseudomonadales > Azotimanducaceae > SLTB01. Next base: position 18,393 of record SLTB01000323.1, read on the forward strand.
CGGCATCGACGCCCAACCGATCAGCCAGGGCGCGCTTGAGCTCGAAGCCGTTGCCGTCCGGATAACGGTTCAGCGCCCTGCCCGCCCGCGCCAGGGCCTCATGCACCGCCGGACCGGGGCCACGGGGATTTTCGTTGCTGGCGAGCTTCACGGCCTCGCGGATGCCGAGTTCGCGTTCGAGTTCCTCCACCGGCTTGCCAGGCTGGTAGGGCTGCAGAGCGCGGATCGCTGGGCGGGCGCGATCGAGAATACGGTCGGTCATGGCGTCAGGACTCATGTGATCGAAGCCAAGCTCTTGCTGTGGGCGAGCGCGTGTAAGCGTCGCGACCTCGTCGCCGCACGCGCAGCAACCGTAAGACGGTCGGGTCCACAGCCCCCCCTCCCAAGACGCTGCCCGTCGCTGTGGGCGAGCGCGTGTAAACGCCGCAAAGCTGCCGGCCGCCGTAGCCTGTGAGGCCCAGCGTCGGGCTCACAGAAACCCTTGCACCCCTGGCTGGCGGCCCCAACGACACGGCGTTATCGAAGCTGGTCACAATACCGCCCGCGGATAAGAGCCTAAGGACTTCACCTCGATGGTAATGTCGCGCAGCTCGTCAATGACCTGGGCGACCCCGGGGTCGTCCTGGTGGCCTTCGCAGTCGATGAAGAATACGTAGGACCAGTTACCCGCCCGGGAGGGACGGGTTTCGAGCCGGGTCAGGCTGATGCCGTGGCGGTGAAAGGGCTCGAGAAGCTGATAAAGCGCACCAGGCTCATTGCGGGTGGATACCAGCAGCGTCGTCTTGTCGCGACCGCTGGGCAGCACCCGCTGCCGGCCTAAGACCAGAAAGCGCGTGGTGTTGTCCGGCTGGTCCTCGATGTTGTCCGCAAGCCGGGTGAGGCCGTAGCGCTCGGCGGCCATTTCTCCGGCAATGGCGGCGGCATCGCTCTCCCGCCTCACCATGGCCGCCGCTTCCGCGTTGCTGGCCACGGGAATGCGTTCGAGCTTGGGCCAATGGGCATCCAGCCAGTAGCGGCACTGGGCCAGGGACTGCTGGTGGGAGAATACCCGCGTGAGGGCCGCCGGCAGAACACCAGGCGGCACCAGCAGGTGGTGATGGATGCGCAACTCCACCTCGCCGGCAATCAGCAGCTTGGATGCCATGAAGCTGTCGAGGGTGTGGTTCACCACCCCCTCAGTGGAGTTCTCCACGGGCACCACACCGTAGTGGGCGCTGCCGGATTCCACCTCGCGGAAGACTTCGGCAATGGAGGCCATGGGCCGAGTCAGGGCGAAGTGGCCGAAATGCTTGATGGCCGCCGCCTCGGTGAACGTTCCCTCCGGACCAAGATAGGCGACGGTGAGGGGCTGCTCGAGGGCAAGGCAGCAGGACATGATCTCCCGGAACAAACGCGCCATTTCCTCATCGCCCATGGGGCCGGTGTTGCGCGCTTTGACCCTCGAGAGCACCTGCGCCTCCCGTTCCGGCCGGTAGAACACAGGCTCGGCGGTGGGATCCGCCTCGAGCTTCACACGGGCCACTTCCTGCGCGGCTTCGGCACGAGCATTGAGCAGGCGCTGCAACTCGAGGTCGATACCGTCGATACGCTCGCGCAGAGCGCCGAGCGCAGCTTCAGTGTCTTTGGGGTCCTGCGCGGTCATGACTCGCCTTCCATAGGGCTGGGCGGTGCCTCAGTCTGAACCTGGCCCGACCGCCAGCCGTCGGGCCTATATGCATGGAGTTCGTTCAACCGTGTTCGCGCTCGAAATCTCCCATGAACGCCACCAGGGCGTCGACCGCCTCCTGGCTCACCGCATTGTAGAGACTGGCGCGCATGCCGCCGACACTGCGATGACCACCGAGGTTGGTCAACCCACGCGCCTCGGCGGCCGCCAGGAAGGCCTTGTCCAGGGCGGGATCCGCCAGCAGAAAGGGTACGTTCATCTGCGAACGGTTGGCTTCGGCGACCGGCGACGAATAGAAGTTACTGGCATCGATGGCACCGTAGAGCGTCTGCGCCTTGCGCCGGTTGATCTCCGCCATGGCCGTCAGGCCACCCATCTCCTCGAGCCAAGCGAAAACCAGGCCGGCGAGGTACCAGCCATAGGTGGGCGGCGTGTTGTACATGGAGTCCGCCTCCGCAGCCACCTGCCAATCGAGCATGGCCGGGGTGATGTCCCGCGCTCGACCGAGGAGATCCTTGCGGACGATGACCAGGGTCAGTCCGGCGGGGCCGATGTTCTTCTGAGCGCCGGCGTAGATGACGCCGAAGCGGGAGACATCCAGGGGACCGGAGAGAATGCTGGAGCTGTAGTCGGCTACCAGGGGCAAATCCCCCAGCTCCGGAACGAAGTCGTAGGCCACGCCACCGATGGTCTCGTTGGGCGTGACGTGCAGATAGGAGGCGCCGTCGGGCATCTTCCATTCCGCCTGGGGCGGGACGTAGCTGAAGTTGCTGGATTCACTGCTGGCCACCACGCTGACTTCAGCGTAGCGCCTCGCCTCGGCAATGGCCTTGGTGGACCAGGCACCGGTGTTGACGTAGGCGACGGTATCGCCGGCGGCGCTCAGGTTGAGCGGCACGGCAGCGAACTGGGCGCTGGCGCCACCCTGCAGGAACAGCACGGCGTAGTCGTCAGACACCCCGAGCAGCCGCCGCAAGTCAGCCTCGGCGCGGGCGGCAATGTCAATGAAGGCCTTGCTGCGATGGCTCATCTCCATCACTGACATGCCGGTACCGGCATAGTCGAGCATTTCGCTGCGGGCACGTTCGAGGACGGCTTCGGGCAGCGCGGCGGGGCCGGCGGAGAAGTTGTAGACGCGCGTCATGCCGGTTTTAGCTCCAGATTCCGTAGTGATCGATGATGGCCAACAATGGTCGTCCACGTGGTCGTTGTGACTGCGAACGACGCCGCCTTTCTCTGGACGCCTTTTTCTGGACATCCAAACCATTGCTGGACATCCAAAAACTTTCCTGGATGTCCAGTTTTTTCGTGGATGTCCACTATTGGGGTCTTCACGGACGTCACTCTGCGTCGCTGCTGCCCTCGGTTTCCGCGTCGCCGACGATCTCGGCGTCTTGGGCGTCGCTCTCGGCGATGCGTTCGAGGCCCACGAGGTGCTCGCCGTCACGCAGGTTGATCAGGCGAACACCCTGCGTGGCCCGGGACAGCAGCGGCACTTCGTCTACCCGGGTGCGCACCAGCGTACCCTGATTGGAGATGAGCATGATCTCCTCGCCCGGCGCCACCTGGGCGGCGCCGACCACACGGCCGTTGCGCGCCGAGGTGCGCATGGCGATCACACCCTGACCGCCGCGACCGCGAAGCGGGAACTCCTCCACCGCGGTGCGCTTGCCGTAGCCGTGTTCGCTGGCGGTAAGGATCTCGCCTTCGGCATCGGGAATGATGCAGGCAATGACCTTGTCGTCACCGAGCAGACGCACGCCTCGGACGCCGCGGGCGGTGCGCCCCATGGCCCGGACGTCAGACTCCTTGAAGCGCACGCCGCGGCCGGATGCGGCAAACAGCATGACGTCCTGGTGGCCGTCAGTGAACGCGGCCCGAACCAGGTGGTTGCCTGCCTCGAGATCGATGGCAATGAGGCCCACCGAGCGCGGCCGGGAGAACTGGTCGATGGGGGTCTTCTTCACGGTGCCGTTGGCGGTGGCCATGAAGATGAAGCCGTCGTCGGTGTTCTCCTGCACGGGCAGCAGGGTGGTGATGCGCTCACCTTCGCTCAGGGGCAGCAGGTTGACGATGGGTCGGCCACGGGAGGTCCGGCTGCCCTGGGGGAACTGGTAGACCTTGAGCCAGAACACCTTGCCCTGGTCGGTGAAGCAGAGAATGGTGTCGTGGGAACTGGCCACGAGCAGGTGCTCAATGAAGTCGTCCTCGTTCATGGAGGTGGCCGCCTTGCCGCGTCCGCCACGGCGCTGGGCCTCATAGGTGGACAGAGGCTGGGCTTTGGCATAGCCGCGGTTGGACACGGTCACCACCATGTCCTCTTCGTTGATCAGGTCCTCGTAGGACAGGTCTTCGTAGGAGCCGGTGATCTCGGTACGGCGGGGATCGTCGTAGGCTTCGAGGACTTCCTCGAGTTCCTCGCGGATCACCTCCATCAGGCGCTCGCCGCTGCCGAGGATGTGCAGATAGCCCTCGATTTCGCTGAGCAGGGCCTGATATTCCTCGATGAGCTTGCCTTGCTCCATACTGGTGAGGCGGTTCAAGCGCAGGTCGAGAATGGCCTGGGCCTGTACCGGCGATAGCCAGTAGAGCCCGTCGCGAAGGCCGTACTGCTCTTCCAGGCCATCGGGGCGGCAGGCTTCCGCTCCGGCGCGGGCCAGCAGCGTGGAGACGGTGTCCGATTCCCAGCCGCGGCCACACAGCGCATCGCGGGCCTCGGCTGGCGTCGGCGACGCCTTGATCAGCGCAATGACTTCGTCAATGTTGGACAAGGCCACGGCCTGACCTTCGAGAATGTGGCCCCGCTCCCGTGCCTTGCGCAGCAGATACACGGTGCGTCGCGTCACCACCTCACGGCGATGGCGGATGAACGCCTCGAGCATCTGCTTTAGATTCATGATCTTTGGCTGGCCGTCCTCCAGCGCAACGCAGTTGATGCCGAACACGGTCTGCATCTGGGTCTGGCTGTAGAGGTTGTTCAGCACCACCTCGCCGGATTCGCCGCGGCGAATCTCGATGACGATGCGCATGCCGTCCTTGTCGGACTCGTCGCGCAGCTCGGAAATGCCCTCGATGCGTTTTTCCTTCACCAGCTCGGCGATCTTCTCGATCAGCCGGGCCTTGTTGAGCTGGTAGGGAATCTCGTGAACGATGATGGTGTCGCGGCCAGTCTTGGGGTCCGTCTCCACCTCGGCCTTGGAGCGCACATAGATGCGCCCGCGGCCGGTCTTGTAGGCCTGCACGATGCCGGCGCGGCCGTTGATGATGGCGCCGGTGGGGAAATCCGGGCCGGTAACGTGGTTCATCAGGTCGTCGATGGTCAGGTCTTCATCGTCCACCAGGGCGATGCAGGCTCGAACGATCTCGCCGATATTGTGCGGCGGAATGTTGGTGGCCATGCCGACGGCAATGCCGG
>SLTB01000098.1 GCA_007130155.1 Pseudomonadales bacterium
ACCCTATCTGAGGGCGGGAGCGACAAGGGGGCGCGGGAGCTACCGGGGAGGGGGGAGATCAGCAGCCCTCGCGCATTACCTTTGTTGTCCTGCCTGTCTGTCGTTTGTTCAACCTGTGTCGACTTCATGGGGGGCATTGAACGCTTCTCGAGGGCTTGTGTCAACATTTTGTCTAATTAATTGTCGATTGTTTTTCTGAATTGAGTCGATAGGCGCTGTATGTCGTATTTATGTCAAGGAATTTTTACTTAAAGTGAAGGCTGTGTCCAGGGCCCGGGCTGGGTTTCCTCGCTCTTATCTCGAATGGCTACGAGTTGTTCCACAGTGGCTGCCCCGCGAGGGCGCTAGCGCGCTGTCGTACAGGGAACCGGTGGTCCGCATCTGGCACGCCGGGAGCCTGCTGCCGGATGCGGATCGCCTGCAAGTCCGTGGGGGCAGCGTCGGGCCTACAGAACCCCTCCGAATCAATGGGCCAGGATTTGTTCCATGAGTGGGCGGGCCTGTGACTCAACCGTTGCAGAGCCTCTGGCTTCAGTCTCGGAGTTGAGCCGGTCGGGGTTCGGTGACCCAGGCCTTGGGGAAATGACTTTCCAGAACCCATCGGTCGTCGTCTTGCTGGCGCAGCAGCCCGCCACCCTGAATGATGCCGGCGTGGCTCACGATCACGGTTCCGGGTTCGGCATTGCCGATGACGCTGGAAGGCAGTGCCTGACTGGCCCGCTGACGCCAGGTGTCGAGCTGTTGGCGATCGAGTTCAATGACATTGCGCTGCGCCCGGCTCCCCAGGGCGAGCAGGCCGCCGGTGGCGAGGCGCGCACGGCCTCTGGACAGCTGCGCCAGTTCCAGGCCGCTGGTTTCGAGTTCAATCCCGGCTGGTGGAGCGTGATCCGTCGGTACGCAGCGCAGGCTGTTGCCATAGGGAAACAGGTGCAGGCCGTCCAGGGCCGAGTCCCGAATGCCGAAGCGGGCCAGGCCCGGGGTGAGCCAGGATGAAGGTGCTGCCTCGCGGAGCGGTTGTAGCGGCGCCGGTACCGGGTCGACTCCCGGTTCTGCGACGCGCTCGAGCAGGATCGCGAAGAACCCACCCGTGCCAGTCCGCTGCGGCCACAGTCTGATGCCGTGGCGAAGATCCGGATGATAGGTTCTGCCTTCGAACTCAGACAGGCCGGCGGCCGCACCTGGGATGTGAATGGCCGCAGGCAGGGCGCGGAGGTGGCCGCCGAGTGCATCGATGACAGCCGTGACGCTCGCTTCATTTTCCTCCGGCGCGAAGGTGCAGGTGGAATAGACGATTCGGCCGCCTGGCTTGCAGAGCTCAAAGGCGCGGCGCAGGAGAGCCCGCTGCTGGCCGCAGACGAAGGTCCTGAAGCGGTCGCTGGACGCGCGCAGATAGCCCCGCTGGGCTTTTCCCTCGCTGGTGCAGGGCGCGTCCACCAGGATGCGATCGAACTGGGCATCGGCCACCGGATAGACGGCACCATCGTGGCCACTGACGGAGATGTTACAGAGTCCGAGCCGGCGGCATAGGTCGTAAAGCGCCTGCAGCCGCGCCACCTTGAGGTCGTTGGCCATGACGGTGCCGCGGTTGCCCAGCGCCAGCGCCAGATGGGCGGTCTTGTTGCCGGGTGCTGCGCAGAGATCAAGCACCCGGTCGCCTGGTTGGGCGTCGAGCAGACGCGCCGGCAGCAGAGAGGCTTCTTCCTGGACGATATAGAGGCCAGCGGTGAAACCCCACAGTCGTCCGGGACGGTCGTCCGGAGACAGCCGGAATGCGCCGGGACACCAGGCCACGGGCGCCAGGCTCAGTTCGTCACCCAACAGTTCCGGGAGTCGCTGTGGGGTGATTCTCAGGGGGTTGACCATCACCGTCTGCGGCAGCGGTCGAGACAGGGATGCGGCGAAGGCATCGAAGTCATCGAGGGCCGAAGCGTAGCGGGCGAGATGATCGGGAATAGGCGTCGTCATGGCCGGCGCTTTCTACGCTGGCCGGAGCTGGAACACAAGCGGGGGTGGCGGGCGCGGATGGGTTCTGCGAGTCTGGCGCCTGGTCTGCATCATTCACGGATGCGGGGGGATCGATTCCTGCTCTCGTCGGTCAAAGCCCCTGTCACTCTACTGCTGTCGTTGCTGCGGGTACGCCATGGCCAAGCCACTGTCTTCCAATTCTGATGCTGGGCCCACCGGAGGATCCCGGCTGCTGCTGAAAATCGTGCTCTCCCTGCTGTTTGTCGTGCTGCTGTTGGTGGCTGCGGCGCCGACCTTGTTGTCCTCGGGGCCGGGGCGTGGCTTCGTGCTTGGGATGGTGAACGACCGGCTACCTGGAAGTGTTGACATGGACGGACTCTCCCTGAGCTGGTTGGGGTCCCAGCGCGCAGAGGGTCTGCGGGTCCGTGACCCCGAGGGCTTGGACGTCATCACGCTCGAGTCCTTTACGACCGAGCTGAGTCTGCTCAGGGCGCTGCGGGGACGACTGGGCTTGGGTGAGACCTGGATCCGCGGCCTGCGTATGGCCGTGGAGTTGGACGACGCGGGGCAGGACAACCTCCGTCGCGCCCTGGGATTGGGTACTACCGATGAGCCCGGCGGCCCCATCCTCATCCCGGTGACGGGCCACATCATTCTCGAGGATGGTGGGCTGAGCTGGTCGGCGCCCGGTTTGGAGCCTGTGGTGCTCGAGGATCTCAAGGGCGTCATTCGCCTCGATCCCGAGAGCAGAGATCTGGATGTCCAGTTTTCCGGGCGCAGCCGCCAGGGCGACATGATCGGTACGCTGGCCATCGAGGGTCGGGTGCGCAACTGGCTCGATGCCCAGGGAGCTCTTACGCTGGCCACGGCGGAACCGGAACTCGATATGCAATTGAATAATCTGCCGCTGCGGTTGGTGGATGGATTGGCCGGCATGGATGGGCTCCTGATCGCAGCTTTGGGAGACCGGCTGGCTGTGCGCCTTGCCAGCTCGGACAGGCAGGTGGATGTCACTGCCGAGGCGCCACGGCTGACGCTGGACCTGGCGGCAAACCTGCGCGATCAGCGCCTGGTCCTGACCCGTCCGGGCGCCTTGCGTTGGAACCTGACGCCTGAGTTCGTCGCTCTTCTAGGCGGCGATGGTGAAGACCCGTTGCGGCTTGCCGAAGCGGTGGACCTGCGGCTGGCGCTCGAGCGCCTCGAAGCCCCGTTGACCGGTTTCGATCCCGGACTCGTTGCGCTGAGAGGGCGCTTTGACAGTTCGGCTGCGCTGCGCCTGACTGGTGGCGGCCTCGGGGCCCTGCGTCTGGAAGGTCTGGCGGCAGAGGTGATGAGCGACCGTCTGGCCGAAGCGGTGACCCTGACCGCAGGGTTCGGGGTCCACAGCGAAGGCCGGACCGGCCGCTTCGAGATTGCTGCGTCCGTTAGGGACCTGTTCGATGCTCGGGGACAGTTGCAAACCGATCTTCTTCAGCTTCAGGCCCATGCCAACATCAAGGATCTGCCGACACCACTGCTGGATCGTGTTGCCGGCAGCGATGGGCTGCTGCTGGCCGCGCTTGGGCCGCGGCTGGACCTGGAGGCGCGAGCCAGCAGTGGTGATGACCATCGCATCGACGCGACCCTGAATATCACCACCGAACACCTTCGGGCGGAGGGTATCCGTCTGCGGGTGGATGACGTCATCGCCCTCACCGACGCGGCTCGCATTCGCTATCGCCTGACGCCGGCGACATTGGCGCAGATGGCGCCGGATGCAGAGATGCGGCTGCGGTCGCCGGCCGATCTCGAACTCATCGTCACCACGTTGCAGGCACCGCGTCCCGCTCCGGGCGAGTCCGCGCTCCAGCCTAAGCGCAGTCGACTGCAGGCACGCTTGAGCAGTGCCGGGCTCGAGTTCGAAGATGACGAGGGCGTTCGGACCCGGATGGGTGATCTGCGGATGGAGATCGACGGTGCCTCGCTGGCTGCCATGAACATTCGCGCTCAGGCGGCGGTGACTCAGGCGGCCCCGGGGCCGCTGGCGACACTCGGAGCCTCGCCGCTGAACATGCGGTTGGAGCTTGATGGTGGATGGGCTCCGGACGCGACGCTGCTGGCCACTGAGGGACGCCTCGAAGTCGTGGGCGGCGCGCTCGAAGCCCGTGTGCCGTTCCGGATCGGTGCCGGCATGGAGACCTTGACGTTGTCGGCCCCTGGCAGCCTCAGTCTGCCGCTTACGCCCGCGTTCATGGCCGGCCTGCTGACGAATGAGGAGTCTGCAAGCGACATTCGCCTCGCTGACACGGCACTGTTGCGGATGACGCTGGATCGGCTTGATGTCGGCCTGGTGGAACCGGGACTCACCAAGGTCCGCGCCCATGGCAAGGCAGAACTGGGCCGCATGCGTTTTCTGGCGGGTAATCGGCCCTTGGCGGCCGTGGACGGGCTCACTGCCGACCTGCAGTTTCAGGGTGCGGAAGGTCGCGGCAAGGTCAGCCTCGAGGGACGGGTGTCGGCCGAAGGCAGTGAGCCGGGAACCCTCAAGGGTACGGTGGACATCGACAACCTGAGTGCGGATGGCACGGGCAACGTCAAGCTGGATCTGGATCTGGCCAAGCTGCCAGCGGCACTGATCGGGATCTTCGCCGACCAGCCGGCCCTGCCTGAACTGCTGGGATCGGCGCTGGATCTGAAAGTCACGAGCCAGATCGCCTTGGGAGAGGTGCCGCGCGGTTCGGCTTCTCTGAGCGCGAATGCGCGCCACCTGACCGCGGATGCGGAACTCGACATTGGCGATGCCATCAGTCTCAAGCGCCCGGCCCAGGTGCGACTGACGCTCACGCCTGCAGCCCATGCCCTGCTGTCGCCGGCGGCGGCGCAGCCGGACCCGGGTCGCCTGCTGGTGGCGGCGGATACGGTGATCGACGCTTCGGTGACTCGCCTGAGGATGCTGCGTGGTGAAGCAGGCGAGGGCCGGCTGCCGGACCTCGATGCCCGTGTCACTTTCCCTGAGGTGCAGCTGCGCCATACCGTGAGCAATGACCGTTACCTGATCCAAAACCTGGTGGCGAACGTGGGTACAGAGTCCGCGGGCGAGCAGTTGGTGGCGAATCTGACTGGGTCGGTGGCGGAGTGGGGTGCCAGTCCGGGAGCCATTGATCTGAACCTGAGCATGGGACAGATGTTCGACGGCGACGGAGCCTTCTCCACCGAACGCCTCGCGCTGGACGTGCAGGGGCGCATTGCGCAACTGCCGGTAGCCGTTGTGGATCGCTTTCTGGCCAGCGATGGCCTGCTTGTCGCCAGCCTCGGGCGGACGATCGATGCCCGCATCGATACCGAACTGCGGGAAGGTGCTGGGCCGCTGAACTTCGAGCTGCGCGGAGGCAATGCTCAGGCCGACGTCAAGGCGCACTGGAACAAAGGCACTCTGACCCTGCGCGAGACGCTTTCTGCACAGGTCCAGCCCACGGAAGAGTTCGGGCGCAAGGTGCTCGCCCGAGTGCACCCCATCTTCGACACCATGCGTGGCGGCGAAGACCCGATCCGGCTGGTAATTCCGGCCCAGGGCGTGTCGATCCCGACCGGCGAAGGCGCGCTGGGTCAGATCAGCGTGCCGGAAATGAACCTGACCCTCGGGCGCATCGAACTGGAGAGCGGTCCGCTGCTGGAGGGGCTGATCGCGCTGGGACAGCGCTTCGGCAATCTGCGGCCCATGGGCGATGTCTTTCCGGTGGAGTTTACCCCGGCCGTCATGTCCATGCGGGAGGGGCGTCTGACCTACTCCCGCCGCCTGGATCTGCTGCTGGGGGACCAGCTGCACTTCGCCACCTGGGGCGGCATGGATCTGGTCAATCAGCGCGCTGATCTGGTGCTGGGCGTCATGCCGCTGACCTTGCGCAGCGTGTTCGGCGTGGCCGCCAATGAGAACGATGCGCTGCGCATTCCTATCCAAGGTGCCGCGGGTCCAGGCATGATCAACGTCTCGCAGATCGGTATGGAGCTCGCCCGGCTGCAGGCAAGCCGTCGACTGGGGCAGAGCAATCCCCTGTTCGGTGCTGTGCTTGGGGCAGCCGCAGGTGGCACGCCAGGATTGACCGGCGCACCGCAGCCTTCGATCAGTCCGTTACCCTGGGCCGAGCGGCTGGCGGCACAGGCGGCGCGGGCAGAAGAGGCCGCCCGCCAGCGGGAAGCCCAGCAACAGGCGCCTCAGCAGTGAGGGCCCCTGATCGAAGGATCTCTGTAGCGATGCCTGACAGCAAAAGTGAACGCCGCAGCGTGCCTAAAGTCTGGTGGCTGGTCATGCTTATGGTGTTCAGCAGCGCTGGCGCGGGCTTCGAACAACGTGACGCGACGGCACTGGCCCTGGCTTCGGTGCATGTCCACGTGGTGGCGCTGGACACTGGCGAAACCCTCTATGCCAAGCACTCGGAGACTTCGGCACCGATCGCGTCCATCACCAAACTGATGACGGCGCTGCTGGTGCTCGAGAGCGGCGCGGATCTTGATGAGTGGCTGCCTATTCTCGAACGGGACCGCGCCGCCCCGGCCAATGCATGGTCACGGCTGCGGATCGGCTCACAGGCGCGCCGGCGGGACCTGCTGCGGATTGCGCTGATGTCCTCGGAAAACCTCGCGGCACACCTGCTGGGCCGTCATCACCCGGACGGCTACGCGGCCTTCGTCCAAGGGATGAATGACAGAGCGCGGGAATTGGGCATGACCGAAACACGTTTTGTGGACACCACTGGGCTGTCGAGCGAAAACACGGCGACCGCTGCCGATCTCACTAGGTTGCTTGCAGAGAGCTGGAAACATCCGCTGATCCGCGAGTATTCGGTGACACCGAACTTCCAGGTGCAGTTCCGCAATCCTGCTTACAGCCTGCCTTACGGCAATACGAATCGCCTGACCCGTAATGGGCGCTGGGACGTGGATCTGAGCAAAACGGGATATCTCAACGCGGCGGGCCGCTGTCTGGTGATGGTCACCGAAATCGACAGCCGTCCGGTGGCCGTGGTGCTGCTGAATTCCTTCGGTACCCATACGCCTCTCGGTGATGCCGGGCGGATCCGTCGCTGGCTGGAAACGGGAGACGGCGGCCGCATTGCCGGTCCGGCGCTCGAATACGAACGCAGTCAGGTGGCAGCCTGCTGCAGCGCCCAGGCGGAGGCTGCAGTCGAGGAGTGACGCGGCCGGCCCACCGGAGGCTGCTGGCGACGCGTCTGTGGCGGGCGCCAAGAGCGTGCGTTCACGCTGTCGCGGACAGCATGCGATGCGATGGACTTGGCAGGTTTTTGTGGGAGCCCGCAGTGGGGGCGATAGATCGGCGGTGGATCACAGCAGCGCCTGACGGCGCTGCTCGCCCCCA
>SLTB01000073.1 GCA_007130155.1 Pseudomonadales bacterium
AGATGAAGCTCTTCTGAAAGATGGATAAGAAAGGCCTTCGAGGGGCCGTAGAGGCAGCCGCCCGCCCGTGGAATTCGGCCGGCCACGGAAGAGACGTTGATGACCCGGCCGAAGCCCCGCTCACGCATGGCCGGAATGAACAGGTGACAGAGCTCGGCCACCGACAGCATCATCAGTTGCAGATAGCGGGCATGGGTGTCGAAGTCAGGATCATCGAGGAGGTGACCACCCGCCGCACCCGCGTTGTTGACGAGGTAATCGACCTTGATCCCCCGCTCAGCCAGCTGATCGCGGATCTGCCCGGGAGCGTCGCGCTCGGCCAGATCCGCGCTGATCAGCGTGGTCTCGATGCCATGACGAAGCCGCAGCGGCCGAGCGAGGACTTCCATAGGCTCGGCGCGACGCGCCACCAGCACCAGATGGCAGCCCGCCGCACCGAGCTGCCGCGCAAACTCTGCCCCGAGGCCGGCCGAGGCGCCGGTGATCAGAGCCGTGCGTCGCGGCTCAGTCAACGCCCCCGCTTCAGACCCCGGCACGGGCCCCACGCAGCAGGCGACCCTTCAGCGCGCCCAGTTCACGGGTCACCGGCTCACCATTGCGGAAAGCCACAGCACCGGACTTCACGGTCACGTCGTAGCCTTCCGCCTTCTGGATCAGGCGCCGCCCATCCGCCGGCAGGTCGTTGACCACTTCCGGCATGCGCGCCTGCAGGCGATCGAAGTCGATGACGTTGACATCGGCGATCAGCCCCGGACGCAGCAGGCCACGATCATTCAGCCCCACCTGTTCCGCCGTCTTCCGGGTCAGGCCATGAATCAGCCAAGCCAGATCCAGGCCGCCCTGCTTGCGGTCCCGGGCCCAGTGGGTGAGCGTGCTGGTAGGGAAGCTGGCATCGCAAAGCGCGCCGCAGTGCGCGCCCGCATCTGACAGCCCGAACAGGGTGTGGGGGTGGGTCATCATGCTGCGGACGTCGTCTAAGTTGCCGTTGGTGTAGTTCATGATGGGGAAATACAGCAGGTTTCTGCCGTCCTTCTCCAGCAGCAGGTCAAGGACCACTTCCTCGGGCCGGCGTCCCTCACGGGCCGCCCGCGCCGCAACGCTGTTGTCGGGGTGGGGCTCGTAGTCCGGCGGATCCCCCAGCGGGAACATCTTGTGGAAGGCGCTGAGCAGGAAGTGCCCAAGCTTGTTCTGGGCATCCCATTCGATGCGTTCGGCCAGCAGTCTTTCGCGCACGGCCGGATCACGCAGAGCCCGCACCTTCTCTTCCAGCGGCGCATTGCGCAGGGGCTTGAAGGCCTCGTGCACCAGGAAGGGGTTCAAGGTGACCGTCAGGCCCTGAATGACACCGGTGGGCCGGGGTGGGACCTGACCGCGCATGTTGATGCCGTCGGCCTGGGCCTGACTGATACCGGCCAGGACGTTGGTCCAGATCTCCGGATGGCGATCATCCTGCTCGATGGTGAGCGACAGCGGCCGGCCGGAGGTTTCCGCCATGCCGCGGATGAGGCCGAACTCGGCGTCGAAGTCCCAGAAGTCCGCGATGAGCTGAATCACGCCGCGGCCCGTGCCGCCCAGCGCCTTGGCAATGCCCCACAGTTCGTCCTGCTCGGCCTTGAAGGTGGGCGTGTGATGGCCCGCCCGGTCGCGATGCTTCTCGGTACGGGAGGTGGTGAAGCCCAGTGCTCCTGCCTCGATGGCTTCCACCACCAGCGCGCTCATACGCTCCACGTCCTGGGGATTGGCCGGCTCCAGCTGGGCGGCCCGCTCGCCCATGACGTAGGCCCGCAGGGCCCCATGGGGAATCTGCAGCCCGACGTCGATGGCCAGTGGGGACTGTTCCACCGCCGTCATGTACTCGGGGAAACTCTCCCAGTTCCACTGGATACCTTCCGCCAGCGCCGTGCCGGGGATGTCCTCCACCCCCTCCATGAGCTGGATCAGCCAGGCGTGACGCTCCGGCGCGCAGGGTGCGAAACCCACCCCGCAGTTGCCCATGACCACCGTGGTGACACCGTGGAAGGTGGAAGGTGTAAGAAAGGGATCCCAGGTGACCTGCCCGTCGAAGTGGGTATGGATATCCACGAAGCCGGGGGTGACCAGCCGGCCCTTGGCGTCGATCTCCTCGCGACCGGCGCCAGAAACCTTGCCCACCGCAGCAATGCGATCGCCGTCGATGGCCACGTCACCCTCGAAGGGCACGCCGCCGCTGCCGTCGTAAATCAGACCGTTGCGAATAACGAGATCGTGCATGGGGGCTCTCCGAGGAACTGAGTCAACAAGCAAGGATGCACGCAATGCCCCACGGCATCAAACGCTCTCAGCAGCACTCTCAAAAGCGACAGCTATCCCCGTTCCAACGCCAAGGCCACCGCCAAAGGCTTCAGTTGCGAGCCGTCATCGGACCGTGGCGACGCTTCCGCGGAAGCGCGGCTGTTTCGCTTCACGTTCCTTACCACCGCGTTCGCTCGGGCTGCGCTCAGCCGCGCCATATCTGGCCGAGCCACGTTCATCCGGGCATGGGCCTGATCGAGGTCATGGAGCAGGGGATTGTGCCTGCGCCGCAGCGCTTCGAAACGGCGTATACCGTCGCGAAGCTGGCGTTGGAGCATTTGCAGATGATCGTGGATCTCGACGATGCGATCGCCGAGTTCCTCGGCGCTGTCCGTGGTGGCCTCTTCCATGGCGGCGATTCCGCTTTAACTGTTCATATGAACAGTACCATTTTCGTCGATCGGACACGGTGTCTTCATTCGGCCCTCCGAAACTTGCTTCAATTGCCTGACCAGAGCCAATGCGCTTCACTCTGGAACTTTGCTGCAAACGGGCAAATGGGATGAAAGAGCTCAGCATCAGGGCAATGCGCGCCAATATCGGCCGGCTCGACGAGCTGCTAGAAGAGGCAGGCGAACTCATCATCAGCCGTCGCGGTAAGCCCATCGCGCGGGTGCTGCCTATGTCGCAACGTCGCCAACCAGCGACTCACTCAGACCTTCGCGAACGCATAGCGAAATTGTCGAAACCGTCGGCCAACCTCACCCGCGCTGAGCGCGACGAGCGCTGAGCGCCGCGCTTACCGCGGCGGCGTCAGTCATGGGCTTCGAAGTGGTCCAATTCTGAGGTGACGGTCGGATGTACGCCGGCGGGCCCAGCCGCTATCATCGACGGCCCCGAAAACTAATGAGAGAGAATTAACCACCATGGAGATCGCAGGCAGCAAGGGCATCTTCGTCGGCGGCGCCTCAGGCATGTGCCGGGCTACTGCCGAAATATTCGCGCAACGGGGCGGCAAGGTCGCCATCCTCGACCTCGAGTCCTCCGACGGCGAGGCCGTGGCCAAGGAACTCGGCGGCTTCTACATGCCCTGCAACGTGATGGACTACGAAGGCATGGAGAAGGTCATCGGCGCCGCCGTGGAAAAGCTCGGCGGCCTGCACTTCTGCGTCAATACCGCAGGCGGTGGTGTGGCCAAGCGCACCCTGGCCCGGGACGGCGAGATGCATCCGCTGTCCGACTTCCAGCGCATCATCGACTTGAACCTCATCGCCAGCTTCAACATCAACCGGGTCGCCGCCAAGCACATGAGCGGCAACGAGCCCAACGAGGAAGGCGAGCGCGGCTGCATGATCAACACCGCCTCCATCGCTGCCTTCGAAGGACAGATCGGTCAGGTGGCCTACACCGCCGCCAAGGCTGGCATCGCCGGCATGACCCTCACCATGGCAAGGGATCTCGGCGCGCTCGGCATCCGCGTGATGACCATCGCCCCGAGCCTCTTCGCCACCGGCCTGACCAAGGGTATTCCGGACGAGGGCGCCAACCAGCTCACCAAAGATGCCGCCTTCCCCCGGCGCATGGGCAAGCCCCGTGAGTTCGCGATCCAGGCCATCGCCATCTTCGAAAACCCGATGATGAACGGCTCCACCATCCGCGTGGACGGCGGCCAGCGCTTCGCGCCGCGCTGAGATCGGCATCGCGGTACAGGGGCGGGCCGCTGTGCCCGCCCTGCTCCGTATCCAGCCTGCTAAACCCCAAGCAGCCTTCGCGCCAGAAGCGTGCCCATGTCGCGACGTCCATCTGCAATCAGATGGATGATGACCTGGCTGCCGGCAACTCGGTAGATCACTCGGTAGGGCTTGAAGAAGCGCTGGCGGTACTCCTTGATCCCGAGACCGAGCAGTTCCTGCGGGTAGCTGCCGCGCTCCGGAGCATGCGACAAACCCTCCACGACGGCCATCAACGCGTCCAACACAGCGTTGGCGCTGGCCACAGCGTCGAACTCACAGATGTAGTCGTAAATGGCCTCCAGATCCTGCTCGGCCCCCGCAGTGAGCAGAACATCGAATTCGGCCGGTACACCTGCCATCAATCAGCGCTACGCTTGGCGCGCAAGCGGGCAACGACATCAGCCGCAGGCTTGACCTTGCCAGCGGCCATTTCCTGCTGACCCAGCGCCAGGATCTTGAGCAACGCCAACGTTTCCTGCGTCTCTTCGAACGAAGCCACGTCCTGCAAGACGGCTTTGGCCTCACCATTCTGGGTGATGACCAGGGGCTCCCGGTCTTCCGCGAGGTTCAAGAGGACCTCGGCGGCGTTGGCCTTCAGGTAGCTGATCGGCCTGATTCGAGATGAATAACGCATGGCTCTGCTCCTGATTGCGAAGAGACTAAATCTAGTCTTCATTTAGACCGATAGCAATGGACGGAGGGAGCCATCGAGACCGCGCTGAAACACGGCTATCATCTTTCCGCTGATGTGAGCCAACGACTGCCTTGGAGTGCCTGGATGCCTCGCTGCTGGATCTGGATGCTCCTGGCGCTCGTCGCTACGGCGGGCGCCAATGACTTCGTCGGCTCGACCACCTGCGCAAGCTGTCATGCCGAGGTCTATCAGGCTTGGCGAGGCTCCCATCACGACCTCGCCATGCAGCATGCCGACGCAGCCAGCGTGCTCGGCGACTTCGACGACGCCGACTTCACCTACGGCGGCACGACCACCACCTTCTTTCGACGCGACGGTGGCCACTTCGTCCGTACCGACGGGCCGGACGGCAAGCTGACGGAGTATCCGGTCGCCTACACCTTCGGCGTCTCGCCGCTTCAGCAGTATCTCATTCCGTTTCCTGACGGCCGTCTGCAGGCGCTCAGCATCGCCTGGGACAGCCGGCCGGCAGCCGACGGCGGGCAACGCTGGTTTCATTTGTATCCCGACGAGATCGTCGATCATCGCGATGAACTGCACTGGACCGGGCCGCAGCAGAACTGGAACTTCATGTGCGCGAGCTGCCACTCGACGAATCTGGACAAGGGTTTCGATGCCGACACCGGCACCTTTGAGACGACCTGGAGCGAGGTCAACGTAGGCTGCGAGGCCTGCCACGGACCGGGTTCGGAGCATCTGCATTGGGCAACGCTGGACCCCGGCAGACGCGCGGAGTCCGAGCACAAGGGCTTTGCGGGCTTTCAACTCGATCCGGTGACTGCCTGGCCCATCGATCAGGACACCGGCTCTGCCAAGCCGCAGCCCGGCGGTGGCGGCAATCAGGTGGAGGTCTGCGCCGACTGCCACTCGCGCCGCGCCGAGATCGCACCGGGACATGAGCGAAGCACCCGCCTCTTCGATCACTTTGCGCCGGCGCTCCTCACCGAGGACCTGTATCACGCCGACGGCCAGATCGATGACGAGGTCTTCGAATGGGGTTCCTTCGTACAGAGCCGCATGCATGAGGCCGGCGTGGTCTGCAGCAACTGCCACGAGCCCCATAGCCTCGAATTGCGTGCCCCAGGTGATGCCGTCTGCGCCCAGTGTCATCTGCCCCAGCGTTTCGCCACGCCCACCCATCACCACCACGAGCAGGAAGGTGACGGTGCCCGCTGCGTGAGCTGTCACATGCCCGAGAAGACCTACATGGTGGTGGATCCCCGTCACGACCACAGCCTGCGCATCCCACGCCCGGATCAGAGCGTCGCCTTCGGGACACCCAATGCCTGCAGCAACTGCCACGACGACCGTTCGTCCGCATGGGCTGTGGAGCACTTCGCCGAGTGGTATCCCGACCCCAAGCCGGTCCGGCAGACCTGGACCGAGGCCTTTGCCCATGCTCGCGCCGGCAACCCCGCAGCTGAGCAGCCGCTTGCCGCAATCGTCAACGATACCGCTGTACCGGCGATCGTCCGGGCCACCGCCTTGTCGGAGCTGACGCCCTTCCTCAGCGCTGCGTCCGGCAACGTGCTGCCTTCGGCGTTGAACGACCCCAATCCGCTGTTGCGACTCGCCGGACTGCGGGCCCTTAGCGGGTTCGCACCCGCCCAACGCCATGCTCTCGCCGCACACCTGTTGGAGGACCCCTTCCTGGCGGTCAGGGCCGAAGCCGGGCGGGCACTCGCAGCGAGCCCAAAGGAGGGGCTGACGGACTCCGAGCGCGAGCACCTCGAGCGCGCCATCGCCGACCATGTCGCCACCCTCGAGCACCATGCGGACAGGGCCTTCGCTCACGTGGGTCGCGCCGCTCTGTACGCGACCGGCTTGGGCACGATGCAGCAAGCAGAGGACGCTTATCGGCAGGCCCTAGAACGTGATCCGGATTTCGTCCCGGCCTATGCCAACCTGGCCGATCTGCTGCGACGCACGGGCCGGGACTCCCAAGCGCTCGCTCTGCTCGAGAGCGGACTCGCCCGCAGACCCGAGGCCGCCGCCCTGCACCACTCCATGGGACTACTGCAGGTCGGCCGCGGGGACATGACCGCGGCGCTGGCCGCGCTCGAACGCGCCGCCAGCCTCGCACCGGAGAGCGCGCGCTTCGCCTACGTGCACGCGATCGCACTCAACTCCACCGGCGACCGAATGCGGGCCCTGCAAACCCTGCGCGACGCCGCTGAATGGCACCCCTTCGACCGCGACATACTGCTGGCGCTGGTGACGCTGCACGTCGAGGCGAACGAAACGGACCGCGCCCGGGAGCATCTGTCGCGGCTGCTGGAAGTGTGGCCGGACGACGCCCAGGCGCGGCAGTTGGCGCGCTCGCTGGGCCGACTCTAGCTGCCTTAGCTGCCGGCCCGACGTCCTGCGGGCGAGCCGCATGCGGATCAAGCGCGTTCGCGCCGCAAGCTCGCCGCCGGCCTCGAAATTCGGCGTCGAGTTCCCGATCATGACGTCACTGCCGGTACGGATGGAATCTGCACCTGTGAGGCGCGGGGTTGTCTCACGCATCCGTGTCCGGAACGCT
>SLTB01000007.1 GCA_007130155.1 Pseudomonadales bacterium
CATTACTGGCATTACTGGCATTACTGGCATTCGAAGCATGGAGCGGGAGTGTAGGATGCAGCAGCAGGGCTCACAAGCACGCATGCTTCGTAGCGACGATATGATCATGTCGCACTTTTCCCTGCTGGGCCTCGAAAATTTCGAGCGCCGGGTGGCCGCCGCTGCGGATGCGGGTTTCAGGGGCATCGGTCTTTTTCTGGGTGACTATCAGCTTTTGCAGGACGAGGGCCACGACGACGCCTGGATCGAGCACGTACTCGAACGCCACGACCTCTGCCTGGCGGAAATCGAGGTGCTGATGGAATGGTGCCCACTGACAGGCCGCGGACGGCATTTGCTGGAGCTGGCCTGCCACCTTTCAGAGCGCTTCGGCGTTCGACACGTACATGCCATAGGACCCTATTCTGGCACTACTAACGCCGCAGCGAAGGCGTTCGCCGTGCTCTGCGATGCGGCCGCTGCTACGGGCCTTCAGGTGGCGCTGGAGCACCTGCCGTTTACCAACGTGACCACGCTGGCCAAGGCCCTGGCCATCGTCGAAGCGGCCAACCGTCCCAATGGCGGATTGTGTCTCGATAGCTGGCATCACTTTCGTGGCCAGAGAGAGTGGGACGTGCTGGCGCGGCTGCCGCTGGAACGCATCAAGAGCATCCAGATCAATGACGGTCCGGAGCAGCCGGTAGATCCTGACTACTATCGGGACACGGTGGCTCATCGACTGACGCCGGGAACCGGAAGCTTCGATCTCTTGCGCTTTCTGGCGACGATTCGCGAGCGTGGCTACCAGGGCCCAGTGTCCGTGGAAGTGCTGTCCGAGGACCTGCGCGAGCTGCCTGCTGAGCGAGTCTGCATGGAACTGGCACGGGGAACGCGGGCGCTGCTGGCTGGCTGACCCACGGCGCGGACTTGTCCGCAGGGCCATGCACAACCGCCCGCAATGCTTCCACAATCTCCAACACAGGCTGGCGCGATGCGGCAACCGTCCGCAACGCGACCCAATCCGCCATTCGAGCCCACTCAATTATGATAGCGTCCGTTTCAGTCGGGCCGCATGGAGCCTGGATGGCGTCCATGCACGAAGGGAGATGCGAGATGATCCAGACAAAAACGAAGGGCTGGCCCTGGGCGGCCGCTGCAGTCGCAGTGCTCGCGGCGCCGGCGCTGGCCAATGACATCGAGCTCGAGCGTTGCGACGGGCCCATGGGAACCGTGGCCGTCGTCGAACCCCAGGACGAGTACATGCGCACCCTCAGACGCATGGACCTGCAGTCACCCACCAGCCTCATCCGAATGATGCTGCAGGAGACCAACTGCCTCATCGTTGTCGAGCGGGGCCAAGGCATGCAGAACATGATGCAGGAGCGGGAGTTGGCGCGCTCCGGCGAACTGCGTCAGGGCTCCAACGTGGGTGGCGGCCAGATGGTGACCGCCGATTATATTCTGAGCCCGGAAGTGGTGCTTTCCGAAGGTAATACCGGGGGAGTCGGAGGCGCAGTAGGAGGGCTGTTCGGAGGCAGCGCCGGCCGCGTGCTCGGTGGTGTCGCCGGAAGCCTGAAGTTCAGCGAAGCCAAAACCACCCTGCTCATGGCTGATGCGCGCACCGGCGTGCAGGTCATCTCGGCGGAAGGCAATGCCCGCGACAGCAGTTTCACGCTAGGGGCGCTCGGCGGCAGCGGTGGTGTAGGTGGCGCCCTAGGTGGCTACAGCAACACCAGTGAGGGGCGGGTGATCGCCTCTGGCTTCGCCAACAACGTCAATGGCATCGTCAATCAGATACGGGCCAATCCGTCGCTGCAGCGGGATGTGAGCGGCGTGTTCGGCGGGCCGACGACAGCCGGTGCCGTGTTCGGGGCGGGCGATCTGCTGCATCCGAAAATAAATAATGTGCGACTGCTGGCTGCACCGGGCGACGAAAGCCAGGTGGTGGCCACGCTGGCCCGCGACGATGGGATGATCTACCTCGGCGAGGAGCAGGACGGCTATCTGGCCGTCGAGAGCAGCCACGGCGCTGGCTGGGTCAGGAAACTGCTCGTCGACAACTGAGCGCCCCCCTCGGAACGCCGCAGCCGGGCCCGACCCGACTCACTCGGATCGGGCCCGGCAGAGTGGCTCGACGCAAAAGCGTCGCAGTTCAGCTCTGTGGGAGCGCCAGTGGGCGCGATCAACG
Source organism: Pseudomonadales bacterium (assembly GCA_007130155.1). Classification (GTDB taxonomy): domain Bacteria; phylum Pseudomonadota; class Gammaproteobacteria; order Pseudomonadales; family Azotimanducaceae; genus SLTB01. The sequence goes on from SLTB01000007.1 coordinate 2,168, forward strand.
GTGGCAGCTCCCGATGCAGCAAGGAATCGCCCGCAATGCGGGCTACCACAGAGATAGCAGGGTTCAGCGTCGGGAGAGCGTCCAGACTTCGCCGTCGAGCCACGTGTCCACCCAGTCGTGGAAGTGCTGGACGCGAATCTCGTCTTCGTTGAGCACGGCGCGACGGAAGCCTCGTGAGTGCATGCCGGCCTGCATGTCGCGCAGCAGATGGATGTCCTGATCGATGGTGATGGTCATGGAGTACTTGCCCGCCACCACATCGGCCTGATCGAACACCTCCCGCTCCGGCCGGTCTTCGACTGCGCTCGCTGTGGCCGTGGGGTCCCCCACCAGACTCAGGCCGCGGCTGGCATCCGCCGGCAGATTGATGCGCAGGGTCCATTTGTCGAAGAGGCACTTGTCGGGGTCTGTGGGATGCGGTCGCGGCCGCATCACCCACAGCTCTTCCGGCTTGATGGTCATGATCACGTTCGGGAACAGGTCATACTGCAGGACATCGGACACCTGCTCGTCGCTGAAGTCGGAGTAATCGAAACCAAGCTTCTCGCCAACAAGCCGCTTCTGGCGCTGCACGGCCTCGCGGATCTCCGGCACGCGTCCCTTGAAGTCGCCGGGATCAAGGCCCAGCGGACGTATGGCCGCCTCCAGGATGGGCGGGACGACCTCGGGTACGCCATAGCGCGGATTGGTGACATAACCCTCCACCAGAACCCGACGATGCCCCAGCGGCCAGAGCTCGTTGGTGGCGTTGCAGCAGTCAACGAAGCTGGCGTGCTGGGGATGAATGAAGTCGACGTGGTACTGCTCGTTGAAATTGTCGATGCAGGTCTTCCAGTTGGCATCCAGGGTCACGGTCTGATCATTGACCAGCACCATGTTCTCGAAGCGATAGGGTGCCAGTTCGGGAATGACGTCGCCGAGGAAGGTCGCAAGCGACGGCGCTTGAAGGTCCATGTTGATCCACACCAGACCCGCCCAGGTATCGACCTGAACCGGCTTGAGGGAGTGCGCCGCGCAGCCAATGCCCTGCACGAAGCGCTCAGCATCCGGGACCGACCGCAGCCGACCATCGAGATCGTAGGTCCAACCGTGATAGGGGCAGCTGATAGCGCGCACACTGCCACGCTCATTGGTCATGATGCGGTTGCCGCGATGCTGACAAACGTTGTACACCGCCGCGATGTCACCGGACTCCGTGCGACTGACGATGATGGACTCGCGGCCCAAATTGAAGACAAAGTAGTCACCGGGCTCTTCGAGATCACAGAGCAGTCCAGCCAGCAGCCAGCTCCGCGTCCAGATACCCTCCCATTCGCGCTGCATGAACCCGGCGCTGGTGTAGCGATCGGCATCGAGATTGGCCTTCCGCTTTACCCGAGCAGGCAGGCCATTGGCGAAATCACTGTACAGATAAGGCTGCGGCATCAATCCCCTCCGTTGCAGGAACAAGCGCAACCCACCGCCAGCACGCACGTCCCAGAAATGATCAACTCAACGCGGCTTGCTGAGCATTTCGATGGTCGCAAGGCGGTTGTTGCGAAAACGCAATAACTGACGAAAGCGCTGCGGCCCGAAATCGTAGACCCATTCCTCACTGACCAGTCCGTAGGGCAGATACCCCACGTGAGGCAGTCCGCCGCCGCGCGCCACCCGGAATGGGTACTCCACCACTTCCTCCCGAAAAACCGGTTCTCCGCAGGCCGCTAGCACTTCAACCTTGTGGTCACCGGTGGCGACCAGGCCGTTCTGGCAACGCAGCGCCTCGGCGCCGGCCGAAGCTGTCAGCAGTAGAATTCCGAGAGATCTCCCGATCATGGAAGCACTCCTGCCTGTCGCCCATGAGCGCGCTTGCAGATCGACGATCACTGGGTGCGCGCAGCGATCCGCACTGCGCCCTTGTGGGGGCATTCCAGCTTGAGCGGAATGCGTCGTCCGCATGGCGCCCGAGGGGCGGGGGCGGTGGCAAGCTGCCGCAGCTGTCGCCCATGATCGCCCGCAGTGCGGGCTCTCACAAGGTATTCCGCAGCCGTCGCACCGCCGTGCCAAACGCCTACCATAGACCCAACTCGGAGCACCGGGTAGTGGGGTCGCCCAGCCCAGGCAGCGACCTTCGTGCGATTCAATCCCCGGACCTGCCCTCTCGCCCCAAAGCGCCGAGTCCCCATAGACCGGCAAGAAACGCGAGCAGCGGTATCCATGGCAGCTGCAGCGGCCAATCCTCCTGCACCAGACCGGTATCGATGAAGCCCGCAATGCCGAGGCAGAACAGCAGCAATCCGGCGGCTCTGAGTAGGATGGCGAGACGTCCTGACACGCCCCCGACTGCGGCCGTCGCGCGCGACTCGAAACGCTGCACCAGCAAAACCAGCACCACGAGAACGACGCCACAGATTCCGACCCAGGGCAGTCGCCACAGCCACCATCGCAGATCTACGGTCTCGGTGATCGGCATCCAGCCCAGTGGATAGACCACATTCGCCACCAGAACCAGCACTGGTTGATGCCACAGGTATACGGTCATGAGCCCGGCGCCGACCAGGGCCACCGGTGCCCAGAGGGCGGGTCGCTGCAGCCACGCGGTAACGGTCCGGCGCATGGCCAGAACGATACCCAGCTGCACCAGCGTCAGGGCAAGAAGTGCCGCCGTGGGAGGGCCGGCATTGTTGGCGGCACGACTGCCCTCGATGGGCACCATCGTCAACGGATAGGGACCCCAGCCAATCATAACGATGAGTAATGCCATGCCTGCCAGGATGAGTCCTGCCCGGGGCCATCCGCCTCGGGGCAGACGATCGTCGGCCCAGATGAATCCCGTTTGATGGATCGCCAGCCAGACCACGACCAAATTGATGAAGGCGACGGCGGGCTGAGTGCCGAGCCAGGGACCGTCTGCTGCGACCGTGAAGCGCAGACCATCCACCACCAGCGTCAGCACCGCGCAGGTGCCGAGCATCAGCAGACTGCCGTGGCGCTCGTGCCAGGCGAGCGTGAGTGGCGTCAGCGCGGTGACCAGAAGATAGGCCGCCAGAAACCAAAGCGGAAAGATCGCGACACGGAAATCAAAAAGCAACTGATGGTCGGGCCAGACGTTGGCCATCAGGCAGGCGGCCGGCACAAGCACGGCCAGCAGGGGCAGCGTGGGCCTTAGCAATCGACGGGAACGCAGCGCCAGCCAATCACTCGCCGAATCGCCGCGATCGCGTGCCCGCCGCCAGCTCTCGGCGTTGACGGCACCACCGAGCAGGAAGAACAAAGGCATGACCTGCACCAGCAGCGTCACCCATTGGGAAGCTGGCACCATGGCCAGCAGATACCCGCTTTTCAGCTCGCCGCCGTCAACCGTGACCACTCGAACGATCCAGTGGCCAAGCACCACCAGCAGGATGCTGGCCACGCGCACAGCGTCCAGGTAGCGATCCCTTTCGGACGGCGTGGCGGCGTCGATGCGAGCGATCAGACCCACAATGTTCCCTCGAATCCAGTATCCCGCGACTCTAACTCATCCCAGCCTCCGACCCGACGACTGGGACAGAGTATGAAAAAGTGCCGACAGCCCACTTTCGGCAAACTGCTAACATGACGCGATGTGCGACACCATGGTAGTCACACCCGAAGCCTCCGCCACAGGTACGCTACTGTTCGCCAAGAACTCGGACCGCGAGCGCAACGAGGCCCATCACGTGCTCTCGCTGCCTGCTGCCCTTCATGGGCCGCGGGCAACGCTGGCCTGCACCCGAGTCGAGATCGAGCAGGTCCGCGAGACCCGCGCTGTGCTGCTCGCCAAACCCTACTGGATATGGGGCGCGGAAATGGGTGCCAACGACGCCGGTGTAGTGATCGGCAACGAGGCCCTGTTTACGCGGGCGGCAGCGGGACCGGACGCACTGCTCGGCATGGATCTCCTGCGGCTGGCTTTGGAGCGGGCCGAAACCGCGCGCGAAGCCGTAGCCTGGATCACCGGACTGCTGGAACGCTACGGGCAGGGCGGATTGGCCGCGGTGCATCGGGATCTGCGCTACGACAATGGCTTCATCGTCGCCGACCCCAGCGAGGCCTGGGTGGTCGAGACGGCCGGAAGGCAGTGGGTGACGCGGCGCGTGCAGGGCTTCGCCGCCATATCCAATGCGGTCAGCATCACGGCCGATTTCGACGCCGCTTCGCCGGATGCGTTCCGTGAACCGAGGCAACGAGGCTGGCTGAAGCCCAGCGATCCTGACGACTTCGCGCTGGCGTGGACGGACGCGGAACCGACGGCGCGCGGTAACGGGCCAGGTCGCTGCCGGCGCTCACTGGAAATGCTCGCTCGTTGTCGCGAACCCATTCGCGCCGAAGATCTGCTCACCATCCTGCGCGATCATGGCGACGATCCGAAGTGGCGTCCGGACGACCTCAGTCGCCCCTCCACTGTCTGCATGCACGCCGCGCTTGACGATTGGCGCCCAAGCCAGACCACCGGCGCCATGCTGTCCGTCGTCGATCCGGTGCGCAGCAGCCACTTCCTCACCGGCACCGCCGCACCCTGCCTGTCGCCGTTTCGACCGGCGTGGATCGATGCCCTGCCCTCCGGTTTCTCGCCCTTGCCCACAGCGCAGGCTGATTCGAGGAGTCTGTTCTGGCGTCACGAGCGGCTGCATCGGCGGGCACTCGATCGACTGCCCGAGCTGCTGGCTGACATCGAAGATGAACGGGATCGGGGGGATGCCCTGCGTATTGCCACGGCGCTGTCGCTGCGCGATGCACCTCGGGCCGAGCGGCAGGAAGCTGGCGAACAGATGTTTGCTGCTGCAGAGGCGCAGGTTCAGGGCTGGATGCAGCGGCTCGAAGCGCTTCCGCGGAAGCGGGAGCCCGACCCGCAATGGCCGGCGGCCTGGGCCGAGCATAGCCGGCGCTGTGCTTTGAGGGACTGACGCGCACGATGCTCCGGCCCCCTGTGGGAGCGGACTTGGAGGGTGTCGCAAAAGGTTGGCAAGACTCCGTGGGAGCGGCTTCAGCCGCGAATGGACTGCGAGAAATCAATGACTTGCGGGGTCATTCGCGGATAAATCCGCTCC
>SLTB01000330.1 GCA_007130155.1 Pseudomonadales bacterium
CATGGGGCGATCGATGCCCTCAGTCGACCCGTTCATTCAGCGACCTGCTGCCAGTGACCTGCTTCCCGTTTCGGAATGCGCGCGCCGCCAGTCTCCTGCGCCGCCTGCGATGTTGTACACTGCGCGCCCCGCAAATTCGCTAGGATTCTCCATGACCACCGATGAGATCAAGGCCTTGCTCGAGTCCGGACTCGAGGACTGCGAGGTGAGCGTCGAAGAAGTTGCCCCGGGCAAGTTTCAGGTGACGGCCATTGCTGCAACGTTTGCAGGATTGAGCCGTGTCCGACGGGAGCAGAAAGCCGGGGCGCCGCTGCGGGACGCCATTCTCGATGGCCGTCTGCACGCTGTCTCCTATCGCATCTTCACGCCGGAAGAGTGGGCAGGGCGGGGCACCTGAATCGTGGACCGTCTGCAGATCGAGGGCGGTACCCGACTGGAAGGCACGGTGCGCATCTCCGGGGCCAAGAATGCCGCGCTTCCCATCCTTGCAGCGACGCTGCTGGCCGATAGTCCGGTTACGATTACCAATCTGCCTCATTTGCACGACATCACCACCATGATCGAGCTGCTCGGCTGCCTCGGCGTCGAAGTGGTCATCGACGAGAAGCTGGCCGTGGAGGTGCATCCAGAGACCCTGCGGGATCTGGTGGCGCCTTATGAGCTCGTGAAGACCATGCGGGCCTCGTTTCTGGTGCTAGGGCCGCTGCTTGCCCGCCATGGACGCGCCCAGGTTTCGCTGCCCGGTGGCTGTGCCATCGGCCCGCGGCCGGTGGATCTGCACTTGAAGGGTCTGGCCGCCATGGGGGCAGAGATTGAGGTCGAGGGGGGATACGTCAAGGCCCGCAGTCCTGGGCGACTGCGTGGTGCACGCATCTTCCTCGACGTCGTCACCGTGACTGGCACCGAGCATCTGATGATGGCGGCGGCGTTGGCAGACGGCGTCAGCGTCATCGAGAATGCTGCCCGTGAGCCGGAGGTGGTGGATCTGGCCAATTTTCTGAACTTGATGGGGGCGCAGATCCGTGGCGCAGGCACCGACACGATCACCATCGAAGGGGTGGATCGGCTCGGTAACTGTGAGCATCGGGTAATGCCGGATCGGATTGAGACGGCCACCTATCTGATTGCCGCTGCGGCGACCCGGGGACGGGTACGGGCTTTGGACACGGATCCATCGCTGCTCGATGCGGTGCTGGTGAAACTCAGCGAAGCGGGGGCGAAGATCACCAGGGGCGACGATTGGGTCGAGTTGGATATGGAAGGCCGGCGCGCGAAGGCCGTGAATGTGCGTACGGCGCCCTATCCGGGCTTTCCCACCGATGTCCAGGCGCAGTTCCTCGCGCTCAACGCGGTGGCCGAAGGAACCAGCCGGGTCACTGAAACGATCTTCGAGAACCGCTTCATGCATGTTCAGGAGATCGTGCGCATGGGTGCAAAGGTAGCTCTGGAAGGCAACACCCTGGCCATCGTCGAGGGTGTGGAGCGCCTCAAGGCGGCACCGGTTATGGCCACGGACCTGCGGGCCTCCTTCAGCCTGGTGATCGCGGCGCTGGCCGCCGAGGGCTGTACGGTCATTGATCGGATCTACCACATGGATCGCGGCTATGAGTGCATCGAGGAGAAACTCTCGGGCCTCGGGGCCCTGGTGCGGCGACTCCCATGAGTCTGATCATCGCGCTCAATAAGGGCCGTATTCTTGACGAGGTGCTGCCCCTCCTCGCGGCAGCGGGCATCGAAGCCAAAGAGGACCCGCGGGCCAGCCGGCGCCTGATCTTCCCGACCAGCCGGCCCGAGGTGCGTCTGATCGTCGTTCGCAGTGGCGACGTACCGACCTGCGTCGAACACGGCGCGGCGGCCATGGGCGTCACCGGCAAGGACACCCTGCTCGAACACGGAGAAGGCGGCTTCTACGAGCCCTTGGACCTTGGTATCGCGCGCTGTCGCTTGATGACTGCCGGGCCCGTGGAGCCGAGGCCATGGCTCGGGGCGCGCCTGCGGGTGGCCACCAAGTTCGTCAACGTCGCGCGGCGCTTTTATGCTGGCCGCGGCCAGCAGGTGGATTTAATCAAGTTGGGCGGAGCCATGGAGCTCGCCCCTTTGATCGGGCTTGCTGATCAAATTGTGGACATCGTCGATACTGGCCGCACGCTGGCCGCCAACGGCCTGGAACCCAAGGAGACCATTGCCGAGATCAGCTCCCGGGTCGTGGTCAACAAGGCGGCCATGAAACGCCAGGCGGCACTGATCCTGCCGATCCTCGACGCTCTCGAGCGGGCTGTGCAGGGGCGGGCCGAGCGGGGGGGCAGGTCGTGACCGGATCAGCGTTCGTGGCCCGACTCGATGCTGCGGCACCGGGCTTCGAGGAGGCGCTCGTGCGCCTGCTGCATTGGGACGTGTCCGAGGACGACGGTATCAATCGCATCGTTCGTGGCATCCTCGACGACGTCCGTGAGCGGGGCGATGTTGCCGTACTCGAAGCCACGGTGCGGCTGGACCGGGTCGCCGCACGGCAGATGGCGGAACTGGAGGTGACGGCGTCGGAGCTCGACGAGGCCTTAGCGGCATTGGGCGCCACCGAGCGTGAGGCACTGGAGCAGGCGGCGGCCAGAATCCGGTCGTACCACGAACGGCAGAAGCAGCCGTCCTGGCAGTATCAGGATGAAGACGGCAACCTGCTGGGTCAGCAGGTGACGCCCTTAGACCGTGTCGGGGTCTACGTTCCAGGCGGGCAGGCCAGCTATCCGTCTTCGGTCCTGATGACGGTGATTCCCGCCCAGGTGGCGGGGGTCCGCGAGATCATCATGACGGCGCCGACCCCCGATGACGTGGTCAATCCCCTGGTGCTGGCGGCAGCCCGACTCGCTGGCGTCCACAGGGTGTTCCGTATCGGGGGTGCCCAGGCCATTGGGGCCCTGGCTTACGGCACGTCGACCCTACCCAGGGTGGACAAGATCGTCGGCCCCGGCGGTGCCTTCGTGGCGGCGGCGAAACGCATGGTGTTCGGCCCGGTGGGAATCGACATGATCGCCGGGCCTTCCGAGATCATGGTGGTGGCGGATGCCAGCGCTGACCCGGAGTGGCTGGCGCTGGATCTGTTCTCCCAGGCCGAGCACGACGAAGCGGCACAGTCGATCCTGGTGTCGGCAGATGCCGACCTCCTCGAAGCGGTTCATGCCGCGATGCTGCGCCTACTGCCCAGGCAGCCCCGGGCAGAAGTGATCGGCCGCTCTCTGTCAGCACGCGGCGCACTGATCAAGGTGCCCGACCTCGGCGTGGCGCTGGAGCTGGTGAACCGGGTGGCGCCAGAGCATCTCGAACTCGCCGTGAACGATGCCCATGCTTTGTTGCCGCGCATCCGCCATGCCGGCGCCATCTTCCTGGGGCATCACACGCCTGAGGCCTTGGGTGATTACGTGGCGGGTCCAAGTCACGTGCTGCCCACCTATGGCACTGCACGCTTCTCGTCGCCGCTTGGTGTCTACGACTTCGAGAAGCGCAGCTCCATCATCGGCTGCTCCGCTGCGGGTGCGGCCAGACTGGCCCAGGTGGCTTCGACGCTGGCGCGCAGCGAAGGTCTCGTGGCCCACGCGGAATCTGCCGAAGCCCGCATTCCGGGCTTTGATGCCAACCGCTGACTCGGCGTTGGCGCTGCGAGCATGTGCCGGCCGAGGCGAGCCTCAGGGGGAGAGGGTGTGGGCGCATTCTGCCAGGAGGAGAATGCGTCGACCCCGGGGTGCCCCGCAACAGCCCGCGCTGCGCGCGATGGCTCATTGCAGCGCCTTTCGGCGCTGATCGCGCCCAGTGGGCGCTCCCACGAGGCCTTGCCACGTCCATCGAAGCGCATGTTGTCCGCGATTGCGCGAAGGGCCGGTCGTGGCAAACTCCCACGGAAATCGGACGGGCCGCAGCAGCCCACGTTGGAGACGGCACAGGGGAGACGATACTGGCAGTCGGTCAGGTCCGATCCAGGGTTGGACGCTGCCCTACTGTCGCCAACAGTCGCTGCCGGTCACCATTGCGGACGACCTGCACTTCGACCGTTGAACCGGGTGCCAGCATGGCGATGCGTTGCCCCACCTCGCGGGCGGAACCCACCGGTGCCCCGTTGATGGCGGTGATCAGATCGCCAGGCTGCATACCGGCCTGATCGGCGGGCCCATGTGGGCTGATGCCGGCGATGAACAGACCGCCGCTGTCGCCGAAGTCCTCCACCGGGCGCACTTCCACGCCGAGCCAGCCGCGGACGACGCGACCCTGCTCGAGAATGCTGCCCAGGACGTCGAGCGCAAGGTTGGCTGGAATGGCGAAGCCGATGCCGTGAGAGCCGCCTGAGCGGCTGAAGATCATGCTGTTGACGCCGACGAGTCGCCCCTGGGCATCCACCAGGGCGCCGCCGGAGTTACCCGGGTTGATGGCGGCGTCCGTCTGAATGAAGTCCTCATAGGGGGCGTTGGCGCTCAGGCCGTGGCGGCCCAAGGCGCTGACGATGCCGCTGGACACGGTCTGGCCGATGCCGAAGGGGTTGCCGATGGCCAGCACCACATCGCCCACTCGCAGATCCCCGGTGGGAGCGAGGTCGATGGCAATCAGGCCATCGAGGTCCACCTTCAGAACGGCCAGATCTGTTTCCGGGTCGGTTCCCACCACCGTGGCTGGAGCTTCCCGGCCATCGGCCAGTGCCACGAGAATCTCGTCTGCATCAGCGATCACGTGGTTGTTGGTCAGAATGTGCCCCGTCCCGACGATGACCCCGGAGCCAAGGCTGCCCTGCATGCGCTGCTGGCTTCCCGGAAACCGCTCGCACATCTCCTGGAAGCGGGGCAGGTCGCACAGTGGGTGCACACGTCGGGTGACGACCCGAGTGGTATAGATGTTCACTACGGCCGGGGCGGCCAGGGCCACGGCGTCGGCGTACCCTGCCTGGCGCGGCTCGACCAGCGCCGGCGATGGCCTGATGGCCAGCCCGATAAGAATGCCGGCGGCGATGCCGGCAATGACGGGCAGCGCGCGGATGAGGTGACGAATCATGGCTGTCTCCGCAGGCGTCGGGCCGCGCCAGCGAGTGCGTGTCTCAAGATGATCTGCCCTGGGCCGAATCTCCCATGGATGGCTTGCAATTCCTGCATCGAGTAAGCCACGTGCTAAGGTCCGTGAGGTTGCCGCTCGACATCGATTCTATCGCGTTCGTGCCTGAACCGTTGGTGAAACCGCTATAGCCCGCCCGCCCCCTGCAGTGCCAGGCTGGTCGCAATGCGGCCTCTGGAGGCCTCCATGCCGCTTTGGCCCTGTGATCTTCCGCTGCCGGGCTCTATAGTCCGCAGCCATCCGCAGCCTCGAATTCGAGCCCATGTCACCGCAAGAACGTTATGAGTGCAGCCTGCAGGAGCCGGGGATGAACCCGGACCCGGCCCAGCGTCAGGCGGTGGCCGCACTCGATGATCTCTATCGACGCCTGCTGGCAGAGCCGATCAAGCCGCCGCTGCTCAACCGGTTTCTGTCCCCGCTGCGACGCAGACCGCGGGAGCCTGTACGTGGCCTCTACATGTGGGGAGGGGTCGGGCGCGGCAAGACCTGGCTGATGGATCTGTTCTTCGAGAGCCTGCCTTTCGAACAAAAGTTGCGGATGCACTTTCATCGTTTCATGCGCCGCGTGCATCAGGACTTGCGTGCCCTGGCCGGGCAGAGCAACCCGCTGCTCGGTGTGGCGGACCGTTTTGCCGCAGATACGCGGGTGCTGTGTTTCGATGAGTTCTTCGTCTCGGATATCACCGACGCCATGATCCTTGGTGAACTGCTCGATGCACTGTTCGCCCGCGGAGTGACCCTGGTGGCCACCTCGAATATCCCGCCCAAGGACCTTTACAGGGATGGTCTGCAGCGGCGGCGCTTCCTGCCGGCCATTGCCCTGCTCGAGCAGCATACCGAGATCATGAACGTTGACGGTGGCACGGATTACCGCCTGCGCTCACTGGAGCGGGCGGAAATCTACCATACGCCGCTGGATGAAGGCGCTGACGCCAGTCTGGCTGCGAGCTTTGCGAGCCTGGCGCCAACGGAGACCTCCGTTGGCGAGATCCTGGAGATCGAAGGGCGGCCCATTCCCACCCGCAAGCGCGCCGACGATGTGGTCTGGTTCGATTTCGCCGCCCTCTGCGCCGGTCCGCGCAGCCAGAACGACTACATCGAGCTGGCGCGGGAGTTTCATGCCGTCCTCGTCAGCGACGTCCCGCGCTTCACGAGCCGGCTGGAGGACCAGGCTCGTCGCTTCATCAGCCTGGTGGATGAATTCTATGACCGTGGGGTCAAGCTCATCCTGTCCGCCGAAGCCCCGCTGGAGGATCTTTATGCGGGCGAGCGGCTGAGCTTCGAATTCGAACGCACCCGCTCCCGCCTGCTGGAGATGCAATCCAGGGAGTACCTGGCGAGACTGCATCGTGCTTGACGGCGCGCCATGGGCTGTTCAGATCGGCCCTTTCGCTGCTTGCTCGGCTACGGCGCAACCTTCCTGTGGGCGAGCCGCATGCGAATCACGCGTGTACGCGCCTCAAGCTTGCCGCCGCGTGCGGACCAACGGTACACGGTCGGGCCCGCAGGGAGCTTCGCCAGCTGCGAACAATACGCCATCGTGGGAGCGGACTTGTCCGCGAACAGCGACCCGTTGTGATCAGACGCGATCAAGGCTTGCTTGCCGCCGGCCTTGCCGCTAACATTCGCGCCTCTTTTTGACCCGGCAGCCTTTCTGGCGGTCGGGCACCTGTTGCAAGGGCATCCACGGATGAAGACGCAAAGCACCAAGCCGGCCGATGTGCGGCGGGACTGGCTGCTGGTCGACGCAACCGAGAAGACTCTCGGTCGGCTGGCCACGGAAATTGCCGTTCGCCTGCGAGGCAAACACAAGCCCGAGTTCACGCCCCATGTGGACACCGGTGACTACATCGTCGTGATCAACGCCGACAAGATCAAGGTGACCGGCAACAAGCTGGAGGCCAAGACCTACTGGCGTCACACGGGTTACCCGGGCGGCATCCGTGGCGTGAAGCTGCGTGATCAGCTCGAAAATCACCCGGAGCGGGTGATCGAGGCCGCGGTACGGGGCATGCTGCCGCGTAACCCCCTCGGTCGCGCCGTCTTCCGTAAGCTGAAGGTGTACGCAGGTGCGGCGCACCCGCATGAGGCGCAGCAGCCGCGTGCGGTCGAGCTCTAAGAGGACATCGAGA
>SLTB01000237.1 GCA_007130155.1 Pseudomonadales bacterium
ATCTCACCGATGCGCGAAGCGAGGGCGTGGAGATGTCGGAAAAGACAAGGCAGGCGACAGTTCGGGCGACGCCCGCAACAGCCCCTGTTGGGAGCGGTTCGCCCCGTCGATTCATCGCCTGTAATCAGAGGTTGCGGATGGGCACCGGGTCGATGGCGTCGGCCGGCGTGAAGCCGAACACGCGGCCGTAGAAGTCGAGCTCGGCCTCCAGGGCGCGGCGGATGTTGGCGGCTTGGCGGAAGCCGTGCTGCTCGCCTTCGAAGGTGACGTAGGCCACCGGGAGCCCCTTGGCTTCCAGGGCCGCCACCATGGCCTCGGCCTGGGCGGGGGGAACGATGCGGTCCTCAAGGCCCTGCAGGAAAATCACCGGGCAGGCCAATTGGTCCACGTGGTGGATGGGCGAGCGGGCCCGGTAGATGTCCATGGCTTCGGGGTAGGGGCCTACGAGGCTGTCCAGGTAGCGGGATTCGAATTTGTGGGTGTCCCGGGCCAGGGCTTCGAGGTCGCCGATGCCATAGAGGCTGGCCCCGGCGCGGAACAAGTCGTGGAAGGTCAGGGCCGCCAGGGTGGTGAAGCCGCCGGCGCTGGAGCCGCGGATGGCGAGGCGTTCCGGATCCACATCACCGCGGTCGACGAGGAAGCGGGCGCCGGCCACGCAGTCCTCCACATCGACGACGCCCCAGCCCCCCTTGAGCCTGTCCCGATAGGCGCGGCCGTAGCCGGTGCTGCCGCGATAGTTGACGTCGAGGACGGCGAAACCGCGGGAGGTCCAGAATTGCACCTTGAGATTGAGCACCGGTGCTGTGGCCGCAGTGGGGCCGCCGTGGCTCATGACCAGTAAAGGCGGCTTGTCTTCTGCTGGTCCGTCGAAGGCGCGATGGGTGGGCGGGTAGTAGTAGGCATGGGCGGTGTCCGCTGTGCGGTCGGGGCCGTTGGCGCCACTCGGATAGTGAAGGGCTTCAGGAAAGGCTATGTCTGCCGTCGTCAGGTTGATTTCGCTGGAGCGGCGGATGACCTCGTAGCGTCCGCTGTCCACCTCGAAACGCACCAGCTCGGCAAAGCGGTCGGGAGCCGCGCCGATGAACACCAGGTCGTGGTCGTCACTGACGATACTGCTGAGCTGCGTCCAGGGAACGTGAAGTTCCTCGATGGCGCCGCTTTCGAGATCGAGCAGGCCGAGCTGATCGCCCTCCGGTGCCTGCCAGGTGCAGGCGAGGCGTCCGTCGTGGCATTCGGTGTAGGTGCGCATGCCGAACTGCCACAGCGGCAGGCCGAAATCCGCGGCATGGGGCAGCAGCGCGCGGCGAGGGCCCGGCGCGATCCGCTCGAGATTCCACCAGCCGCTGCGATCGGAGACGGCGATGAGGCTGCCGTCTTCGGTGAACTCGGGCTGGAAGATGGATTCTGTGGCGCTGCCGGCTAGGGCAGCGGGCGCTTTCGGCATCCCGGCGGCGTCCAGGCGTGCACGCCACAGGGTGCTCCCGTCCCAGGGCATGGCTGGATGGTCCCAGCTCAGCCACACCAGCGTCTGTCCGTCCGGCGACAGCCGTGGGGCCGCAAAGAAGTCGTTGCCTGCGGCCAGTTCGATGACCTCGGCAGCGCCTGCTTCCTCGCCGAGGCTCACCGCAATGATGAAGTTGCGCGCTTCGCTGCCGTCCTGATCCTCCTCCGCTACGGCCAGCAGGCGATTGCGGTCGCCATCGACCAGGAGGTCCGCATAGCGCCGCCCACCGGCCTCGGTCACCGCCACCGGAGTCGCATCGGGCCGGGTGAGATCCTGGCCATAGATGCGCTGGTCACTGAAGTTGACGAAATAGAGCGTCTCCCCTGCCACGGCGTAGCAGATGCCCCCGTATTCATGGACGCGGCTGCGGGCGCTGAACGGCGGCGGCAGGCAGTCACTGATGGCGCCGCTGCGGTCGCGGCGGACGATCACCGTCCGTCCGGCCTCCGAGGGGCGGGCTTCCATCCAATAGATGCTGCCGTTGACGATGCTCGGAAAGGCGAGCCCCAGGGCTCCCTTCAGCAGGTCCTCGGTGGCAATGGGCGAACGCCAGGTGCCATAGGGGGCCGTGGTGCGCGTCATGCGGGTCTCCGTTGCAGTGGAAGTCAGGGCAGCTGCCGCGCCACTTCCAGCGGAACGCCGGGCGGCAGCAGTTGGTCGCGGCCATGAACCAGCGCCCAGCGTTCGTGGTCGCGCCAAGCGCCGTCAATGAACAGATAGGCTGGCGAGAAACCTTCGCGGCGAAAGCCGAGCCGGCGGACCAGAGCGATGGAGGCTGCATTGTCGGGCTGGATGTTGGCCTCGAGCCGGTGCAGTCCGAAGTGGTCCACGGCGATGCCGATGACCTTCGAGAGGCCCTCGCTCACCAGGCCACGGCCATTGAAGCCGGCGCCGGCATAATAGCCGAGGTAGGCCGACAGAAACGCGCCGTGGACGATGTTGTTGAGATTGATCACGGCGGCGATGCGGTCATCCTCGCGCTGGCAGACGAAAAAACCGTGGTGATCGCTGCGGGACATCCGCTGCAGGTACTGCTGATAGCCAGCGGCTGTCAGTGGCGGCTGGATCCAGGGGTGGTGCAGCTTACGCGAGGCATGCATGAGTGCGAGGAACTCCTGCTGGTCCACCGCGGTGGGGTGGCGCAGATAGACCCTGGAATCCTCGTCCTTGAGCGTTTGCTCAATGGTGGCAGCCCTGCGGGCGGCCTCCTGGTCCGGGGTTGCGGTCATGGATGGGTCGGCTCCGCAGGAGGCCGCCGGGGCCAGAGGACATAGCCGACTCCTCGGTCCCTGAGCCAGGCCCGCAGGAAGGCGTGGCGATCATAGTGCTGGACCACGTGGCTGGCATCGGCTCCGGCCGGGTCGTTCACCGTCACTCGCTGGGCTCCGAGTCCCCGCAGGACCACCAGATGACCACCGCTGCGCGGCAGCGGTGCACCGAGCAGCTGCTCGGGCTCGAAACGGATGGAGGCGACGATGGGGTAGCCGGCGGTCAGCAGCCCTGCGGCTTCATTGGCATGGGTAAAGCTGCGCACAACGCCGCTGGCGCCGGCGCGCCAGGCGGCCGCAAGATTGGCCGGCCAGATGCCGAACATGTGGTGTTGGGGATGGAAGCTGTCGCGGGCGAAGGTCTCCGGATCTTGTTCGATGCCAAGCCCTGCCAGCACCATGGCGACGCTCATCGGCGAGCAGATCTGCCGGGCTATGGCGGCATCACAGGTCATCTGGGAGATGGCCGGAACGTGCAGTTCCGGTGTTTCAAGGTCGCCAGCGGGAACGGCGTCCAGCAGGCGCGGGCGCAGGCTCACGGCCAGATGCAGATGTTGCGGGCGGGTTTGTGCCTCGACTTCGACGCTGAGTCGACAGTCGTTGAGGACGTCGATGGCTTCCAGGCAGTCGATGCCGACATCGGCGCAATGGCCGATCTGGCCGACCCGGCCGTAATCGGCCTGTGTCCAGTTGGTGATGGATTCGAGTCCTGCGCCGGCGCCTATGGCCACCAGTTCGGCTGCGCCGTCGGCAGCCCAGGTCAGTCGCATGCGGTAGGCGCTGATGGCATCGTCGCCGAGGATGAGGCTCGGAATACACAACGTACCGGCAGCCAGGGTGCCGAGGCTGACCTCTGCGCGCCAGCGGTCGGGGGCTGACGTCGTCCAGCGCAAGGCGCCGCATACGCAGCCATCGACGATGGCCTCGATACGCGAACAGGGTTCCCGGTCAGCGTGCCAGAGCAGGCGGCGGGTGGTGGTCGTGGCAGGTAAGGGCGGCATGGCTGCATCATATGAGGCGTCGCGGTCGGCGTCGAACCTGAATCTGAATTTCATCGGGGTGGAATGGACATGACTGGATCCCGGTTGCTGCTGCTTTACGGGACGGTGGGCTGCACCCTATGCGAGAACGCACGGGCGATCGCTGTCGTGGAAGCGGATCGGGCGGGATTCGTCATCGAAGACGTGGATATTGCCGACGACGATGATCTGCTCGAACGCTATGGCATGCTGATTCCCGTGCTGCGCCGTTCGGATCGCAGCGTCGAGCTCGGCTGGCCTTTCGACCACCACGCCCTGCGCATGCTGCTGCAGGATGATTGACCGCGGCGCCTGACTTGGCTTTTCGCCCGCGCCGGTGAGGGTTTCGCGCGGTGTCTGGCCTGGAGGATCGCCCGGGCCTGTCAGGGCGGCGGCAGATCGAAGAGGCGGCAGGCGTTGGCTGTGGTGATGCGCGCGAGTTCCATGGGGTCTTCGTCGCGGCAGGCGGCCAGGGTGGCAAGCACCCAGGGCAGCAGGCCGGGTTCATTGCGCCGGGATTTGGGGCGTGGCCGCAGGGTGCGAGGCAGCAGCCAGGGCGCATCGGTTTCGATCATGAGGCGATCGGCGGGAATGCGCCTGGCCATATTTTGCAATGCGCCACCTCGGCGCTCGTCGCAGATCCAGCCGGTGATGCCGATGTGCAATCCGGCTTCCAGGGCGCGGTCCAGATCGCGTTCGCTGCCGGTGAAGCAGTGCAGGACGCCGCCGGTGAGATCCTCGGCCAGGGGGCCGAGCAGTTCGAAGAAGCGGCCTTCACTGTCCCTTTCGTGGAGGAACACGGGCTTCTTGCGTTCGGCCGCCAGTTCCAGTTGGGCGATGAACACCGCCTCCTGATCGGGCCGTGGGGAATAGTCGCGATTGAAGTCCAGGCCGGTTTCGCCGGCGGCGCGCACCTCCGGGTCAGTCAGCAGCGCGTCGAGCTCCCGACGCCAGTGTGCGGGTAAGGCTCCGGCGGCATGAGGGTGAACTCCGGCGGTGGCGAAGAGCTCGCCGGGATGGGCTGCGGCCAGGGCCATGGCGCTGCGGGAGTGGGGCAGATCGGTGCCGGTGACGAGCTGGCGCAGGACGCCCGCGGCCCGGGCGCGCTCGAGCACCGCCTGTAGATCGTCATCGAAGTGGGAGGCGGTGAGATTGACGCCGATGTCCACGAGATCGGGATGGCCGAGGCCGGGCGGGCGTGGCAGTTGATGGGTCATGGGGTCAGCGCATGCCGGCGGCAGCGAGCTCGCGGCGCATGTGCTCGACACGTTTGCGGTTGGTATTCCAGTCATACCAGCCGATGCGTGATTCGGAACGGATGTCGATGCGGCTGCCATCGTCCTCTGCGCGAAGCAGAAACTCGACGTCGTCGCGGTAGCGGAGCCGGGGTGTGATGAACACGGCGTGGATGTAGTCGTCGCCGGCCGTGACGATCTCCACGCCCTCCTGACCCGTCAGCCAGAGCATGAGTTGAAGCCGCGCCAGGCTGGGTGAAGCGTCCAGGCGCAATGGTTCGACCCGACGCTTCCCGGCGTCGTCGCGGCTGACGATGCAGCGAGGGGGACCGTCACAGGCTGCGAGTGTGGCGCTGCCTGCGGCGTCACGTGCCAGTGGGCTGACGACATGGGTGCAGCCGACAGTCAGGCCCAGAGTAAGCATGAGCGTGGCGAGTCCGCGCAGCTGGCGGCACATAGGCTCGATTTCCAGACCGGTCCAGCCGCGCATGATGCCCAGCGCCGAGAGGGGCTGCAATCAGGCAGGTGTTGCGGGGTTCCCTTCAGGGCCCACCTGGGCAGCGCAGGCATCGAACCCTGCTGGCCGTCAGCGTTCGTGATCCTGGATGAACGGCTGCTCCGCGCCCAGGCGGCGGCTGTAGATCAGGGCGAAAGCCAGCACGTTCTGGACGTAGCCGCGGGTCTCGCGGAAGGGAATGGCCTCGATCCAGACATCGGCCGGTGTCGCCGGACGCCGCGCCAGCCACTGATCCACGCGGCCGGGCCCGGCATTGTAGGCGGCGGACGCCAGGATGCGGTTGTGCTCATAGCGCTCGTACATCCGCGCGAGGTAACCGGCACCGATCTCGATGTTCTTCTCGTGATCGAGCAGCTGCCAGGTGTTGGCGAGTGGAATGCTCATCTGCCGGGCGGTGAGCTGGGCGGTGGCCGGCATCACCTGCATCACCCCGAGGGCGCCGGCAGGGGAGCGGGCGTCAGTCCTGAAGGCGCTTTCCTGGCGGGCGATGGCGAACAGCCAGCTCGGTTCCAGCTGCCGGAGCCGGGCGTTGGCCTGCATGGGTTCGGCAAAGGCCAGCGGGAAGCGCAGATCCAGGTGGTTCCACTCCCGGGCCGTGATGGTGGCCTGGATGGCTTCACTGTGCCAACCCTGGCGTCTGGCCACCTCCGCCAGGGCCAGCAGGCCTCGGTTGTCCAAGCGTGCCCGCAGCCAGCTGAGTTCACGGCGGGCATCCAGCCGCTCATCCATGGCGTAGAGTTCCAGGGCGCGCCGGATGGCTGTGTGGCTGGCGACGGCTTCGACCTCTGCAGCCGTGAGGTCGAGGGTTGCGGCCTGCATGTTCACGGGCTGCCCGAGCCGGTCGGCGGCCATGAAGCCGTAGTAGTTGCGCTGCTCAGCCACGGTGGCGAGCAGGGCCCTGGCGGTTTCGGGGGCCAGTGCGATGGCGGGCGGTGAGGCGCCGTTGCGCCCGGCGTGGAGCTCGAGGCTGGCGCGGGCCTGCCAGTACTGCCAGCCAACTCGGTCGCGTTCCTCCGGAGCCATGCGCCCGATCCAGGTCAAGGCCTCTTCCCATTGGTCGTTGGCGATGGCGCGTCGGGTCAGCTCCTCGAGCAGCGTGCCGTCGACCGGGCTGCCGATGCCTGGGGGCGGCCAGCTGGCGCTGAAGTTCTCGGGTAGCAGGTCACGCCGGATACGCCAGCGCAGGATGTCCTCGGCGATCTGCTGCTGATCGGCTGCGGACAGCTCGACCCGACTCGACCAGGTGTCCAAGGTGGCCTGGGCGGCCTCCGGATTCTGGCGTGCCATGCGCTTGACGACGTGAGCGACCACCTGGGCTCCACGAGCAGGGTCGCCGGGCAGGCTCGTGAGGCGGCTGATGCGCTGGGGTTGGCGGTGCAGGGCGATGAACTCCTGGCCAAGCGGCTGGTGGGCCGGATCCAGGTAACGCAGCAGATAACCGGCCAGGGTCGGTCGATTGGCTGCGAGGACCAGTGTGATGCGCTCCCAGGCCAGGGCGTCGGTGAGACCACCTGCACGGCGCCAGACGTCGAACAGCGGATTGCAGACATCCGGCCTGGAGTCGTTGGCGACCCACATGCGCGCTGCGCCGGCCAGGGCGCCTGCTCGATCGCCGGTCTCATACAGGGAACGGTAGTAGCGGCATTGCTGGGTCGCGGTTCTG
>SLTB01000050.1 GCA_007130155.1 Pseudomonadales bacterium
CAATGGTGGCATCCCGCGCCCCTCAGGAAGGTCTCGTCACTCCCCGCCCCGACCAGCGCTGCCATTGTGGGATCCGTCGATTCCACAGTCGCGCAATGGGGACAATTCCGCCTGACCAGCCTCTGCGCGAGCACTGCGAGCAGGCTGGAGCTGACGAGATAGGGCTCGATGCCGATTTCGACGAGGCGTGTCACAGCGGTCGGCGCGTCGTTGGTATGCAGCGTAGACAGCACCAGGTGGCCTGTCAGAGACGCTTCCACTGCGATCTTCGCGGTCTCCTGATCTCGAATCTCACCGATCATGACCACGTCAGGATCATGTCTTAAGATGTGGCGCAGGGACCTGGCGAAGGTCAGGCCCGCCGTGTTGTTGACCTGGATCTGATTGACCTCGGGCAGCCGGTACTCCACCGGATTCTCGACCGTGATGACGTTGAGGTGTCGAGGACGCAGCCCCTGAAGCGCAGCGTACAGCGTCGTCGACTTGCCGCAACCTGTCGGCCCGGTGACCAGCAGTAGTCCCGTCGTGCGGGACAGCAGCTCTGCAAAGCGCTGCGCATCTGCTTCCGTGAAGCCGAGCTGATCGAGATCCCGAAGCCCTTCACTGGCATCCAGAATCCGTACGACCACGCTCTCGCCTTGAACCATGGGAATGGAGGAGATGCGCAGATCGACGTCGCGCTTCTCCAGAATTATTCTGGCGCGGCCATCCTGGGGCAAGCGATGTTCGGCCACGTTCATGCCGCCGATAGTCTTCAATCTCGAAACGATGGCCGGCAGCAGGGTCTTGTCGAGGTGACGCAGCGTGATCAACTGCCCATCGATGCGGAACAGGACTTCGATACCGTCTTCGAGCGGCCGGAGGTGGATATCCGAGGCCCGCTGCCGAATGGCGTCCATCAGCAGATTATGGACCAGGCGCACGACTGGACCACGGTGCGCCAGCGCGGCCACGTCCTGCTCGGTACCCGGGCGATGCAACGCACGGATGCTCTGCTGGATCTCTGCGAGCGCGGTGGCGTCTTCACCAGGCCCATAAGCGGCTGTAATCGCTCGCAGCAGATCTTCCTGCCGCGCCATCACGAGTTCCACGACCTTGTCCGTCGTGAAAGCCAGGATACGCTGCAGTTCGACATCGCCTGGATCAGCGCAGGCAACTACCAGAGCCGGACCTTCGAAGCACAAGGGCAGCACCTCATGGGACCGGGCCCAGGACGCGGTGACCACGGCCGCGGCCTCCGGGTCGAGCCGAAACTGCTCGACGTCGACGAAGGGCACTGCCAGGCCTGCTGCCCGCGCGAGGTCCAAGGCATCCTGATCAACCTTCCCCTGGCGCAACAGCCCGGCCTCAATCGACTCACTTGGCAGCAGCTGGGATTGGATCGACGCCACATCGCGGGGGTCCACCTCACCTTGCTCCAGAAGCCAGGAAACGGGTGATCGGGGCGACTGGAAACGGCAGCTGCGCAGCGCGACCTGCAACTGCTCCCTGTTACGCACAACGCCAAGCTGCGGCCCTTGGCGACCGTCATGCGAACGGTCGAACTCGACCAGTGATGGCTCCGACATCTGCATCCTGTTCTCCAAATGGCGGCGGTGACGAGTCGTAATCGCAGATATCGTGCCAGGGACACCAAGGCGCTCGAGCATGGCGGGTTTCGAAAGTCCAGGGTGGAGCCTGACGACGTAAAGATGCGTAAAATCAAGCCTTTGCTCGATCCTAAAGGCGACGTCCTGAGGGTGACGCCACCACGCTGAGCCCGCAAGGTCCACGGCACCCTTGCCCGCCCGATACCCGACCGCCGCACCGAGGCAACATCTGACGCGCAGCGTCAAGATTTGACCCTGCAGGCGATGTCGCCGGAGTATGCTTCGACGACGACAGCCAGTCGCGATCCTTCTTCGAGTCAGACCACGCCAGCATCATGATCTGCCGAGGGATTCGATCTGTAACGGCCTTGCATTCAACAACGAAATACATCGGCCCCGTGGGGAGCTTGAGCGAGGCGCAGTGCAGCAGCCTGAGCCGCCTTGACCACCACGCTGGCGTTGCACTATGGCCGAGGCGTCTGCGCAACATCAGTGGACATCCAGAACATTAGTGGACATCCAGAACATTAGTGGACATCCAGAACATTAGTGGACATCCAGACATTGGGAGACAGAACATTAGTGGACATCCAGACATTGGGAGACAGAACATTAGTGGACATCCAGACATTGGGAGACCGACAAGGGGGGTCAGACGACGCCAACCCATCGACTCCAGAAAAGACGAAATCTTAAGGCCGTCCCGGCACGCCAATCTCTGGATGTCCAAAGGTTTCTTGGATGTCCCAAAAGTTTCCAATCTCTGGATGTCCAAAGGTTTCTTGGATGTCCCAAAAGTTTGCCGGTTCGAACCGGTGCTCAAGTTCCTCGTCGCCGACCCCAACCATTCCAACGGCAGGGCGTTCATTCACAACCATAACCTGGCGATCATCCGGCTCTACGTGTTCGATGCTGTCGGGCAACTGCGCGCGGAACGAAGCCATCATGGCGACCTCCAATCACTGCGCCGTTTTCTTAAGGACAACACGCAGTAACTTCGCCATCCTGCATGGATTCAAGTCGCGTCGGGTACTGCCACCATTAACCACTCAGGAACCGTGACCATGCCAAGCCTTCCTAAACAAATGCTCCTGTTCGCCGCGCTGCTGATCGTCCTGGGGCTTGGCGCATTCCTCGCGTCCGGTAGCCAGACCGCGTTGCTGCCGGCCTACCCGGGTGTTGTGCTCGCGATTCTTGGCGGCCTTGCCATCGCCTTCGAGGGTGGTCGGCGGCATCTGATGCATGTCGCTGCAGTCGTCGCGCTGCTCGGCGCGCTGGCCCCGGCAGCGGCGCTCGGCATCCGGGCGGCGCAGATGAGCCCGCTCGCGCTGACGGTCAACCTCGGCATGCTCGCACTCTGCGGCGGGCTGCTCATTCTCATGGTGCGCTCCTTCATCGCCGCCCGCCGGACGCCCTGACGGAGAAGCGGGGTCAGACCAACCCGACTCCCTGATTTAAAAAGGATCGACACGCTTAGAACGCTTGGATTCAGAGGCACGTTTCGGGGGGCAAAAACCTCGTTCTAAGCGGGGAAGCCGCCCAGATCGCGGGCCGTCGCGATGACCTTCTGCCAGTCTGCTTCATCAGCAACGTCATGTTCGACGAAGGTGCAAGCCTGACCCAGCTCTCGGGCGATGGCCCCACCACCGCTGCGATCGATGTCGGTGGCCACCACCTGGGCACCTTCCGCCACGAAGCGCGCCGCCATCGCTGCACCGAGCCCTGACGCACCGCCGGTGATCACTGCAGTCCTGCCGGCAAGGCTGTTCATGCGGTTGCTCCTTTGAGTGCAGTTCACCGACGACGTCCAATCCCAAGGCGCCTGCGACGACGACTGATCGCCGCCCCGCTATGGCCAGTCAGCCCACAGCGTCGAAGCTGATCTCCAGCCGGGTCGGGCCGTAGGCAAAGAAGTGCGCCATCCACTCCACGCCGTCCTCTCCACGCGTGAGCCGGAAGTTCTGCATGCGGTCGAGCAGCCGCTTCAGGCTGATGCGCAGTTCGCTACGCGCCAGCTGATTGCCGACGCAGTAGTGGGCGCCATAGCCGAACGTCAGATTGCGTCGCGCGTTGGGCCGCTTCGGGTCCAGAACATCCGGATCCGGAAACTGCTCGGGATCGCGATTGCCGGCGCCGAATTTCAGCACCACGATGGCACCTTCCGGAATCGACACGCCGCCGATCTCCACATCCCGCGTGGCGCGCCGGTAGAGCCCCTGAACCGGGGCGTCCAGCCGCAGCACCTCCTCGATGTAGGAAGGAATCAGGTCGCGGTCGGCTCGCAACCGCGCCTCAAGGCCATCCGTCGTCACCATCCGGTACATCATGCTGGCCATGGCACTGACGGTGGTATCGCTGCCGGCAGGCAGAATCTGCGACACAATGGCGACGATCTCCTCCATGCTCAGCCGTCGCCCATCCACCTCCGCATGGACGAGGTCACTCAGAATCTTCGGCTCCGGCGCTTTCTTGAGCTGCTCGACCTTGTCCACCAGATACTGATGCAGCTCACAGATGATGTGCGTGATCTCGACCTGACGCTCCTCACCGTTGTCCGGATCACCTTCTTGGACCACCGCATCAGCCCAGCGCTTGAAACGACCGAACTCCTCCCGCGGCAGACCGAGCTGATCGGAGATCACATAGTTCGGCACCCTCAGCGCCATGTCACCGTAGAACTCCACCTCGCCGCGCTCGATGAAGGCATCGATCACCTGATTCACCAGGGTCTCCAGGTAGTCCTCCATCAGCCTGACCCGCGGCAGGGTGAAGGCCTTGTCCACCAGAGACCGGTGCAGTGTGTGCAGCGGCGGATCGGCCACCACCAGCGCATTGACCGGCATGAAGCCGTGCTCCCGGTAGATCCCATCAATGCGCTCCTGATAGGGCGCATCCTTGACCAGCAGCTGACCCGTGACGCTCGAGAACGTCGCCGGATCGGAAGCGGCGCGCTTGATCTCGTCGTAGTCGACGACAACGTAGAAGCCGCTGCGCGGATCGAGATACACCGGCCCCTCGGCGTGCACCTGTCGATACGCGGCAAACGGGCAACGCTGCACCTGTGGGTCGTTGAAGCTGATTGTCTGTGCGGTCATTGGCTCTGCTCTCTCTGCCTGCCTGACGCCGAGGCGATGGCTTACATCTCATACTCGAAGGTCAAGCCGAACGACCGCGGACGATCGTAGCTGACCCGTGCCGCGTTCGCGGACACCGTCGAGGAACTGATGGACTTGGAATTGGTGAGATTGCGCCCCCAGGCCACGATCCGGAAAGGGCTGCCGTCGGGCACATAGGACACCTCGCCCGCCACCTTCACGTAGGAACTCTGAGTCACCACCCGCAGCGGATCATAGGGCAGGTAACTGCTCGAGTAGTAAAGGCTCGGAGCCAGGGTGAGTTCGCCCCTCCGCAGCCGCGTCGCGTAGACCAGCGACGTCGACGCCGTGACCTTCGGTGTGCGCAGCAGCCGGGTACCGCTGGCATCCAGGGGCGCCACCATGGTCAGGTGCCCGGTGGGCGCCTGGGGTGGGCCGAAGGCGGTGGCCGTATCGAAGGTCCGGTACTCGGCCTCGGGAATCCACGACAGGCCGCCCTTCAGACTCAACTCCGGCGTCAGGCTCACCGAGCCGTCCACCTCGAGCCCGTAGATCCGCGCCGATGCGGCATTTGTGATCAGCACTCGGGTGCCCGTGAACGACTGCACCTGCAAATCCTTGTAGTCGAGATAGAAGGCCGCGAGATTCAATGCCACGCCGTCACGCTGGGTCTTGTAGCCCACCTCATAGGCCGTCAGCTTCTCCGGATCCGCAGGCGGCGTGGTGTCCCACAGCGGCAAAACCCCACTCTTGAACCCGCGGCTGTAAGTGAAGTAGACATTGCTGCGATCATCCAGCGCGTACTTCAGCGACATCCGCGGCGTCCACTCGCTCCAAC
Organism: Pseudomonadales bacterium; assembly: GCA_007130155.1. Classification (GTDB taxonomy): domain Bacteria; phylum Pseudomonadota; class Gammaproteobacteria; order Pseudomonadales; family Azotimanducaceae; genus SLTB01. Next base: position 5,523 of record SLTB01000050.1, read on the forward strand.
TCGGGCTGGCAAATCGTTCCAGCGGCGCACCGAAGAAGGACACCTTGCCCTTCTTCTCTTCATGGCTGTAGCGCAGACCGGCAATGAGCGTCAGCGCATCTGTCAGATCGTAGTTCGCCTCGCCGAAGATCCCATACGCGCGCGTATCGACTTTCGTGTTGGCCACGAACAGCGGTGGGTTCACCACCCCGGGCGCTCCCGGCAGGGCCCCGCCGGTGAAGTCGTTGATGGCGGCAGGCAGCTCGCCTGAGCTGTCGAACAGGTTGGCGCCCGCGATGAAAGACCATCGGCCCATCGTCTCCGAAGCGAATAGAAACTCCTGGGAGAAGTCATCGTTCGGCTGCGTGTCCTCGAAGGCGATGCAGGAGAAGGCCGCCAGACAGGCAGGAGAGAACGCCGCATCCACGTCCACCCGTTCCTTGTAGCGGCTTTCTGCGTAGCTCGTCGTCGAAGTCAGCGTCCCGAGATCGAAGTCGAAATCGGCCTTCAGGCTGACACCCCTGCGACGGACGGACGTCAACGGGTGAGGCGAATCGAAGGCGTACTGCCAGGGCTCTGTTCCGAACACCGCATCAGGGAAAACGTTAGCCGAAGTCAGTCCATCCACCGGCAAGCCAATGCTGCCGTGATCCGTCTCCCGCTTGCTGTAGTAAGCCGTCCACATCAGTCGAACCCGATCACTTGGAGTCATGAGAAGCTTGCCGCGAAAAACGGAGGACTCCAGATAGTCCAGCCGGCCGCCTCCGAAAGCTGCATCAACTTCCGGCGACACGGCACCGTGTGCAACATTCGTCGAGTAGCCATTGATGTCCTGGTGCGAGAACGAGATGCTCGCCGCAACCCGGTCATCCACGATCGGCATACTCAGAAAACCCTTCACCCGCAGGTCCCGCGCCGACCGACTCGAACTCGCGCCGTCGAACATGCCGGCCGTGGCGCTCAGGTTGACGGCGGGAGAGAAATCCGGCGATCGCGTGAAGATCTGAATCGCACCACCCGTAGCATTGCGGCCGAACAGCGTGCCCTGGGGGCCTTTCAACACCTCGATGCGTTCGATGTCAGGCAGATCGATGCTCGATGCAGACTGGCTGCCTTCATACACCCCGTCGATATACAGGGCGATCGGGTTGTCCACCCCCGGGCCGGTCACCAGCGTGGTCACGCCGCGCAGCGCAGGCTGTACGAAGTTGCCCTGAGCCTGAATGGTGAGACCCGGAGTGACCAGCGACAGATCACGAAAACCATCCACACCCGCCCGCGAAAGGTCGTCCGGGCTGAGCACCGTCATGGAAATCGGGACGTCCAGCAGTCGCTCGGCGCGCCGCTGAGCAGTGACGATGATCTCTTCCAGCACCTGCGGTCCTGCCGCCGCAGGCTGCGCCAGCGCCGGGCTGGAGCAGGCGATCGCCAGGAGGGCAAGTGATGCGCGGTAAGGGTACATGGGCATCTCCCCGGTCAGTCAGTCTGTTGATTCTTGTGTGAACAACGGTCCGCGACGCAGCCGCGGACCGACTATGGCGACGGAATCAGACTACTGAGCGCGCGTGGGGCAGGTCTTGATGCGACAGGACAAAAAGCGAACGGAAAGCGACAGTTTCAGAGTGCGTGGGAGCCGCCATCCACGACGAACTCCGCAC
>SLTB01000043.1 GCA_007130155.1 Pseudomonadales bacterium
AAAGAACCCCACCGCCTTGAGATGCGGATCTTCGAGTGCGGCCTCGCTGGCGTTGAAGCGCATACCGGGGATGTTGTCCAATTCCAGCAGCGTCAGCCACTCGTCCGTGGTCCGGGTCAGCGCCACTTCCTCGATCATGGCGTACAGCGCACCGATGTTCTCCGTCCGCGCGCGGTAGGTGGAGAAACGGGGGTCATCGAACACCCCGGGGCGCTCACCCAGCTCGAAAAAGCGCTCCCACTGGGCATCGGAGTAGGGAACGATGCAGATGTAGCCATCCGCAGTACGGTAAGGCTTGCGGCGGGGATTCACGGAGCGTGTGTAGGCCATGCCGTAGCTGGCCGGCATGAACGTCTCTCCGTAGAGGTTCTCCACCATGTGGAAGTGGGTGAACGCCTCCAGCATGGGCACCTGTACGAATTGGCCGACACCGCTGCGCTCGCGATGAAACAGGGCCGCGAGGGTGGCGCCGTAGGCGTAGAGACCCGAGGTCTTGTCCGCGATCAGCGACGGCGCATAGGCCGGCTCGCCACCGTCGCGCTTCGCAGAAAGATCCGCAAACCCCGAAGCGCCCTGGATGAGGTCGTCGAAGGCCTGCCGCTTCGCGTAAGGGCCATCGGCGCCAAACCCGGCACAGTGGACGTAGACGATGTCCTCGCGGATGGCACGGACCGCGTCGTAGCCGAAGCCGAGACGCTCCATGCCAGCCATGCGCACGTTATGAATGAACACGTCGGCGTCCTTGAGCAGCCGCGTCAGCGCCTCCCGCCCGAGCTCCGACCCCACGTCCAGGGTCACCGATTTCTTGTTGCGATTCAGGGCCATGTAGATCGGCCCCATGCCCGGGACCGGACTGCGTCCGGCGTTGCGCATGACCTCACCACCGCCGCTGGGGTTCTCGATCTTGATGACCTCAGCACCCAGGTCCGCGAGTTGCACCGTCGCGAAGGGCCCGAAAACAACCGAGGTCATGTCGATGATGCGGATGCCAGCGAGCGGCCCGGTGGGCAGTGTCGACGTCGGTGTCGAGTCCGGCGTGATTAGCGTAGATGACATGCGAGGCTCCAAGCAGCGGCGAGATCAGGATGAGCTTCAGGCGCAGACCCATCAACCGCGGGGAGGATGCGGCAAATGGGATTAATCAGGAAGAAGCGCCTACTGGAATCTTCATACCCCTTGACTGACGGGGCAATCAGAGCCTGGGTGGGGGAACTGAGGGCGGTAGCGACCATCATGCCCCCACGATGGATCAATGTATGTGACATGCATGTTATCCTGGACCCTCTCCGTTTGGCCTGCTGCACCGGGATGGAGACCTGAACATGACCCTGCGCCCAACCCCCGTTCTGCTCAGCGTCGCCTTTCGCCCCTTCTTTCTGCTGGCTGCCATTTGGGCGGCGGCGAGCATGGGTTTATGGCTGGCAGCGCTGACAGGGGCGTCCTGGCTACCGGCGCCGGGACCCGCCTGGCATGCCCACGAACTGCTGTTCGGCGTGGTGGCCGCCGCCGCGGCGGGCTTTGCGCTGACGGCGGTGGCCACCTGGACCGGCACGCCTGCCCTGGCCGGATGGCCCCTGCTCGGATTGGTGCTGCTGTGGCTTGCAGGTCGCCTGATCTGGCTGATCACTGGGGGGCCGACCCTGGTGACGGCCGGCGTGAACCTGATGTTCCTGCCGGCGGTCTGCCTCGCCCTGCTCAGTCGTCTACTGCCCGCGGGCAATCGTCGCAATTATCCGCTGGCGTTGATTCTGCTGGTGTTCACCGCCGCCCAGGCCACCTGGTATTTCGGTCCGGCATGGCAGCAGCTGGGCGTGAGCGCAGGCATGCTCACTGTGGCAGCCATGATCAGTCTGATCGGCGGTCGCATCACGCCCGCCTTCACCCGCAACTGGCTGCGGGCACACCAGCGGCTGGAGACGGTCCGCGACTTCCCTGCCCTGGAGATCGCGAACGTCGGCGCCCTGCTGCTGGCGGCCGTGGCGATACTGTTAGGCATGACGGGCCTCACGGCGGGGCTGACCCTGATCGCTGCCGCCGCCGCCGCCGCGCGTTGCACAGGCTGGAACAGCGGGCGAATCCTCGGGGAGCCCCTGCTATGGGTTCTTCATCTGGCCTGGTTGTGGCTCGTCCTAGGCCTGCTTCTCAACGGACTGACCGGCCTCGGCCTCCTGCCCATGAGTCTTGGCTGGCATGCCCTCGGAGCTGGCACCATCGGAACCATTCTGATCGGGGTGATGACCCGGGTCAGTCTCGGTCATACCGGTCGCCCTCTGGTCCTGCCGCAGGGCAGCACCTTTCTCTACGTCCTGATCACCCTCGCCGCACTGTCGCGCGTGGGCAGTGCTGCATTTCCGGCCCTCAACACCCTGCCCATGCTGGCCTTCGCCGCCATCGCCTGGTTTGCGGCATGGATCGGGTTCCTCCTCCTGTTCGCCCCCATGCTCTTGAGCCCCCGTCCGGATGGGCGGCCAGGCTGAGCTCCGCCATGGATTGAGCATTGGGGAGAACGCTGGACTGGCAGCCGCCACGTGGGATTCCCCGGCCGTTCGTGGCATCATCGCCGCCCCGCAGATTCGTGATCCAAGCGGCTATGGACACGCTCCAGTACGTCAAGTGGCTCCGCGGCTCGTCGCCGTACATCAACGCTCACCGCGATCGCACCTTCGTGCTGATGTTGGGCGGGGAAGCCATTGCTGATCCGAACTTCGAGAACATCGTTCACGACATTGCCCTGCTGGCCAGTCTCGACGTGCGGCTGGTCATTGTTTTCGGCGCCCGTCCGCAGATCGATGCCGCCTATCAGCAGGCGGGCATAACGGCCCAATATCAGGCCCTGGGCCGTCACCTGCTGCGCGTCACCGATGACGACGGCATCCGACTGGTACGTCAGGTGGTGGGGGATCTGCGCATCCAGATCGAGGCCCTGCTCTCCACGGGGCTGCCTGGATCGCCCATGCACGCCAGCCGCATCACCGCCACCGGTGGCAACTGGGTCACCGCCAAGCCATTGGGTGTGATCGACGGTGTCGACTTCTGCCATACCGGCGAGATCCGTCGGGTGGACGCGGTGGCCCTGCGCCGACAGCTCGATTGCGGCGTCATCCCGCTGCTGGGCCCCATGGGTTATTCCCCTTCCGGCGAAGTCTTCAACCTCGCCTATGAGGAAGTGGCCGCGTCCGTCGCCGGCGCCCTTCGGGCAGACAAGCTCATCGCCCTGGATGAGGAGCCCGGTGTGCTCGATACCGAAGGCCGGGTCATCTCGGAGATGACCCCGCGGGAACTCGAAGCCCTGATCACGGCGCGACGGGAAGAAGAGCGCGAGAGCGACGAACTGCTGCGCCAGCTCACGGCCATGTTCGAGGCCAGCCGGGCCGGTGTCCGCCGCTGCCACTTGGTCAGCCACGCCACCGACGGCGCGCTCTTACAGGAGCTGTTCACACGCCAGGGCTCCGGCACCCAGATCACCGAGCAGTCCTACGAACAGCTGCGCCCGGCCCATCGCGATGACGTTTCGGGCATTGTCGAACTCACCCGCCCGCTGGCGGAGGCCGGGGTGCTGGTGGAGCGCTCCCGGGAGCTCATCGAACGCGAGATCGATCGCTTCACCGTGCTCGAACTCGACGGTCTGGTGATCGGCTGCGCCGCCCTCTACCCCTATCCGGAGGAGGAAGCCGCGGAAATCGCCTGCGTGGTGACCCACCCCGAGTATCAGGGTGCGGATCGCGCCGAAAAGCTGGTGCGGCATCTGGAGAGCCAGGCCCGCCGCGGCGGTTTCGCGCGCGCCTTCGTGCTCACCACCCGGACGTCGCACTGGTTCGTGGAGCAGGGTTATCGGCCGACTACGGTGGACTCGCTGCCCGCAGCGCGCCGCAGCCTCTGGACGCCAACCCGCAATTCGAAGGTCTTGAGCAAGGCCCTGTAAAACTCAACGGTGGCCCCGCGCCACCCCGATATGCACCCCCTATACGCAAGACGAGCAGGAAACGAGATGACCGACAAAGACGCACGCCGCCGCTATTCATCCCAGGTGGTCGACGGCCTCGAAAAGGCCGCTGCCCGGGCCATGCTCCACGCCGTAGGCTTCAGCGACGAGGACTTCACCAAGCCGCAGGTAGGCATCGCCTCCACCTGGAGCAACCTGACGCCCTGCAACATGCACATCGACACGCTGGCTGATGCGGCCGCCATGGGCGCGCAGGAAGCCGGCGGCAAACCGGTGACGTTCAATACAATCACCGTCTCGGACGGCATCTCCATGGGCTCGCCAGGCATGCGCTATTCGCTGGTGTCCCGGGAGGTGATCGCGGACTCCATCGAAACCGTGGTGGGTGCTCAGGGCTTCGACGGCTTCGTGGCCATCGGCGGCTGCGACAAGAACATGCCGGGCTGCGCCATGGCCATCGCCCGCCTCAATCGGCCGGCCGTGTTCGTCTACGGCGGGACCATCCAGCCCGGCAAGGAGCGTCGCGACGTCATCTCGGTGTTCGAGGCCGTGGGCAAACGTGCGGCCGGCAAACTCTCCGACATCGAACTCAAAGACATCGAGGCCACGGCCATTCCGGGCCCGGGGTCCTGCGGTGGCATGTACACCGCCAACACCATGGCTTCCGCCATCGAAGCCCTGGGGCTCTCGCTGCCCAATTCCTCGGCCCAGGACGCCATCTCCCAGCATAAGCGCCAGGACAGCTACGCTGCCGGCGCGGCCGTCGTCAATCTGCTGGAACTGGGCATCCGGCCATCAGACATCCTCTGCCGCGAGGCTTTCGAGAATGCCATCACGGTGACCATTGCGCTGGAAGGTTCCACCAACGCGGTGCTGCATCTGCTGGCCATCGCCCACGCCGCTGGCATTCCGTTGACGCTCGACGATTTCGCCCGCATCGGCAAGCGCGTGCCGGTGCTGGCGGACATGCGGCCTGCCGGGCAGTACGCCATGAGCGAACTGATCGCCATCGGCGGCATTCAACCACTGATGAAGACCCTGCTCGACGCGGGCCTGCTGCACGGTGAGTGCCTGACCGTCACCGGACGCACGCTGGCGGACAACCTGGCTGACGTGGCCCCCTATCCGCCGGAGCAGAAGATCATCCGGCCGCTATCCGACCCCATCAAGAAGGACAGCCATCTCGTCATCCTCCGCGGCAACCTCGCACCAGAGGGTGCGGTGGCCAAGATCACCGGCCACGAAGGCCTGACCTTTAGCGGAACCGCCAAGTGCTTCCACGGAGAGGAAGCCGCCCTCGCCGCCATTCTCGACGGCGGCGTGGGCAAGGGGGACGTTGTCGTGGTGCGCTATGAAGGCCCCCGTGGCGGACCCGGTATGCGGGAAATGCTCTCGCCCACCAGTGCCATCAATGGCCGCGACCTGTCGTCCGACGTGGCGCTCATTACCGATGGCCGCTTCTCGGGTGGCTCCCACGGTTTCGTCATCGGCCACGTGACTCCGGAGGCCTTCGACGGTGGCCCGATTGCCCTGCTCGAAGATGGTGATCGGATTACCGTGGACGCCGAGGCCTGCACCATCTCCGTGGACGTGGACGACGCCGAAATGGCGCGGCGCCGCGCCCGCTGGCAGCAGCCGCAGCCCTACACCCAGCGCGGCATTCTCGCGAAGTACGCCAAACTGGTGAGTTCCGCCTCCCTGGGCGCGGTGACGGATCTGGATCTCTGAGTCAGGCGCCAACGGCGGGCGTGCTCAAAACACAAGAGCACGCTCGCCGACTCTGGAACCAACTCCAAGCGATTGAACTGATCAGCCTGCCAGCAGGATGGTCTCGGCCGGGCTGACTGTCGCCTCGGGCTGTTTGAAGCGAGCATCCTCAAGCGCAGCAAAACCGAGGACCTCCAGGTAGCGCTGGCGCAACTCATCTGCGTGCTCCTGAAGCTGCCGGGGCCGCCAGTGGCAAGGATCGATAGGCGGCAGGATCTCCACCTCGATCGTCGTGCCCGCCCGCAACATGAAACTTCCTCGCGGCAGGGCGTCCACCGCGTTGTGGATGACGATCGGGACCAAAGGTACCCGCGCCCGTTGTGCCAGATAGAACGCGCCGCGCTTGAACGGACCGGGCATCGTGGCGCGACTTCGGGTGCCTTCCGGAGCAATGGCCAGGGTCTGCCCGCTGCGAAGGGCATCCAGAGCCGGACGCAGCTGGCCGAAGCCACCACCTTCACGATCGACAAAGATCGCCCCAGCCGCACGGAATGCAGGACCGAAGAGCGGATCCCGCTCCAGTTCACGCTTACACAGGCCGGTGAAATCCCGCCGCAGAAGGCGGGCAATGATCAGAGCGTCCAGGCTGCTCTGATGGTTGAATACCACGACGGCAGGCCGGGCAGCTTCCAGGTACTGCTGACCGGTCACCCGCAGGCCGACCCCGGCCAACGGCAGACCGATGCGACCCCAGGTCGACACGGCTTCACCGAGGGCCTCCTTGACAGTGCCGCCGCGCAGCAGACGCCCCGCACCCGCCAGGGCCGAACCATAGAATCCGGTGAGGCTGAGCCCGGTGCGCACAAGGGATTCGGCGTTCGGTCGCAACCCCCGGAACCGCAGCACCGGCCAGCGATGCTGTCCGGCCAGACCCAGCAGTCGGGCATCCGGGTCCACCACCCGCGGACGACCCACACGCTCGAGCAGCGGTTCATCCTCGTGGCTGTCGGTATAGAACCAGCAATCGGCGAGACCGCCGCCGTTGCGCCGTAACCAGGCCCGGGCCAGGATGCGTTTGCCTTCGTTCCAGCACCCCGGCAGGTACCAGCGACCGGTGAAGCGCCCCTGCTCATCCACAACCAGTCGGGTGCAGAGCACATCTTCGGCAGCTATGCCGAGCGCACGCGCGACCGGCTCCGCCTGATATCGTGTGGCCGAGGTGACGATAACCACCCGGTGACCGCGTCGGCGATGGGCCCGCACCAGGGCTCTCGCCTCAGGATGGATCCGTGCTGCCAGGTGGCGATTGAAAACCCGCTCACCGAGCGCGACAAGATCCGCCTCGCGCTCACCGCGCAAGCTCTGAATCAGCTGTTCCAGCAACGCTCCGAGACCGCCGCGGCGGGACTCCAGCACCGCCTGAGCCTCCCTGAGCAGACGCCCAGGACGCAGCACGCCGGTGGCCACACCCTCAACCAGGAAGGGCAGCACTGAATAGCCCTGGAC
>SLTB01000289.1 GCA_007130155.1 Pseudomonadales bacterium
AACAGCAGGTCCTGATCAGGTGCATACGGGCGAAATCGAGTCGGCATCGGTGGCGGCTTCCCCTACCTGAAGTGCTCCGCCATTATCGCAGACTGGTTTCTACCGCGCAGACTCCTAGCCCGCGCATCGGCGAGACATGCGGGATAGAGTCGGTCGACCGGATCAACGTGCACGCAGCAGTGGCATCTTGTTCCAGCCGATGCGCAGCGGTCGCGAGAGGTCCCACCATCGCGCGAAACGCACATCGGCCTGTAGCCGATCGACGAGCCGCAACACTGGTGCCAGCTCTCGGTGGGATTCGCGGATCTCTGCCCATTCGCGACACAGCCATTCATCGCGCATCGTGACTTCGTCTCGAGCGAGCCGGGAGAGAGCGAGGGCTGCCCGGCGCACGAGCGGGTGGATGGCAGCATCGGCAGCGAGATCCTCGTCGGTGCATTGGGTGTGGCGCCACTCCGGGCGGATGAATTCGGCGACGAACTCTTCGGTGGCCGCTCGCGTGTGCTCGGTTGGCGTGATTCCAAGGCCGTCCGCTAGCCGGGTCAGCTCGCGCTCAGGCGCGGTGATCATTTGGTCGTAGTCGACCACGACGGTTGGATAGGGCTCGAGGAGGTGAAAATAGGGGACCACGTGCGCGAGCCACTCGAGGTTGTTCTTCTCCGGTCGCCCGCGCATGCGATCGAGCCGCGCCCGCGAGCGCGCGACACTCAACGGATTGCGGTAAGCGAACGCGAAGGCCGGCTCGATGCCGAGCTTTGGAAGCAACTCCAGCCAGAATGGGAGCAACCGGCCATTACCGGCGTATTTGAACGCCCAGACCGGGTGTCCGGCGAACTCTCGGGCAATCACCTGCCCCATACTCTCGGCGTGGCGGCCAAGCTCGGGACGCAACCAGGCAGCATCGTCGAGCAGGCGGACGCTTTCAGCACGCAGGCCTACCTCCTTGCGCACCGCCTTACTCAGGCGCAGGAGGTTGACTTCCTCGAAGCTGCCGCGCGGGTTCTTGCGCACCGGGCGGCGAAACCGGGTGCCGAGGAAGACACCCAGGGCCGCGAGTGCCCGTGTCAGGGTGCTGGTACCACTGCGGCCGGGCCCCAGCACCAGCACCGCACGTTGGGTGGCCATCGAACGCTCTCCCTCGTTGATATCGCGCGGAAGAGTCTGACCAAAGCCGTTTAAGACAGTTTTAAGACCTGACGGATGCGACCGTCAGCACGAAAGTGGCGCCACCGCCCGGCGTCTCCTCGAAACGCACGTTACCGCCATGCTGTTGGGCGATGTCGCGGGCGATGGCAAGGCCGAGGCCGGCGCCCGTCGTCGAGCGGTCGGCCCGAAAAAAGCGCTCGAACAGGCGGGCTCTCGACTCGGGCGCCACGCCGCTTCCATTGTCGCGGACACGCACCTCGCCCCCGGCACAGAGCTCGACTTCGATCGATGTCCCGGTGGGGCAATGGACGATCGCATTCTCGATCAGATTCTTGAGTGCTTCCTCCAGTTGCGCGCGATCCCCTTCGCATGCGACAGGAGTTTCGGGCAATTCCGCCGAGAGTGTCTGCGAACGAGCGATCGCGAGCGGGGCGAGCGCTGCCACGGTGTCACAGACCAACGCATTCATCACCAGCCGCTGGTGCTGCCTTGCCTGCGGCATCTCCAGCCGCGCCACCGACAGCAACTGTTCGACGACCCGGGTCATACGGGCGACGCCGGCCTCGAGCGCACGCTGCTCCGCCCCAGGCCTGTGATGAGCGAGTCGATCGATGTTCGCCTTGAGAATGGACAGCGGCGTGCGCAGCTCATGGGCCGCGTTCGCAGTGAAGCGCCGCTCCGCCGAATATCCGGCTTCGAGACGGTCGAGAGCGCCGTTGACCGCATCGACCAATGGTGAGATTTCGCCGGGCACACGCCGGCTGTCCAGCCTTACGTTCGTCGCATTCGGATCGATCGAGGCTACCTGTTTGGAGGCGACGGAGAGCGGGCGCAGGCTCAGATGGATCGTGACCACGACGGTGCCGACGAGCAGCACGATGAACAGCGGAATGATCCAGCGCAGTTCCTGAATCAGCTGAGACAGCACGAAACCCGAGAACTCTCTGCAGTGCTCGTCCTCGCGCAGATCACACAATGCCTTCACGAAGCTGGACATCAGCAGTCCGGCCAGCTCAATTTGTCCGCCCGATTGTGCGGTCAGCGCAACGAAGCGCCCCTGTTCGGTCTCGAACTCCCGTGCGATGCCGTGATAGCTGCCGTCAGTCCCAAAAACGTCGTCGATCTTCACGATCAGCTCTTCTACGTCGTCGTCGGTCCAGCCTTCGGCGATCTGTGCGAGCTCCGGATGGGACATCCATGTCTTGCCCCCGGAGCTGGACTTGACGATGTAGATGTGATCGCGTGACGCTGAAGCGTAGAACCCGCCAAGCGGTTCGGGCAACGCGAGTTCGAGCCCCCCGGATCTGTCCGCCCTGATCGAGTCGACGATCGCCTCGAGGTGAGTCTCGAGCGAGTCGTGCTGGATCGTCGATGAGACACGATCGGCCCGATTCACGACCAGCGCGACCAGAAGGAGAAAGCAAACGGTCAGCGCGACCAGCACGTTGACTGCCAGCTTGAACGCAAGCGACCTGAATCCCATCGCCTATTGTCGCTCGCTCACCAGGTAGCCGACGCCCCGAATGGTGTGAATCTCGATGCCGGTCTCATGATGCTCCAACTTTCTGCGCAGATTGTGCACATGCACCGGAATCGGATTCGAGTCCGGACCGGTGTCGGCATCGTAGAGTTTGACCTCGAGCAGGTCCTTCGGCACGACTCGCCCGGCGCGGCGCATCAGGTGCTCGAGGACTTCGAGTTCGCGGCGTGACAAGGGAATCGATGCGCCCGCCGCGGTGACGTCGCGGGCGATGGTGTCGAAGGAAAGCTTACCGAGAACGAGCGTGACCCCGAGCGCTCCGCCCGGCCGGCGAAGAAGCGCGCGCACGCGCGCGACGAGCTCGCCGCTGTCGAACGGTTTGACCAGGTAATCGTCGGCACCCAGATTGAGACACTCGATCCGGCTGTGCACCGCGTCGGTGGCCGTCACGATCAGAACCGGCGCCGAGCCCCCGTTGCGCCGATGATTCAGCAGCAGGGTCTCGCCACGCCCATCGGGCAAGCTCAAGTCCAGCAGAATGGCATCGTAATGCACGTTCTGAAGCACATGCTCGGCTGCTCCAATCTCCCCGAAACAGTCGCTGTGCATGCCGGCGCGTTCGAGTGCCTCGCACATTAGCCCGGCGAGCTCGCGTTCGTCCTCAATGACCAGAAGCCTCATGGGTGGATGCTACGCTGACCCCTCAGTGCTGCCAAGCGCTGCGCCGCTGTGGATCAGGAGTGCTCACCGCGGACGCTGACCTTCATCAAAGCACCTCGTTGCCTTGTTCGAGGGTCGTCGTCATGGTATCGGGATCGAAGACAATTGATCGAGCAAGGCAGCTGTCGGCAACTCGATGGTTTGCCCATCGTCGATCCAGCCGTACTTGATCCAGGTAGTATGATGCGGCGTGGATCTCGCCTGGCAGATGCGGAAGGCGTAGCGGCAAGGCCTCGGCCTGGGAGACCATCCTGGGTTCTGCGCATTTGGCGTTTTGCGAGAAGGGGGAGACGAGTGTGATTCGATTGGTGTATCTGCTTCGGCGCAAGCCGGACATGTCGCTCAAGGACTTCCAGCTGTACTGGCGGGAAGTGCATGGGCCGCTGGTGGCGAGCTTTGCCACGGCCATGAATGTGCTTCGCTACGTGCAGGTTCACGCGGTGGAGGATCCGGTGAATGCGGCCATGCAGCAGGCCCGGGGCGGTATGGAGCCCGGCTACGATGGCGTGGCCGAGCTTTGGTTCGAATCCGAAGAGGCGCTGGCGGAAACCCTGGCGAGCAGCGCCGGACAGGAGGCAGGCGCCGTCTTGCTCGAGGACGAGGCCAAGTTCATTGATCTGCCTAATAGTCCGCTGTGGCTCAACGTCGAGTATCCCCAGGTGAATCCCCAGGGTGAGGCGCTGTTCGCCACGCCTCGGTCGAGTTTCCATAAGCTCTACTTTCCCCTGCGACTGCGCGAGGCCCTCGGCTTCGAGGCGGGTCAGCGCTACTGGCGCATGCACCATGGACCGCTGATCCGCAGTCAGGCCCAGGCTGCGGGCATTTATCGCTATCAGCAGGTCCATCGCATCGAGAGCGAGATGGAGCAGACGTTGCGCAAGGCACGCGGCACCGTTGCTGAGCCCTACGATGGTCATGCGGAGGTGTGGGTGGATCGCGCCGTACGCCGGGAAGGTGTCGAGGTACGTCGTGCCAATGAGCGCGCCATCGAGGACGAGTCGAAGTTCATCGACTTCGCCCGCTCCACCATGTGGATGGGCAAGGAACTGGTCTTCGTCGACCGCTTCGGGTGGGATGCATAATGGTGGAAAAGATCGTCGAGGTCGTGAGTATTGCGGATGCGCGTAAACGGGATGGTTTGCGCATGGTCTGTCTTGCCGGCGTGCCGAGCCCCTGGACCGAGGCGGCCAAGGGTATCTTCCGGGTCAAGGGCATCGATCATGTTCTGGCCCAGCGCGGCGAGGAGGAGCCTCAGGATGCGGCTTCCCAGTGGGTAGGCCATGTCGGTGTTCCGGCGGTGGTTTATGGCAACGAGCGCGTCCGTACCGGTTGGGCCGAGATTCTGCTGCTGGCTGAGAGGCTGGCGCCGGAACCTTCGCTGTTGCCGGCTGATCCGGAACAGCGGGCCCTGGCCCTCGGGCTTGCCCATGAAGTCTGTGGTGAGCTCGGCCTCGGCTGGTCGCAGCGCCTGGTGATGATCGGCGTGTCGCTGGGGCTGCGGGAAGGTGATGGCTTTCCGCGGCAGATCGGTGAGTATCTCGCCCCTCGCTACGGCTGGCAGGACGGTTACGACGAGATCGGCAAGGCGCGGGTGCTGGACATCCTCGGCATGTTCTCCCGCCGCCTCGACGGCCACGAGTACATCATGGAGGACCGCCTCACAGCGGTGGACATCTATCTGGCGACCTTCGTCAATCTGATCCGGCCGCTGCCAGCCGAGCAGCTGCCCATGGTGGAGGTGATCCGCAGCGCCTACACCTCCACCGACCCGGACATCATGGCCGCCTGCGACGAGCGCATCCGAGCGCACCAGGAGCGCATCTACATGCGACACTTGGAATTGCCCGTCCGGCTCTGATCGCGAAGGAATCATCTTGAGGGTTTTGCCAAGGACGCTCGCTTCCGATTTTGTGGTAGCCCCCATTGGGAGCGTTGCACGGATTGATCGCCCGCACTGCGGGCTCCCACGATGGCTCGTCCCGACCCGCAGGGCTCTCTCCTTAGTGCAACCGATTAACACATGAGTCATTAGAGGATCCCTGCATGCAGTTCAAGAACCGCATCACCGCACTCCTGGGCATCGAGATTCCCGTGATTCAGGCGCCCATGGGCTGGATCGCCCGCTCCCAGCTGGCCGCTGCGGTGTCCAACGCCGGCGGCATGGGCATCATCGAAACCTCCTCCGGCGAGCTCGATGTCATTCGTGAGGAGATCGCGAAGATGCGCGATCTCACTGACAAGCCCTTCGGCGTCAATATCGCTCAGGCCTTTGTCCGCGATCCGGCCATCGTCCGCTTCGTGATCGACCAGGGGGTGAAGTTCGTCACGACGTCAGCAGGCAATCCGGAGCGTTACACCTCCGAGCTCAAGGAGGCCGGCTTGACGGTCTTTCACGTGGTGCCCGGACTCAAGGCGGCTCTGAAGGCCGTGGAAGCCGGCGTCGACGGTTTGGTGGTGGAAGGTGCCGAGGGCGGCGGGTTCAAGAATCCCAAGGACGTGTCGACCATGGTGCTGCTGCCGCTGGTGCGCTCGAAGGTGGACGTTCCGATCATCGCAGCCGGTGGCTTCGTCGATGGGGCGAGCATGGCGGCTGCGTTCTGTCTTGGTGCCGAAGCGGTTCAGATGGGTACACGCATGGTGTCCGCAGCGGAGTCGCCCGTGCACGACAACTGGAAGCAGTCCATTGTCGACGCCGAGGAAACCGACACTGTCTTCCTCAATCGCTTTTTCTCGCCTTCGCTGCGTGCGCTGCGCACGGAACGAACTTCGCGGCTCGAGCGCGCCATCGACGAGAATGTCTTTGGCCAGTTTGGTGATGCCAAGGCGTTGTATTTTGGTGGTGACATGGAGGCCGCGATCGCCCTGACGGGGCAGGTGGCTGGAAGGATAGAAAGCGTGCGGCCGGTGGCCGAAATCATTGAGGAGGTGAGTCTTGATTGCCTGGAGACCTTGGGGCGTCTGGCCAGACAGTATGACGTCAACACGGCCGCCGTAGTGATGCCAAGCGCATGACATGGCGCTGATTTGGGTTCTAAAGCGGTGAGATGTTAATTCCGTATCGGTCTAGGCGCCAATTTGTCAATGCGTCCCGGCATGCTGATGATAGGGCCACAGGCATCCGTAGGGAGGCCGCCGCCCGTTGGGGCGGGGGTGCACGCGTTGAGGCCACTGCTGTATCGATAGGCTGCTGTCATGCAGCCTGACCAGGGGGAGACACAGAAGCTCTCCTGGTCCGAGCCACGCCGACGATCTCCGTATCGGGGATCCCAAGGACCTTTGCTTACTGGCATGGGTCGTCTTGCAGGTCATGGTATCGATCAACGTCCATGGCAGCTTGAAGAGGGGAGAGAATACTCATGGCACTGAAGCGTTATTTTTTCACCAGTGATGATCTCGATGATCTTGAGCGCTTCGAGGAAGAACTCGAGGAGGCAGGCATCGCTACGCCGCAGATCCACGTCCTTACCCTGGACGACTCAGGCGCGGAAAATCACCACCATCTGCACGCCGTAACATCCTTGATGAAGAAAGACATCATTCATTCCGGTCTCATTGGTGCGGCGATAGGTGTCTCTATGGCAGCCTTGGTACTCGTGGTTGCATATCTGGCAGGCTGGACGGGTACCGCTGCGGGCTGGTTACCTTTCGTATTTCTGGCCGTTATCATGTTCGGGTTCTTTACCTGGGAAGGTGGACTGTGGGGTATCCAGAATCCCAACGTGCATTTCAAACAGTTCCAATCCCTGCTCGAGGAAGGCAAGCAT
>SLTB01000208.1 GCA_007130155.1 Pseudomonadales bacterium
GTTCAACTGTTCAACTGTTCAACAAGGGGCGCGCACGGACGTGTTGCGCAGTACTGGATGCTCCAGCAGATCAATCGGGGATTTCATCATGCGAGCACTGATGCGAAACAACAGGGAGTGGACGGGAGGCAGCAGCACGCGCCGACTTCTCGCGCTCCTGGGCATCGTGGCGCTGGCGGTGTCGGCCCAGACCCGGGCAGGGACGCTGGAAGATATTCGGTTTTCGAGCCTGCCCAACGATGTGACCCAGATCGAATTGAAGTTCGATTCGGCACCTCCCTCGCCCAGCGGCTATACCATTGACCAGCCGGCCCGAATTGCCATCGACCTCGAGGGGGTGACGAGTGGGCTCGCGTCCCGCTACCACAGCCTCGGCACCGGGAACGCGCGCAGCGTGACGGTGGTTGAAGCAAACGAGCGGCTGCGGGTCATCGTCAACCTCACCCGCCTGGTGCCCTACGCGACACGCGTGCGTGGCAATTCCCTTTTCCTCGACGTCGGGGCCATGGGCGAAGCCAGCGGCCCGTTGGCTGAGCCGGCGGCCACAGTGCGCATCCGACCGAGTGATTCGGGACCCTCCGAAATCCGCGACATAGACTTCCGTCGCGGGCCTGAGGGCGAGGGCCAGGTGATCGTGAAGTTGTCGAACCCAAGAGCACCCGTAGACGTCATCAGCGAAGCGGGCACCATTCGCATCGAGGTGGGTTCGACCAATCTGCCGCAGGCCCTGCGCCGCCGTCTCGACGTCTCCGATTTCGCCACCCCAGTGTCCACGGTGGATGCCATAGAGCAGTCCGGACGCACGGTGATCACGATTCGACCCCAGGGCGCGTACGACTATCTCGCGTTCCAGGCTGATGACACGCTGACCGTGAACGTCCGGCGCCCTCGGACTGACGACGCCGCGCGCATGGATGACCCTTTCCGCTTCCGCGGCGACAAGCTGTCCCTGAACTTTCAGGACATCGAGGTGCGTTCGGTACTGCAGCTCATCGCCGATTTCACCGATATGAATCTGGTCGCCAGCGATACCGTCAGTGGGCGTATCACCCTGCGACTTCAGAACGTGCCCTGGGACCAGGCCCTCGAAATCGTCCTGCGCACCAAGGGTCTCGACAAGCGCGAGGTGGGCAACGTGCTGATGGTGGGTCCGGCGGCAGAGATTGCTGCCCGCGAACGCCAGGACCTCGACAATCAGAGGCAGATCCAGGAACTTGCCCCGCTGAGGTCCGAGTTCATCCAGGTGCGCTATGCCAATGCTGGCCAGATCATTCAGCTGTTCCGGGCTGGTGAAGGCGAAGGCCGCCTGCTATCAGAGCGCGGCAGCGTCATCGTCGATGATCGCACCAATGCCATCATCATCACGGACACGGCTGAGCGCCTTGCCGATATCCGGCGTGTCATGCAGCATCTCGACATCCCGGTCCGTCAGGTACAGATCGAGGCGCGGATCGTCACCGCCAACACCAGCTTCACCGAGTCTCTGGGGATTCGCTGGGGTGGCGGCTATCGCAACAATGTTGGTTCAGGTGACAACTTCCTGACCATCGGTGGCAGCCAGCCGACTCTCGGCGAGGCGGCAGCGGGGGCCGTGACGTTTCCGGATGCCTTCGCGGTGAATCTTCCCGCAGCAGCGGCAACGTCTTCATTCGCCATTGGCATCACCGGCCAGGACTATCTGCTGGATCTCGAGATCTCAGCCCTGGCCTCGGATGGTCAGGCGGAGGTGGTAGCCCGACCCAAGGTGATCACAGCGGACAAGCAGACCGCAACGGTGGCTTCAGGGGTGGAAATTCCCTTCCAGGAGGCTGCCGCCAGCGGCGCCACAGCGACCCAGTTCAAGGAGGCCGTGCTGTCCCTCGAAGTTACGCCCCAGATCACGCCGGATGATCGCATCATCATGGATCTGGCTGTGAATCAGGATTCCGTCGGCGCAGTGTTCGGCGGTATCCCGAGCATCAATACCAACTCGATCACAACCCAGGTCCTGGTGGATAATGGCCAGACGCTGGTGCTAGGCGGCATCTTCCAGACCAGTACCAACCGCCAGACGGACAAGACCCCCTTCCTCGGCGATCTGCCGTTCGTCGGTGGCCTGTTCCGTCGCAATCTGCAGAGTGAAGAAAAACAGGAACTGCTGATCTTCATCACGCCGCGTATCATTCAGGATACCTTGACCCAGCGTTGAGCCGCGCGGCAAGGTTATGCAGGGACCGGCCAACCGCTGCTTAGCCCCTGGTACGGCTGTGCCTGGTAGCTGCAGATGAGCCCCGTCGCCCCCGCTCGCACTCCTGGAAGGCGCGTCGAGTGGGAGGGCTGCGGTCACTTTGGGAATACTTCGGTTATGAGAGGGCATGGAGAAACCTCGTAATGTTTTTCTGATCGGTCCCATGGGGGCGGGCAAGACCACGGTGGGCAAGCTGCTCGCCGATGCGCTTGGCCTGGAGTTCCTGGATACCGACCGTGAGATCGAGCAACGCACCGGTGCCGATATCGCCTGGATCTTCGACGTCGAAGGCGAGGCGGGATTCCGCCGTCGGGAGGAGTCCATGCTGGACGAACTGACGGCACGTCAGGGCGTCCTGGTGGCGACGGGTGGCGGCGCGGTCATCAGTGAGGAGAATCGAAAGCGGCTGGTGAGCCGCGGTACGGTGATCTACCTCGATGCCCCCCTCGATCAGCAAGTGGAACGGACCAGCCACGACCGCAATCGACCGCTGCTCCAGGAAGGTGAACCACGGGAAGTGCTCGAGAGGCTGCGGGACGAACGTGATCCGCTCTATCGCGAGGTGGCGGATTTCACTTTTACTGCCGACCGCCGCTCGGCCAAAGTGCTCGCTGGCGAGATCGCGCGGGTGCTTCGGGAGGGCCAGGACTGAAAGCGCAGAGTGGCGAAGCCCGTGGCATCAAGTCGTTGCACCGACTCGCGGTTCAGCTACCCGGCGAGGTGCATGATCGCAGCTATCCCATCCTGATCGGCGCCGGCCTACTCGATGATGCTGCCACCCTTCGCAGCTGGGTCAGCGGCCGCGAAGTGTTCATCATCACCAACACTACGGTGGCTCCCCTCTACCTGTCGCGGGTCGAAGCCGCGTTTGCAGATTGCAGATTGGGGACCCTGCTGCTTCCGGACGGCGAACGCCACAAGCACCTGGGCACCCTGGACCGCATCATTGGCGCCCTGCTCGAAGGGCGTCATTCTCGTTCGACAACCCTCCTGGCTCTTGGCGGGGGCGTGATCGGTGACATGACCGGATTCGCGGCGGCCTGCTATCAGCGCGGTGTGGACTTCATCCAGATCCCCACCACTCTGCTGGCCCAGGTGGATTCATCCATTGGTGGCAAGACTGCCGTCAACCATGTCCTGGGCAAGAACATGATCGGAGCATTTCATCAGCCCCGGGGCGTGCTCATCGACACCGACGTGCTCTCGACCTTGCCGGCGCGGGAACTCGCAGCCGGACTTGCCGAAGTCATCAAGTACGGCTGTATTCGCGATCCAGGGTTCTTCGCTTGGCTGGAATCGAACATGCCGGCATTGCTGGCGGGCGACCCAGCGGCCCTGTCCCACGCCATTCTGCGCTCTTGCGAAACCAAGGCTGAGGTGGTGGCCCTCGACGAGCGCGAGTCCGGCCTCCGGGCAATCCTCAATTACGGCCACACCTTTGGCCATGCCATCGAGACCCACACCGGCTATCAATCCTGGCTGCATGGCGAAGCCGTCGCAGTGGGCATGGTCATCGCTGCAGAACTCTCGGCGGCGATGGGCATGCTACCGGCTGAAGATGCGGCTCGAATCCAGGCCCTGGTGAGTGCAACCGGGCTGCCTACGGCGCCGCCACCAGATCTGAGCGTGTCGGCTTTCCTGGATCACATGGCTGTCGACAAAAAGGTCGTCAATGGTCGCTTGCGACTGATCGTGCTCGACGGACTCGGAGCGGCGGTAGTTCGGGACGACATCGATCACGCCATGATCGTCTCCGCTTTGCAGGCCGCCGGAGCACCCCATGAATGATTCGGGCAACTCCGGTGAACGTGACTGGATGGGGGACCGGTTTGCCGCGTTGGGACTGGAGCGGGATCCCTTCCCAGCGTCTGACCTGCACATGGATTTTTTCAGTCGTGGTGGTCGAGAAAATCATCTCGACGCCTTGGCGGACCTCTGGGGGCTTGGGCGTCCGCTGGTCCTGATCACCGGCCCTGCCGGCGTCGGTCGTTCGACCTGCTTTCACGCGTTGATGCGGCGACTGCCTGATGACGTCCGTTCAGCGCGGGTCACCGCCGGTGTATTACTGCCGGCCCGCAACCTGCTTCGAGCCGTGGCGCGCGCCATGGGGCTGGCGGTAGACGCAGAGGAAAGTCGTGACGAGGTCAGGGATCGTCTGTATCTGCAGATTGCCGAGCTCGGCTCGGCCCGCACCCTATGTGCCGCCCTGGTGGATGACGCGGATGAACTCGAGGCTGACGCCCTGGAGGAACTCATCAGTCTGGCCGAGCTCTCCGCAGAAACACCCAATGTCCGAGTATTGCTGTTTGGTGGCGAAAGTCTGCGGCGCGTTCTCACCGATGCAGTGGGTGCCGAGCGCATCGATCCGCTCGCCCACGAGGTACATCTGGAACCCTATACGCTCAACGAACTTCGGGGCTACCTTCAATTCCGTCTCGACCGCGCCGGTCTGTCTGGCGCCTCACCGTTCACAGAGCAGGACTACCAGGACATTTATCTGGCATCGCGGGGACTGCCTCGTGCTGCCAATGCGGAGGCCCGGCGCATCCTTCTGGCTCGAGCCGGCCGCCTGTCACCGGGGCAGACCAAGGTCATCGGCGCCAGCATCGCGGCGTTCATCGTCATCGGCCTGCTCATCATCCTGCTCAGCCCTAAGACCTCGGGACCTGAGCCTGGAACGCTCCGCGAACTGCCTGTCCCGTCCAAGACGTCCACGGTCGACCTGACCCTGCTGCCTGAGCCACGAGTGGAAACCACGCGATCACAGGCCGCATCCGCATCGATTTTCCGCGACGGAGGCTGGCTGCCGCTTGAGGCGGAGAGCGCAGCGGCAGCCGAGGAGCGGGACGATATTCTGAAGCCGACAGAGCCTGCCGCTGGAATTGCGACAGCCGTAGAACGTACCGCGGCGCCGGCCTCCCCGCCGACGCCTGCGGAGACCAAGGCTTTACCGCCAACCGTGGCGGCAGTCACCCCGCTGACGCCAGCGCCGGGCAGGCATGAACTGCTCGGCCGGGATCCTTCCAGGTATGTGCTTCAGGTGATGGTGCTATCCGCCCGGGAGCGGGCAGAAGCCTGGGTACGGGAGCAGCCTGAGCCGTCTGGCTACGAGATCTATGACCGTTCCCGCGCTGGAGTGACCCAGCACGTCATCCTGCAGGGCGATTATCCGGATCGAGATGCCGCCAGTGCTGCTGCCGCCAGCGTGGCGAGTTCTACCGGACAGACGCCCTTCGTGCGCGGCATGACGTCGGTACAAAGCGACCTGCAGAATTGATGATGATGATGCAGCCCCATCAGCGCATCCCATCAACGGATATCAAGGCAGGTCGCTGGACCCCATAAGGTGGCGGTCGATTTCCCGCGCAGCTTCCCGCCCTTCATTGATCGCCCACACCACAAGGGATTGTCCGCGGCGGCAATCACCGGCTGCGAATACGCCATCGATGTTGGTCGTAAACCGGCCATGCTCGGCCTGATAGTTCGAACGTTGGTCATACTCGAGACCGATGGCATCACTGACTGCGTGCTCAGGACCGAGAAAGCCCATGGAGAGCAGGATGAGGTCCGCTTCCCAATCCTTCTCGGTGCCCGGGATTTCCTTGGGTCCGCCCTCCGACCATTCCACCTCGACGGTGCGGATGCCCTTGATACGCCCATTACCGTTGTCAATGAAGTTCTTGCCGGAAATGCAGTAGACCCTCGGGTCCGCGCCGAACTTGTGGGCAGCTTCCTCGTGCCCATAGTCAACGCGAAAGATCCGCGGCCATTCCGGCCAGGGGTTATTGTCAGAGCGGCCCTTGGGAGGCTGGGGCATAATCTCGAAGTTCACCAGGGACTTACAGCCATGGCGCAGTGACGTTCCGATGCAGTCGGTGCCGGTGTCACCACCACCGATGACGATCACGTTCTTGTCCTTGGCTGAGATGTACGCAGCATCGGCATGCCCGGAGTCGAGCAGGCTACGGGTATTGGCGTGCAGGAACTCCATGGCGAAGTGGACGCCTGTGAGTTCGCGGCCTGGAATGGGCAGATCCCGCGGCCGAGTCGCGCCCGTGGTCAGGAGCACAGCGTCGAAGCGATCCCGCATATCCCGGACATCGAGGCTCCCGTCACTGCCATCGGCCACGGTGGTCCCCGTGACGAACTCAACGCCCTCGGCTGCCAGCAGATCGACCCGGCGCTGGACGACGTCCTTGCCGAGCTTCATGTTGGGAATGCCGTACATGAGCAGCCCGCCGATACGATCGGCGCGTTCGTAGACCGTGACGTTGTGACCAGCCTTGTTGAGTTGCGCCGCTGCAGCGAGCCCGGCGGGGCCGGAACCGACCACTGCGATCCGGCGCCCGGTTCGAGTGGAGGGTGGAGTGGCGACAATCCAACCCTCGGCATAGCCGCGATCGACGATGGCCTGCTCGATGTTCTTGATGGTCACAGCTGGATCGGTGATGCCAAGTACGCAGGCACCTTCACAAGGGGCGGGGCAAACCCTTCCGGTGAACTCAGGGAAATTGTTGGTCGCATGCAGGCGGTCCAGCGCCTCGCGCCAGCGGCCCTGGTACACCAGATCATTCCACTCGGGAATGAGATTGTAGATCGGACAGCCGTGGGGAGCGGACTGACAGAAGGGCACTCCGCAGTCCATGCAGCGGGAACCCTGAGTCCGCAGCCGCGTCTCGTCCGGAGGCGTGAAGATCTCCTTATAGTCCACCAAGCGCGCGGCAGCGTCCCGGTAGGGTGCAGCTTGGCGTGGAAACTCCTTGAAACCGGTAGGATTACCCATCGGTGGCACTGCTCCTGCTTGCTTTAGTTCCTGGGATACCGAACAGCTCGCTCATATGCCGTCCGTTCACCCCGCTCGTTCAGCCTGCCCGCGCGA
>SLTB01000216.1 GCA_007130155.1 Pseudomonadales bacterium
CGATCAGAATCGACAGCCAATAGAGGTAGACGGCGTTAATCCAGTCTTTCAGAACCTCTGCCCTGGGGATCGCAATGATGCGCAAAAGTCCGGTTCCGGCCAGGGGCTGTTCTGCGCGCAGCCAGCCAGCTGAGCCTAAGGCGGGGGGGCGAGGTTCCTGCCCGGGATGTTGGATGACCTGTCCTGCCTGATCAACGAGCCAGGTTCGAAAGCGCGAAACAGGCATGGGATCCCCTGCGAAGTCCACGACTGGTTTGCTCACCTGGAGCAAGCGTCCGTCGCCGAGGGACTGGCGCAGGATCAGGAGCCCGGCATCATCGTTGATGCCGATGCGCGCGCCCGTCGGCGTCGCCGCGAGCAGCCAGCTTCGGTCTGCGACGCTGGCGTCCTCGGTGACGATGCCATCCACGCTCACATGGGAGGGCAGCAGGGCCATCACATCCGATGGCAGCAATAGCGGTTCGTCCAGCCTCGAGTCATGGCTGCGTACGGCCAGATGCAGCCAGGTCAGAACCGTGTCGAGGCGCTGGGCATCGATGGTGCCGAGCATCACAGCCCTGCGGGACAGGTCGGACTCGGTCTGGGCAAGCAACGATGCCCGCTCCTGCAACAGCAGGCTCCCTCGCAGTGAGGCCACGAGGGCCACAACCACGAGAAAGCCGAGAAAGACCATGTTGGTGCTGCGCTCTGGATGCACGCAATCCCTCGCAAGCGAAGCCCTCAATCCACTCGGCATCGTTGATGCGTGCCGGCGGTCTCTCCGCTTGGGCGCCCGGAGGATCGCGCACAAAATGGTTGAGTCATGGTAAACATTAGCTTAAACCGCGGTGGCCTGCATCGTGTGACAGTGCCTGGCGAATGGCCTGGGTCAGGGCAGCGCAGCTTCGAGATATCCTGGGTCCACGCTGCAGGCCCAAAGTCCCTCTGCTGAGGCAGCCTCGTCGCTCTCCGCGAAGGTTCGTTCGAGTCACCGCTTAAGACCGCGAAGGAGAGGGTTCACGCCCGTTCGAAGCAGGAGAATGATCCTCCAAGCCATGGCGGCGGTCATCCGGCTAACGCCTATCGTGGTCGGTCAGGAGTTTATGAGTCGAATTCTAGCGGATCGTCGGCAAGCTGGCTCAGTCAGGGCGTGGGGATGGCAGATGGGCAAGGAAGGTCCGGGTGTAGAGCAGGGGCAGGAACCAGGCTCCAGCCGGCGCCTGAGTATGGAAGTGCTGCAGGGCGAAGAGGGTGCCGAGCAGGGCCACGAAGCCAACGGGTCGCTGCCATGTGGTCGGAGCGAGCAGGACGGCTGCGGCGCCGATTACCAGCAACGCGATTGCGCTGGCCAGGAGTGAGAGATCCTGCTCACGGAAGAGACCAATGAATATCGTCAATGGAATCGTCTGAAGGGCGACGAAAAGCAGCAGGCGTGGTTGGCGGTGGGCGGGCCGGTGGATCCACGTCTTGCCGGCGTGATTGAGGGCAACTATGAGGCCGGCACAGAGTTCTGCCGTCAGCAGCGCCAGCAGCAGACGCTCCGCGAACGGAGCGGGCACCGTCATCAGCCCGAGCAGAAGGCCTCCAAGGCTGGCGACGCCGACCCGCAGGCCATCTGTAGCCGTGGCATCCGGTCCCAGATAGCGGTCGATTAGCCCGGGGGTACCCGGGCGTGGAGGTGAAGGTGTTGCCGTCACGCGGCTAACCTCGACTGCTAGATGTGCAGCACTCGATCATAGGCAGCCAGCACAGATTCGTGCATGGCTTCTGACACCGTCGGATGCGGGAATACCGTGTTGATGAGTTCCGCTTCCGTAGTCTCCAGTCCCATGGCTAACGTGAAGCCCTGGATCAGCTCCGTGACGCCGGCGCCGATAAGGTGCGCGCCGAGCAGTTCACCGGTCTTGGCGTCGAACAGTGTTTTCACCATCCCCTCCGGTTGCCCGATGGCCAGTGCCTTGCCGTTGCCGAACAATGGGAAGCGGCCGACTCGAATATCACGGCCGCGCTCCTTAGCAGCGCGTTCGGTCAGGCCGACGCTGGCCACCTGCGGGTGGGCGTAGGTGCAGCCAGGAATACGCTCCTTGGCCAGAACATGGGCTTCACCGCCGGCAAGATATTCCATCAGCAGCACCCCCTCATGGCTTGCCTTATGGGCGAGACAGGGCGGACCCGCCACATCACCGATGGCATAGACTCCGGGTTCTCCGGTCTCCAGATGAGCATCGGTCTCGACGAAGCCGCGGTCGGTGGAGACGGACGTATTCTCGAGGCCAAGGTCCTCGATGTTGCCGGTGACGCCTACGGCGAGGATGGCGCGATCGAACTCGGCTTCGCTGTGCTCACCGTTCTTGTCAAAGGTGGCAGTGAGCCCCTTGCCCTTGGGTTCCAGAGCGGCGACCAGGGTGCCGCAACGGACGTCGATCCCATCCTTGATCAGGGCCTCACCCATCAAGGTGGAGATCTCATCGTCCTCCACCGGCAGTACGTGTGGCAGCACCTCCACCACCGTCACCTTGCTGCCGAGTGCGGCATAGAAGCTCGCGAATTCGATGCCGATGGCGCCGGCACCGATCACCAGCAGGCGCTTGGGGATGGACTTCGGCACCATGGCCTCGCGAGCGGTCCATATGAGCTCGCCGTCGGCGCTGATGTGCGGCAGGTTACGGGCTCGGGCCCCGGTGGCGAGGACGATGGAATCGCTTTCGAGCACTTCTTCACCGCCGTCCGCAGTGGTGACCTGCACTCGCCCTTCGCCGGCCAGTCTTGCCGTACCGTCAATCACGGTGACCTTGTGCTTGCGCAGCAGGCCGCCGACGCCCTTGTTCAGCTGGCCGGCGACGTTCCGGGAACGCTGGACCATGGCAGCCAGATCCACCTTCGGTTCCGCTTGAATGCCGAAATCGGCCCCATGGCGGATCTCGCGCAGCAGATCAGCCGCGTGCAACAGCGCCTTGGTGGGAATGCAGCCCCAGTTCAGGCACACGCCGCCCAATTCCTCGCGCTCCACCAGGGCGACGGTCATGCCCAGCTGGGAGGCGCGGATGGCGGCCACATAGCCGCCCGGTCCGCCACCGATGATGATCACGTCGAAGCTTCGGGATCCCGAGGCGCTCATGCAGACTCCTTGCTTACCCAATACTCACAGAAGGTCAGATCAAAAGCCGGTAGGGCGCCTCGAGCAGGTCGCGAATCGTGCCCAGGAACTGGGCGGCCGGAGCGCCGTCCACCACTCTGTGGTCCCAGGTCAACGACAGCCGCATGCGCTTGCGCTTCACCGGAGTGTCGCCATCCCAGCCGACGCCGTCATAGATGCGGTTGACGCCGAGAATGCCGACCTGGGGTGCATTGAGGATCGGCGTAAAAGAATCGACGCCGAACATGCCCAGGGCAGACACTGTGAAGGTGCCGCCGGCAAAGTCGTCCAGGCCAAGTTTGTTGTCCCGCGCGGCCTCGGCCAGACGTTTGCTCTCCATGGCCAGACCCTTGATGCCGCGGCTGTCAGCGTGCCGGATGACTGGAACCAGCAGGCCTGCCTCCACGGCGACGGCCATGCCCACGTGGACATCTTCGTGCAGCAGGATCTCGCTGTCGCCGAACTCGCTATTGACTACGGGGTGCCTGCGCAGGGCCTTGGCCACGGCCAGGATCACCATGTCGGTGTAGCTCGGCCGAATGCCTTCGTCCTTCCATTCGGTCACCAGCAGTTCGCGCAGTTTTACCGCCTCGTCCATCTCCACTTCCATGTCCATGGTGAGCTGGGCGGTGGACTGCAATGAATCGAACATGCGCGTGGCGGTGGTTTTGCGGATACCCTTTACCGGGATCCGGTCGCCAGGTTGTGGTCCGGTGGGGGCGCTGGCTGTGGCAGGCGCCTTGGCGGCAGCCTCCACATCGGCGCGAGTGATGCGGCCATGCGGGCCGGTGCCCTGCACGCGGGACAGATCAACGCCCAGCTCGCCTGCAATGCGCCGGGCGAGAGGCGAAGCGCTGGCAGCCTCGTCGCTTGCCTCGGGCTCGGCAGCGGCCTGCCGGGAAGCGGCGGGGGCAGCGCTTGCCCCGGCATCCGCGGCAGCCTGCACGTCGGCTTCGACGATGCGACCGCCAGGCCCGGTGCCGGTGACTGTCGTGACGTCGACGCCGAGCTCGCCGGCCAGGCGTCGGGCAGCCGGAGACGATAGCAGGCGACCTCCTTCCCCTTTGGCCACAGCGGACGGAGCAGATGCTGCAGTTTCCGGTTCGGGTTCCGACTTGGCCTCGGCTTTGTCCGCTGCATGAGGTTCGGCTTCAGGGGCAGCTTCAGCGCCCCCGCCGCCCCCGACATCGTCGGGAATGGTCTCATTGGCGCCGTAGATGTAGCCGATCACCTGTCCGGGCTTGCAGGACACGCCAGTACCGACCAGATGTTTGACGGTGCCATTGGCCTCCGCCTCGACATCGAGATTGATCTTTTCGGTTTCCATCCGGTAGAGAAGCTGGCCGGTCTTCACCTTGCCGCCGTCCGGAATGCACCATTCCTCGACCATGCCTTCCGACATGGTCATACCAGCCTTCACCAGATAGATCTCAGTGGGCATCGTTCCCTCCAGTCACAAATGCTGTCGTTGCGAGCCGGCCCGCATCGCTCACCGATTTACGGCTGCTGACGCGGGTCAATCGCCAATCCTGCCGGTCCGCCGGCGCGGTTGGGCTCGGCCTCGCTGCTGTCGCGCGCCATGCCTTTCCGGGCACCTCCATCGCATCGCGCCTTTTTGTGCACGATGCGAGCTCTGATTCAGCTCGCCTTGCGTCGGGCCTTGCGCGCCCTCTTGATTCTGAATAACCCGCGTTCGGCCGCGAGCCGCATGGCCCGGGAGACATCGATCACCCAGGGTCCGTCGCGCGCAATCCTCAGGGTCGCCTTCTGGCCCGGCTTCAGCGCCCGCTCGCGCTCACCGTCGAAGGCGAGCACACAGGGGCCTGTCACGGTGATCGGTTTGCCGAACGCGACCCGCCGATGCGCAGCCACTCCGATGATCTGGTAGAGCCCTGGCGCGATCGGGGCATTGACGCCATCCGCTTGGGGATCGAGCTCCAGATACAGGCCGTAGTCATCCTCTTCGCTGACGGGCTTGATCAGGCCGCCGATGGACGTCATCCCCGCGGACGCTGGATCAGCGCGGGTCAGCAGCGCCGCCTTGAGCATATCGCCGGCGAGCAGTGCTCGACTGCCGACGAAGCGCTCGCGGGTGACCACGGCATCGATCAGGGCGAAGTCGTCGCGTTCACCCTCCACTTTAACCGTGATCGCCTTGGCTCTGTCAGCGGCTTCGCTGAGCTTGAGGTGACCACTGGCTACGAGGCCTGCTGCCGCGCCGCCCAGAGTGGCTTCGACGAGTATCGGAAACACGTTGTTGGTGCCGGTCGAGATGGGCAACAGCGGTGCATCCTGCCAACCGATGCAAAAGGCCCGGTTGGTGCCATCGCCGCCCAGAGTCAGCACGGCGCCGCAGTCCCGTTCCGCCAGCGCCCGGGCGCCACCGACCGTATCGATGACGCTGCTGGTCTGCGGGGAAGCCACCGCTTCGGCGTGCAGTTTGCCCTCGAATTCCTCCAGTGCTGACCGCGCAATGCCATGGGAATCTGGCACATAGCAGACTTCACGGACGCCCGCCTCGACGGCGCCCACCAGGGCACGACGGACAATTGCCCGTTTCTCCTGGTTGTCGAATACCGAGGCCCGAGCCACCAGCCGGCGGATATCCTTGCCGGACGCCGGGTTGACCGCGATGCCGAGGGGTTTGGCCATACCTTGCGTTCGCTTCTGCTTCAAACGCCGAGCAGACGGCGGGTCTCCGCCACGATCCGCTTGGCGTTGGGCATGTAGCTCTGTTCCAGGGACGGGCTGTAGGGCACGGGGGAGAACGGCGCACCAACCCGGCCAACAGGAGCATCCAGGTAATCGAAGGCCAGCTCCTGGATCTGCGCGGCCAGCTCCCCGCCGAAGCCACTGAAGCGGACGGCTTCGTGGACGATGACGGCGCGGTGCGTCTTCTTGACCGACTCGATAATGGTGTCGGTGTCGAGTGGGCTCAGGCTGCGCAGGTCGATGACCTCGGCGTCGATGCCGAACTCCTTCAGCTGGTCGGCGGCCTGCATGGCCTCGTGCACCATGCGGCTGTAGGCAATGAGGGTGAGGTTCTTGCCCTCACGCATGACGTTGGCCTTGCCGATGGGTACCTCATAGGCACCTTCCGGGACCTCGCCCTGCAGCGCCAGAGAGAGCTTGTTGAGCAGTACGAATACCGGGTTGTCGTCGCGGCATGCGGAGATGATCAGGCCCTTGGCGTCGTAGGGGGTTGCAGGTGCCACCACCTTGAGTCCAGGCAAATGGGTCAGCCACACCTCAAGACTCTGGGAGTGCTGGGCAGCCAGACTCATGCCGGCACCTGACATGGTGAGCACGGTGACGGGCAGGCGGGCGTGGCCGCCGAACATGTAGCGCATCTTGGCCATCTGGTTGGCGACTTCATCCATGCACTCGCCCAGGAAGTCCATGAACATCAGATCGATGATGGGGCGGCAGCCAGTGGCTGCGGCGCCCACACCGAGGCCCATGATGCCCTTCTCGGAAATGGGGGTGTCGATGACACGATCAGCGCCGAATTCCTCGAGCAGACCGCCGGTATAGCCGAACACGCTGCCGGCGCCGGCAACATCTTCGCCGGCCAGGAAGGCCTGGGATTCCTCGCGCATCGCCTCGGCGATACCTTCAGTGATGGCGTTGACGTAGGCCAGCTTGCGCGGAGCCTGATCGTCCTTCAGTTGGGCTTCAGCCATGGTGATCTCCTTTCTCCGCGATCAGGCTTGTACGTAGTAGACGTCTTCGAGCAGTCCGTCCGGATCCGGCAGCGGACTGTCCTCGGCGAACTTGATTGCGGCCATCGCTTCTTCGCGGATGCGCTTGTGGATGGCGCTGATCTTGCGCTTGGTGATGATCCCCTGCTCGATCAGTTTCTCTTCGATCAGCTTGATGGGATCACGTTGCTTCCAGGCGTCGACCTCCTCGTCGGTGCGGTAGGACAGGCCCATGCCGCGGACGCCAACGTGGTCGTAGAAGCGGTAGGTCTTGCACTCGAGGAGGGTCGGGCCTTCACCGTTGCGGGCCCTGGCGACAGCTTCGCCGGCTGCTTCATAGACGGCGATGGCGTCCATGCCGTCCACGACCACGCCAGGCATGCCGTAGCCGGCTGCGCGATCGGCGACGTCGACGATGGCCTGATGGTTGTCCTGGCGAGTGTACTCACCGAAACCGTTGTTCTCGCAGACCAGGATCAAGGGCAGCTTATAAAGTGCGGCCATGTTGGCGGCTTCGTGGAAGGAGCCTTCATTGCTGGCGCCGTCGCCGAAGAAGCTTGCGGCCACTTCCTTGGTCTTGCGGAATTTTTTCGAGAATGCAGCACCCATGGCGATGGGAATCCCGCCGCCGACGATGCCGTTGGCGCCGAGCATGCCGATTTCCATGTTGCAGATGTGCATGCTGCCACCGCGGCCCTTGCAGTAGCCGGCGGCCTTGCCGTAGAGCTCCGCATACATCTCGTTGAATTGGCCACCCTTGGCGACCACGTGGCCATGACCGCGGTGGGTGCTGGTAATGTGGTCGCTGTCCTCGAGGTGTGCCATGACGCCGGCGGCGACGGCTTCCTGGCCGACATACAAGTGCAGGGCGCCGGGCACCTTGCCGTTCTCCATCAATTTCCCCGCTTCCTCTTCGAAGATGCGGATGCGTACCATACGCTCGTGAATATCGAGCAGAACGGCGTCAGTGGCTTGGATCGTCACCGGCTTGTCTCCCCCTATCTCTGGGCTTTTGGGATGGTCCGGCCGGACCGGGTGCCGAGCATACCCAAAACAATCATGGGTGTCTGTAAAGCTTCCACGGAAAGCGTATCTGAAAGTCATGGAGCCGATGGCCGGGGCGGCCATGGACTGTTCCTGCCATAATCCGCCGCCGTGCAGCCTGAGGCGTCTGCAAAGGTTAGCAGGGAGAGGTCATGAGTGTGGAGCCGGAATGGCTGGCGGACATGGAGCGCTTTGCCGAAGCGCTGGTGCGCGATGCGGGAGCGCTGTCGCTGGCGCAGTTCCGCTGCGGGACTGCAGTCGTCGACAAGTCTGTGAATGGTGCGCCGCTGGATCCGGTGACAGCTGCGGATCGGGCGGTGGAGGCCGGCCTGCGGGCCGGCATCAGCGAGCGTTTCCCGGACCACGGCGTGTTTGGCGAAGAGCATGCGGCTGCACCAGGCAGCAGTCCCTGGAGCTGGATGATCGATCCCATCGACGGTACCCGTGGGTTCGTCTCGGGTTTCCTGCATTGGGGGGTGCTGCTGGCCCTGCGGTACCGTGAGCGGCCAGTCATGGGGGTCGTGCATCAACCGTTCACGGGTGAAGTCTGGACTGGAAGCAGCCACGGGGCACGCTTCACCTGCCACGGCGAGGTGCGGAACCTGCGTACCCGCAGCTGCGGGGAACTGGCCATGGCCACGTTGGCGACCACGGATCCCTACCTTTTCGAAGGTGCCGAGGCGGATGCCTTCGATTCGGTCCGCAGGGCCGTGCGCCTCACCCGCTTCGGTGCCGACTGCTACGCCTACTGCATGTTGGCCATGGGGCAGGTGGATCTCGTTGTGGAGTCCGGCTTGCAGCCCTGGGACGTGCAGGCGCTGATACCCCTGGTAACGGCGGCCGGCGGCGTCATCTCCGACTGGAACGGTGACGATTGTCGGGACGGTGGACAGGTGGTGGCGGCGGGTGATCCGGCCCTGCACCGTGCGGCACTGAAGCTGCTGGCGCCCGCTGCGGCGGATTGAGGTTCCCGTTGACGCGAAGGCAAAGGTTTGTGGGCAGGATTCGCCGCCAATGTGCGCTCACGCTGTCATCCATCGCCCGCAGGGCGGGCGCCCAAAGGGGCGTATAGCGAAACCTTTCCTGCACGCATCGAGCGAGCATAGTTCCAGATAGAGGAGAAGTGTCAGTGAAGCTCGAAGGTATCCGGATCCTCGATCTGTCCCTGTTCCTGCCGGGGCCGACGGCCAGCCTGATGATGGCGGACCACGGCGCCGAGGTAATCAAGATCGAGGCCTTGGGCGAGGGTGAGCCCAATCGTCACATCGGCCAGCGCCGCGGTACGCCGCCCGACGACACGTCGGTCTATTTCGACTGTACTCATCGCGGCAAGAAGAGCCTGACCCTGAATCTCAAGTCGGAAGCCGGGCGCGAGCTCTTCATGCGTCTAGTGGAAACGGCCGATGTGGTCATCGAGGCCTTCCGGCCCGGCGTGGTGAAACGGCTTGGCGTCGACTATGGGGCGGTATCCGCCCGCAACCCGCGCATCATCTACGCCTCCATCTCGGCCTTCGGCCAGACCGGTCCTCTGGTGAATCGCCCGGCCCACGATCTGGCAGTGGAGGCCACCTGCGGACTGCTGTCGGTGAACGTGGATCAGGATGGGCGTCCCTGCCTGCCGGCCATGCCCGCCGGAGACATGCTGGCGGCCACCCTGACCCTGGCCGGTGTGAGCATGGCCTTGTATCGCCGTACCGTCACCGGCCGGGGCGACTACCTCGATCTGGCCATGATGGATTCCATTCTCTCCTGCATGCCCAACAACATGGGCGCGGTGTTTGCCGACAAACGACCGCCGGTGCCGAGCGAGGAGCGGATCTGGGGCGGCAATGCGTTCTACCGCATCTATACGTGTGCCGACGGTGAGTGCGTGGTGCTCGGCGGCGTGGAGATGAAGTTCGTCCGCAACCTGCTGACGGCGCTGGGCCGTGAGGATCTGATCGAGCTCTGTCAGCGTCCCGGAAGCGTGCAGCGTCCGGTGATCGCGTTTCTCGAGGAGACCTTCCGTCAGCGCACCCGGGCCGAGTGGGAGGCGTTCATGGCCGATCTCGACGTCTGCTTCGCGCCGGTCAACGACCTGCGCACCGGTCTCGATCACCCCCAGGTCCGGGCGCGGGAAATGGTCATGGAAGACGAACGCGGCCACGAGCACCTGGGCGTGCCGCTGAAGTTCGCTGACGAGCCGGCGCGACCCCGACTGTCCGCACCGGCCCACGGCGCCGACACTGATGCGCTGCTGGAAGAACTCGGAATCGATGCCGCCGAACGCGCGCGGCTGCATGCAGAAGGAGTGTGTTGATGGAATTCGGCATCGCCCTGGCAACCACCACCGAATCCTGGCGCGTCACGCAGCAGGCGGAGGCCCTGGGCCTGGCCGAGGCCTGGTTCTACGACACCCAGCTGCTCAATCCCGATGTCTTCATCGGCATGGCGCTGGCCGCGGACCGCACCAGCCGCATCCGTCTTGGCACCGGGGTGCTGATACCTTCCAACCGCCTCGCGGCGGTGGCTGCCAATTGCTTCGCCAGCCTCAATCGCATGGCCCCGGGCCGCATCGACTTCGGGGTCGGTACTGGTTTCACCGGTCGACGGACCATGGGACAGACCGCTCTGCCGCTGGGCCGGATGCGTCGCTACATCGAGGAAGTACAGGGGTTGCTGCGCGGCGAGACGGTGCTCACGAGTCTCGAAGATGGTGAGCATCCGGTGCGTTTTCTGAATCCGGAACTCGGACTGATCAACCTTGACGATCCGGTGCCGCTGCACGTTTCGGCCATGGGGCCGAAGAGTCGTCGGCTCACGGCTGCTCTCGGTGCGGCGTGGTTGAACTTCTCCGGCAGCGTAGAACCGGCCCTGCGGCACATCGAGGACATGCGCCGCGCCTGGCATGACGCCGGTCATCCCGAGAACAATCTGCGCAGTACGCTGTTTGCCTTGGGCTGCGTGCTCGACGAGGGCGAGCCGGCGGATTCGCCCCGGGCCATGGCCCAGGCTGGCCCCTGTGCGGCCGTGGTCCTGCACGATCTGGCGGAAACGTCGGTGGCTGGATCCCTCGATGGCAAGATGCCACCCGCGCTGGTCAGCGCCGTGGAGCGCTACCGGGCAGTCTGGCAGGGTTTTCCGGAGGCCGAACGGCATCTGCACAATCACAGTGGGCACCTGATGTTCCTGCGGGAGGACGAGCGCGAGCTGCTGACTGCGGAGCTGATCCGTGCGCTGACGTTCACGGGTACCCGGGAGGATCTCGCCGAGCGTATCAGGCGTCTCGGAGATGCCGGTTACGATCAGTTCGTGGTGCAGCTGGTGGAGGGCCAGGAGCAGGCGCTGGATGACTGGGCGGAGGTTTTCGAGCGGGTGTGATGGCCTGTATGGGGCAGCCTTGCCTGCAGGCGACCGCGTGTACGCGCCGCAGGCTCGCCGCCGCGTGCACACTGCGTGCGACGCGATTCGCTCCCGGCGCATTGGTCGACGTACTCTCAAGTACGCCTGCGCGCCCGAACTGTCGCGCGCCTTGTCTTGACCGGCATCTCCGCGCCCTCGCTTCGCGTATCGGCGAGATATGCGGACTAGAGGGTGAGAGGGGTGGGGCTTGCGGGCATGGATGCCGGCAAGCATGTCGACAAGCTGGCCGCGGGATTGATCCTTGAGTACATAACCGTCGGCCCCTACCTTCAGGGCGCCGAGCAGATGGCTCTGGTCGTCCAAGATGGGCGTGACACCTGTGAGCACGCTAGCGTCGCTCGACGGGAGTTCCGTGATCAGACCCGTTCCCGAGTCCCCGGCAGATCTTCGGCCACCAACTCTGGGGCGAGTATCCCGCTCATGTGCTCTGGCGGCTCCACCCCTGATGGCTCGATGACAGCCGCTCGAGTGTAGACCAGCGCCATGTCTGGCCACCCCCCATCCGGGGGCATGGCCGCGGCCTCTGCCCGCCAGGATGGGAGGGGATGGACTCAGCCGCGGCTGCCGATCCGATAGCGCATGACCACGCTGCCGGGCAGCGGTTGCTGCTGCTGAGAATCCGCTGCCAGCGACGCTTCCGCCGTATTGATCAGGTGCACACGTACTGCCGCTCGGTCCCGGTTTGGATCTCGTAGCGCACGGTGGTGGGAGTGCCGAGCAGCGGGCAGGGGTGGGCGTTGTCGGCCCGCTCGCCCTGGTGGTCGGCGCCTGTGGGCGTGCCTCCCGGGATGCTGACGTCCGCAGAGAGGGGCGAGGTGTCCTGGCAGCCGGCGATGATGGCGATGAGCAGGACTGGCAGTACCGTCCGCATAGACTGATGCTCCGTGGCGGACGAAGCCGATGGCTTCTGCCAGGGACTGATGCGGTTCAATTGCCATCGGGGTGATCGATGCGAATCAGGTCGCGGTCGGCGTTTCAGCTGGGCGGGGCGTAGGCCTGGGCAGGCAGCCAGGTGACGATGTCCGGCCAGTAGAAGATCAGGGCGCCGCCGAGCACCTGCAGGCCGATGAAGGGCAGGACACCACGATAGATGGTGCGTACATCGAGTCCATGCGGCGCCACGCCTTTGAGGTAGAAGATCGCGAAACCCACTGGTGGCGTCAGGAAGGAGGTCTGCAGGCAGACGGCGAAGAGCACGGTGAACCAGACCAGATCGAAGCCGAGTGCCACCACGACGGGGGCCACCAGCGGCAGCACGATGAGGGTGATTTCGATCCAGTCCAGGAAGAAGCCGAGGATGAAGGTCATCAGCAGAATGCACAGGACGATGCCTGCGGGCCCGAAGGGCAGTTCCAGCAGCATGCGCGCCATCAGCTCGTCGCCGCCGAGTCCCCGCAGGACCAGGGAGTAGGCGGTGGCACCTAAGAAAATCGCAAAAATGAAGGCGCTGGTGCGGGTGGTCTGTTCGAGGACGTCAGCCAGCACGGCCCAGCTCAGCCGACCATTGAGCAGCGCCAGCAGGGTGGCGCCACCGGCGCCCACGCCGGCAGCCTCGGTGGGGGTGGCCAGACCGAAGAAGATGCTGCCGAGGACCGCCAGGATCAGCGCTGCAGGCGGCAGGACGGCAAGGGCGACGGCGCCAAGCAGGCCCAGGGTAATGGGCTCCCGTTCGGTCGGTGGCGGTGCGGCATCGGGTTTGAAGCGAGCGTAGAGCAGGATGAAGCCGATATAGAGCGCGCCGAGCAGAAGCCCCGGGAACATGGCGCCGAGGAAGAGGTCGCCCACCGGCAGCGCGAGGCGATCCGCCATCAGCACCAGCATGATGCTCGGGGGCAGCAGAATGCCGAGTGTGCCCACCGCGCAGATGGTGCCGGCGGCGAAGGAGGGCGCGTAGCCGGCCTTCAGCATTACCGGCAGCCCGAGCAGGGCGAGCAGCACCACCGAGGCGCCGATGATGCCAGTGGAGGCCGCCAGCAGCAGGCCGATCACCGCCACAGTCAGTGCCAGGCCGCCGCGAACGCCGGCCAGCAGGCGCACCAGATTGCGCATCAGGGCATCGGCCATACCGGAACGGTCCAGCATGAGACCCATGTAGATGAACATGGGCAGCGCGACCAGCACCCAGTTGGTCATCACCTCCCAGATTCGGTCGATGGTCAGGGAGGTATAGGCCCAGTCCACGTCCATGACGATGGCGAAATCCACTTCGGCGATGATGGCCAAAGCGGTGAACAGCACGGCCAGGCCGCCTAAGACCCAGGCCACCGGATAGCCGGTGAAGATCAGCGTGATGAAGGCGGCGAACATGGCCACCGCCAGCCACTCGTTTGCTGCCATCACTTCGTGGCCTCGGCATCGTCGCCGTGGTCTTGGGGCAGGGGGCGCGGAAAGTCGAACAGCGCGGCCGTCGCCCGGGTCAGGCGGGCTAAGACCGCCAGTGCCAGGAAGGCGAATCCCAGCGGCAGAGCGGCCTTGATCAGCCAGCGGTAGGGCAGACCGCCGGGAGCCTGGGAGACTTCTCCGGCGGCATAGGAGTGGATCACGAAGGGCACGGCGTAGATCAGGATGAGTGCCAGAAAAGGCAGCATGAG
The DNA here is from genome assembly GCA_007130155.1 of Pseudomonadales bacterium. Taxonomy (GTDB): domain Bacteria; phylum Pseudomonadota; class Gammaproteobacteria; order Pseudomonadales; family Azotimanducaceae; genus SLTB01. Next base: position 13,854 of record SLTB01000216.1, read on the forward strand.
CAGGAGGCCGCCGTAGAGTTCGACCCAGGCCTGCTGCCGCAGGCTGAGCCTTTCATGCACCAGGTCGACCCGGATGTGGTCGTCGGTGACCACGCCGAAGGACAGCGCCATCAGAAAGCCGATGGCGTAGATGTGCCACTGCAGTTCCTCGAGTTCGATGCGCCCTTCGCCGAAGCTGTAGCGCAACACCACGTTCAGCAGGATGACCGCCATCAGCAGCAGCCACGCCCAGGAGGCGACCCGCCCTACCCTCAGGATGAAGTGATCGAGGGCGCGGGAGATCCGGGTCTCGGGCAGCTGGGCGTGGCTGCGCTCGGGGATCTCGCTGGGTGCGGAGCCTGCGCTCGGGGTGAGGTCACTGCTGTCAGCCATGAACTCAGAAGTCCCTGGGCAGGTAGGCGAGGCGCTTCCATATCGCATAGCTCTCGCGGAATTCCCGCTGGGATTGCAGGATGCGCGCGAACTCCGCGTTGGCTGCGGCCTCTTCTTCGAGCACTTCTTCGGACACGTCGCGCAGTCGTCGCAGCAGGTCTTCAGGCAGCTGCTCGGTGAAGACACCGCGGCGCTGGAAATTCTCTATGACCGCACCCTGAATGGCCTCGCCATGGGCCAGATTGCGGGTCACGCCGGCCGTGCAGGCCGTTTCGAGCAGTCGACGGTCGGTTTCCGGCAGGGCGTTCCAGCGGTTGAGGTTCACCACCAGATGGAAGGAGGTGAAGGTCTGGTGCCAGCCGGGGTAATAGTTGTAGCGGGCGACGCGCTGAAAGCCTAGGCGCTCGTCCACGCTGGGCAGCGAGTATTCCAGCGCGTCGATGGCGCCTCGCTCCAGGGCCTGGAACAGTTCACTGCCGGGGATCATGGTCACCGATGCCCCGAGCCGCTGCAGCACCCGGCCGCCCAAGCCCGCAAAGCGGATCTTCAAGCCACGCACGTCGCTCAAGTCCTCGATGGCGAAGCGGAACCAGCCGGCGGCCTCAGGGCCGATCATGCCGCAGAGCAGCGGATGCACGCCGCGGCGGTGATACATCTCCTCCGCCAGCTCGCGGCCGCCGCCGTCATACCACCAAGCCATGAACTCCCAGGGTTCCATGCCGAAGGGTACGGCGCCGAGCAGGGCCGAGGCCGGGATGCGCCCCTGGTCGTAACCCAGCCAGGTGTAGCCGGCGGGGAGGCGGCCATCGCCTACGGCTTCGGTGATGGCGAAAGCGGAAATCAGCTCGCCAGGTTCGAAAGTCTGCAGCCTCATACGCTGATTGCTGGTGGCCGAAACGGCGTCTGCCACGTACAGGATGTTGTCGCCGAGTGCGGGGAGGTTGCTGCCAAAGGCTAGAGCCACCCGCCAGTTCACCGCTTGCAGGGGCGCGCCGTCTTCCCGACTGCTGATGACCTCCGCCGGGGCGCCGGGGGGGCGCAGCGCCAGGCTGCCGACGATGCCGAGAAAGAAGGCGATCAGGATGCCGGCGAGGAAAGCTCGGGAACTGAGCTTTGGGGCCTGGCTCATGGTCTGCATCCCCCCCGGATTGGAAAGCCCCGGATTGTCGAAGGCGCGCTGGCGGAATGCAACTGTGACGGTGGGGGCAAGGTGGGGCTGCGGTCGCCGCTGCCGCGATTCAAAGAGGCAGGGTTGAGGATCGATACCTGACGGTTGGCCTCGGGGATTGTATTCCCCAGGTTGAATACGTAATCTCTCCGGCCTTCGCGCGGGGATGTCGCGTTCGTTCACCTGCAGTAGCGCTGAAATCGGGCCCGTCTGCGAGTAGCCTGCTGGCTCCTCCCAGGGGACATTTTGGCTGCGGGTGCGGGCCAGTCTCGGCGCTTTGCCATGCGGTTGAGGATGATTCCGCCATGTTGATAGGCGTACCCAAGGAGACATTCCCGGGAGAGCGGCGGGCTGCCCTCGTTCCGGCCAGTGTGAAGAAGCTGGTTGGTCTGGGGCTGGAAGTGCTCGTCGAGGCTGGAAGCGGTATCGCGTCCGGCTTTGCTGACAGCCTCTATGAGGAAGCCGGTGCCCGCATCGAGGCTGACCGCAAGGCTCTGCTTGCCCAGGCCGATATGATCCTGCGCATCCGCAAGCCCCCAATCGAGGAAGTCGAACTGCTCAAGAAGGGCGCCATCCACGCCAGTTTGCTCGACCCCTTCAACGAGAAGCCGCTGATCGAGTCCCTGGCCAAGGCCGGGATCTCCGCCGTGAGTATGGAGATGGTACCCCGCTCCACCCGTGCCCAGAAGATGGACGTGCTCAGCTCCCAAGCCAACTTGGCCGGCTACGTTACCGTCATCGTCGCGGCGCGGGAGTCGAACAAGATCTTCCCGATGATGATGACCCCGGCAGGCACCATTTCACCGGCTAAGGTGTTCGTCATTGGCGCGGGCGTTGCCGGGCTCCAGGCCATCGCCACGGCCAAGCGTCTCGGCGCCCGGGTGACGGCCTTCGATACCCGTCCGGTCGTCGCCGAGCAGGTGCAGTCTCTTGGCGGCAGGTTCCTCGAGATCGACCTTGGCGAGACCGGGCAGACCGATCAGGGGTATGCCAAGGAACTCACCGAAGAACAGCTTGCCAAGCAGCGCGCCGGTCAAAAGGATGCCATTGCTGAATCGGATGTGGTCATCACCACGGCACAGCTCTTCGGACGCCGGGCACCGCGCATCGTCGACGCGGACATGGTCGCAGCGATGAAGCCCGGTGCGGTGATCGTCGACATGGCTGTGGACTCCGGAGGCAACGTCGAGGGCTCGGAGCCTGGTGAGATCGTCGAGAAGAACGGCGTGAAGATCGTCGGGTTGAGCAATCTGCCGGCCGAGGTGGCGCGCAATGCTTCGGAAATGTTCTCGTCCAACCTGTTCAACCTCATCGACGAGTTCTGGAATAAAGAGTCCGGAACTTTCGGTCTCGACCTCGAAGACGACATCCTCAAAAGTTGTGTCATTACCCACGGCGGCGAGATCGTCAACGAAACCATCAAGCAGCTCTGAGCTGGGAGCCGGAAGATCATGGAAGCCGTATTCCTGTCATTCATCCTCATGTTGTCGATCTTCCTGGGCTTCGAGCTCATCTCGAAGGTCCCGGCGACTCTGCACACACCACTCATGTCTGGCGCCAACGCCATCTCCGGTATCACGGTCCTCGGTGCCCTCATTGCCGCTGGTCAGGATAACGCTGCGGCTGCCACTTGGCTGGGCGCCACGGCCGTGATGTTCGCCACCATCAACGTCGTCGGCGGCTACATGGTGACTGACCGCATGCTCGGCATGTTCAAAAAGAAAGATAAGGGAGGTGCGGCATGACGCTCTCTCCGGTCTTCATCAATTTCACCTACATCATTTCGGCCATCCTCTTCATCTATGGCCTGAAGATGCTCGGCCACCCGGACACGGCCCGGCGCGGCAACCTGCTGTCGGCCATCGGCATGTTCATCGCCATCGTCGTCACACTGTTCGCCCAGGAGATCATCCGCTTCGAATACATCATCGGCGCGATGCTTGCGGGTGCCATCATCGGCGCCTTGGCGGCACGTCTTGTGGCCATGACATCCATGCCGGAGATGGTGGCCCTGTTCAACGGTTCGGGCGGGGCGGCGTCGCTGCTGGTGGGCTGGGCCGTGCTCTACGACGAACTGCTGCCGTCTGCGGGTAGCGCTGCGGATGGCGTACTGGGCACCGCTGGTCTGGCCGCAGGCGCATCCACCTTCACGCTCATCACAGTGATCCTGTCCATCCTCATCGGTGGCGTCACCGCATCGGGTTCGGTGATCGCCTATGCCAAGCTCGCCGAGAAGATGACCTCCGCGGCCATCGTGTTTTCCGGCCAGCGTATCGTCAACAGTCTGATCCTGCTCGGGATCGTGGTGTCGGCGGTGATGTTCACCATGGATCCGGCCATTGGCAGCACCTGGTTCTGGGTGCTTCTGGGGCTGTCCCTGCTGCTGGGCGTCATGGCGGTCATTCCCATCGGCGGCGCCGACATGCCGGTGGTCATCTCGCTGTTGAACAGCTACTCCGGTCTGGCGGCCTGCGCGGCGGGTTTCGCCATCGAAAACAACCTGCTCATCGTTGCCGGTTCGACGGTGGGTGCGGCGGGCATCATTCTCACCAACATCATGTGCAAGGCCATGAACCGTTCTCTGGCCAACGTGCTGTTCTCGGGCTTCGGCGCCGTCAAGCAGGCCAGTAAGGTCGAGGGTGAGGTCAAGCCCATCAACGTGGATGACGCCTACCTCATTCTCGAGTCTGCCAGCTCCGTGGTCTTCGTTCCGGGTTACGGCATGGCCGTGGCCCAGGCCCAGCACGTGGTTCGGGAGCTTGGTGAACTGCTGGAGAAGAATGGCTGCGAAGTGAACTTCGCCATTCACCCGGTGGCAGGCCGCATGCCAGGGCACATGAACGTCCTGCTGGCGGAGGCCAACGTGCCCTATGAGCAGCTGGTGGAGATGGATGACATCAATCCACGCTTGCCGAATACGGATGTCGCGATCGTCATCGGTGCCAACGATGTGGTGAACCCGGCGGCCCGGGAAGATGAGAACAGCCCGATCTACGGTATGCCTATCATCAACGTCGATCATGCCCGCACCGTGTTCGTGCTCAAGCGTTCCATGGGCTCGGGCTTCTCCGGGGTCGACAACCCCCTGTTCTTCGGGGAGAACACCCGCATGCTGTTCGGCGACGCCAAACAGTCCATTTCCGGACTGGTTGCTGCGTTCAAGAGCTGAGTCAGCTTGGGTTCCAAGAATGGTCGCCTCTTGACGAGGCGTCCATGCTGACACGCAGCGGGCGGACCGGTGTGCTGCTCGTCGCCCCTGTGGTGAGCGGCGGCGATGATGGGTCCCGCTGGCAGATGCGCTTTTTCTTTCTGGCGGACAGCCTGCGGGAGGACCCGGCCACCGGAAGTGCGGCCGCGCTTTCCGGTGAGCTTTTGCGGCAGGCAGGGCAGCATGACGATGTCCTGCTTGAGCAGGGTGTGGCCATGCAGCGGCCATCGCACCTGCATTTGCGCGTTCATCCTTCAGGGCCGATTCAGGTTGGCGGGCGTGTCTAGCCCGTCTGTTCAGGCTCCAGTGATTGAGGAGCCGTGGATCAGAGGGCCTGGGCAAGCAGGATCAAAGCCTGCCATCCGCCCTGGCGTGGGGTTACGTCTGCGGCCGTAGCGCAATAGTCCAGGGTCGCTGCGAGCCCCTCAGCCAGTTCGGCGCCCTCGGCGTGACATTGCATGCGAAGCCCGCCTCCGCCGTGGCTCATGGCGATTGTGATGCGTCCGCGGGGCATGGAGGCGCTGGGCAAGGCGGCCATGATTACGGCGCCTGTGATCCAGCGAAGACGGGTCCGATCGACCGTGGGCAATCGTCCTTGTACCGAAGCCTCAAGGGTAAGGTCCCGGCGTGCCAAGAGCGCGGCCAGCCGCTGCACTTCCTTGGCTATGGCGACTCCAGCGCATATCTCGTCCGTATTGGCGTCGTCGTGGTCCAGTTGCTGAATCAATTGATTGCGTTCATGTGCGGCGCGGACCGCGAGTTTGATCTGCTCCATTCTTTCGTGCAGACGCTCACTACCCTGCCGCTGGGCCAGTTCCGCCTGGCCGCCGATGATGGTGAGTTCGTTATTGAGATCATGGGCCAGCCTCGGGGCCGCGCGGGCCAGTATTCGTTGCTTGAGGATCGTGACGATGGGGTCTTCTGCATGCTGAATCGTGCTGGTCATGGCTTTGGGGTCACAGTCCCTGGTAGCGGAAATGAGTGGCCACATGTGGAATCTCTGCGGCGCGGACAGGCGGACTGACCCAGTAGCCTTGCATGGTGTCGCAGCCCATGTGGTCCAGAAGCTGGAAGGTGGCCGCCGACTCCACGCCTTCGGCGCAGACTGTCAAGCCAAGGCTGTGGGCCAGGGCGATGCATGAACGCACGATCACGCGGTCACTGCTTCGGATCTCGAGTCCGGTGACGAAAGACTTGTCGATCTTCAGTTCATTGAAGGGCAGTTGGGCCAGGTGCGTGAGCGACGAGTACCCTGTGCCGAAATCATCCATGGCCAGATTGAACTGCTTGAGGCGGCAGCGGGTGAGGACCTCGGACGCTATCGCGGTGTCGCGCATGGTGCCCCGCTCGGTCACCTCCAACGTGATGCGGCTGGCATCGACCCCGCCCTGGCGGGCGATACCGAGCAGGCGATCCGGCAGGTCGCTGTCGCTGAGCTGGCTGGTTGGGAGGTTGAGGCTGAGGCCGAGGTTCATACCGTGGCTGTCCATCCAGCGCGCGGCGTGGTCCACGGATTGTGCCAGCATGCGGTCGGTCATCTCGCTGATCATAGGCAGTTCTTCCGCCAGCGGGATGAAATGCTCCGGCGTGAGCAGGCCGAAACGGGGATGCTGCCACCGGATCAGGGCCTCGACATCACGTATCCGCCAGCTGCCGTCCTTCTCGCGGTGGGCGCGGGGCTGAAACAGCGCCAGAAATTGGCCCCGGTCCAGGGCCAGGCGCAGTTCCTCCTCGCGGATGAGCCAGTGGCCGCGCCAGTTCTGGTAGAGCGTGGCTTCCAGGCTCTCCAGTTCCATCGGTTTCTCGAGGGTACCGAGCATATTGAGCCCCACTTTTTGGCCGAAGCGCAGGGCGGCTTCGAGGACGCGTCCCCCTTCTCCGCTCATCAACATCACCGAAGTGCCTGGGTGTTGGGCTTCAAGGAATCGCAGAACCTCTATCCCATCATGGTCAGGCATGTTGAGATCGAGAAGGACCAGGCTGGGCTTGAAGTCCGCCAGCACCTTCGAGAGTGGTCCGAGGCCACAGCAGGAGCGGACTTCGAAACCATGGGAGCTGGCCACGTCCGAGATGAACTCGCAGATCAGTGCTTCATCGTCAACGACGACCAGGTTGTTCCCTGCCTCTGCATGCATGTTCATGTGAGCGGTCAACTCAAGGCGACAGTCATGAGTGCCAGCATAGTCCAGATGCTGGTTTCTGCTGGCCAGGCAGGTGTGCGCCTGTCGCCTCTTCAGGCTTAAGCCCCAGGTAAGTGCTCTCTTGGTGTGCGCGGAACGATGGCGCGAACCGCGGTGCCCTGGCCAGGGTGGCAACGCACACTGACGCCGCTGCCTAGGGACTGAGCCCTTTCGCGTGCGCCAAGCAGTGCGGAGCCATGGAGGGGGTGAGCGGAGATGAGGGCCCTCAGCATCGTCCTGGTGGATGGTCATGGCCTGATGCGGGCCGGCTTGCGTCCCCTGCTCGAATCCGGCTTTGATGTTGCAGTGGCCGCCGAGGCTGAGCCCCTTTTGCGCTGATCGAGGGCGGCTCTGAAAAGGCTGGCCGCGGTGAACCCGGTTCGGAGCCTCCCTGGTTGCGCTGCCCCGCCAGGAATGTTGTCATTGCCAGCACGCGTGACTTGAACTATAAAACCGTCACGGTTGTTTCTTTACAGCGGCTTTGCCATGATCCGGCGCTCTCCGACGCAGCAGGCGTCGGGTTTGTGGCATCCGCAGCGGGAGGAGAACATGAGTCAGGCAGCGGGCGCCAACGTGCCCCAGAAATCCATCGATCCGAAGTTGTTCACGTGGCCGTCCAATAAGCCGAGGTTGTTGGGTAGCAAATGCAATAACTGCGGTACGACCTCTTTCCCGGCGCAGGCGAGCTGCCCACGCTGCTGCAGTGAGGATGTCGAGACCTGTGAACTCGGCACCCGCGGCAAGCTCTGGTCGTTCACCATTCAGGGTTTCCTGCCGAAGTCGCCGCCGTATGCGGGGACGGAAACGATGGAAACCTTCAAGCCGTTCGGCGTCGGTTACGTCGAGATGCCAGGGCAGGTGCGCGTAGTCGGTCGCATCAACGTATCGAGTCCCGAGGAACTCGCGATCGGCATGGACATGGAACTCATATTCGAACCTTTCCGCACCGACGAAGACGGCACGGAAATCATCAGTTACGCATTCCGTCCGGTCGCTTGAAGCGGCTGATGGAAAGGGAGGCCAGCAACCATGACTGACGTAGCGATCATCGGGATCGGTATTCATCCTTTCGGACGCACCGACGGCGTCTCGGGCTTGGAGCAGGGCGCATTTGCAGTGCGGCAGGCGCTCAAGGACTGCGGCATGGACTGGGGCGACATGCAGTTTGCCTACGGTGGTTCGTCCGCCGCTGGCAATGCGGACGCTCTGGTGAACCAGTTGGGCCTGACCGGTCTGCAGTTTGTCAATGTGGCCAACGGCTGTGCCACGGGTGGAAGCGCCCTGCAGTCGGCCTACATGGCGATCAAGTCCGGCATGTTCGATGTGGGCGTGGCGGTGGGTTTCGACAAGCACCCGCGGGGGGCCTTTGCTGTGGAGCCCGAGAAGATGGGCCTTGGCAAGTGGTATGGCGACGTGGGCTTGGCGCTGACCACCCAGTTCTTCGCCATGAAGATCCAGAAGTACATGCATGACTATGGCATCACCGACGACACCCTGGTGAAAGTGGCCGAGAAAAACTATGCCAATGGGGCGCTCTGCCCTCATGCCTGGCGCAAGACTGCCCTGACTTATGAGCAGATCGCCGAATCACCCATGATCAGCCATCCGCTGCGCAAGTACATGTTCTGCTCGCCGGCCGAGGGTGGCTGCGCGATCATCCTCGCCAGTGTCGAAAAGGCGAAGCAGCTCACTTCCCATCCGCTGTTCCTGAAGGCGGCGGTGGTGCGTACGCGTCACTTCGGGTCCTTCGAAGTGTTCACTCAGGGCCAGGCCCTCGATCAGGCGCCGAGCCCCAGCGTCGATGCTTCCCAGGCCACCTTCGAGATGGCTGGCATTGGTCCGGAGGACATTCAGGTGGCCCAGCTCCAGGACACGGAGTCCGGTGCTGAGATCATGCACATGGCAGAGAACGGCTTCTGTGCGGACGGCGATCAGGAGAAATGGATCCAGGAAGGCTATACCAAGATCGATGGCAGGCTGCCGGTTAATACCGATGGTGGCTGTCTCGCCAACGGTGAGCCCGTGGGCGCCTCAGGTCTGCG